>NZ_JACSLP010000001.1:0-441247 GCF_018618175.1 Exiguobacterium sp. s50
GGCTGAAGGGCGATGAAAACAGAGGAGCGTCATCCCTCCCGGGACGACGCTCCTCTGTTCAAAATCATTTGAAGTTTTTCAGTGCCCTCCCGAACGGCTCGCGTTTTTTTGTTGCGCACGGTCGCGTATCCTTACTCTAACGCGGCTTGTTTTATAAATGGCCGTGACAAAGGATTAAAGAAAAAACCACAGACATCTTGTCTGTGGTCTGAATAAATTACATCGCTCTCGCCATGAACCAAAGTTGAATGAAGAATGGCACGAGGACGAGCACGAGCATCGCGTTGCGCATCCGACGGTTCCGGTTCCAATAATACGCCATCAAGACGAACGGATGGAGCGCCGTCAGCTGGTAAGGGTTGAACCAGAACCAAGTGAGCAACAAGACGATAAAGAAATATAGAACCGAGCGCTGTCTCGTGGCACGCCATTCTCGCCACATATCGAACGCCCCTTTGAAGAACACAATAAATGTTACTATCCAAAATACCATTACAATCACACTATTCAATGATTAGACCACCTTCATGAGACATTTTCGATATAGAATCCGCCCCAGTAGATATGCCGATACGTGTACTCTTTTCCACTCTCTGCCGTGATGATAATCTCATCCTCTGTCAACACGAGCACGTGAACCGGAATCTCACCTTTTCGAAGCATCGGACTGAACAATTGGAACTGCTTGTTCAACCACTTCCGTTCTGTGAAGTCACGGTAATGGTGCAAGGCGAGCGATGGATGGACCAAGAACACACCGAGCACAAAGGCAATGGCTCCTGGCGATGCTGAGAGTTCAAGCAGTAAGGAGAAAACGAGGACGAGCGATAGCACCGCATAGCCGAATTCGAGTAACTCCATCAACGAAGCCCGGCTGGCAATCACGTACTGCATGACACGAAACGCCACATACAGCAACAGACTGACCGCCACATACTGGGAAAACGGGGCACTGCTCATCGAAACGTCTAGATAGAACAAGACCGGTAGTAACATAACCCACTTCCATAATTGTAAGGCGAGGTAAAACAATGTTTGATCGATGAAACGACGATTGTGTACGAGCCGTTGCATATCCATGTTTCCCACCTCCGATTAAAAGATGTGACCTTAACCGTATCATTCCCTGAATCAAAGAATGATAACAAGCATTTACACGTCAACCGGATATTTCTTTTCGTTCGATAAGCGTGGCGTTCAACAGCCCCCCGAGAAGGATGACCGAGGCCGCCAAATAGAACCAGATCAGCAAGATGATGAAAGCACCGAGTTGACCGTAAAACTGTTCATAGTTTGCATACTGTGAATAGTAGCTGAACACGTTCGAAACTGTCAAGATGCCGATGGTAGCAAACGCCGCCCCGGCCCAACTGTCGCGGAACGTGCCGCGATGGCTCGGCAACCACTTATAGACGAGCAAGAAAACGCTGAACAGGACGAGCGTACCCACGATCCAGCGGAAATAGAACCAGATTTGCGCATAGCGCTCGACGATGTCGTCGATAAAGATGATATGCGTCGCCAACTCCCGAAGCGCGGTCTCGATGACCGGGATCAGTAGCGAGAACGGCAAGACGAACATAAGCGCGAGCGTCACGGCGATGTCTTGCAACACGCCCCGCCAGAACGCCTTGTTCCGAATCAGGCGATAGGCGTCATTGAGCGACCGGACGAGCGATTGGACCGCCATCGATGAGATCCAGAGCGCCGGCAAGATGCTGAGTGAGGCAATCCGCAACCGTGAATCATCAAAAATCGCCTCGATGTTCCCTTCCAGCAACCGATAACTGGCTTCAGGCATGACCAGGGCGAGCGCGGAAATCACGTCCCCGCTCGAGAACGGCAGCCACCCGACGATCCCGAGGACGAACAGTAAGAACGGGAACGTCGATAAGATGAAATAATAGGCCAACATGGCGGCTTGGTCGAAAAATCGTTCGGCAAAAAATCGTTTGAATGTATGAAGGAATGGTTGTATCATTTCGTGCACTCTTTTCTATAATTTATTAAATAAATGCGGTATTTGAAATAAGAAATACGATAAAGGAAAGGCAAGAATGGCGCGACGCGTCCGATTCTTGCCCCGATCTTAACTGATGTTCTCTCGTTTCTCTTCCCACGCCTCGACATGTTCTTTACCAGGTAAATCCACATCATCACGATTGAACACCGGATCATGTCCGGCTCGCTTCTGCGCCACATAATCGTCGAGCAAAGCTTTGGCGACCTTACTGAGTCGGAAGATGGCATACATATTGACGAGCGCCATCAAGCCCATAAAGATATCGGCGATCGACCAGACCAACCCCGCCGATCGAACCGAGCCGAACAAGACCATCCCGACGACCGCAATCCGGTAGATGACCAGATACACTTTTCGTTCGGAGATGAACTCGATGTTCGTTTCCCCATAATAGTAATTCGCCAAAATCGAACTGAACGCGAACAATAGGATGGCAATCGTCATGAGTGTCGTCGCGAGCGGCCCAATCTCTGTCAAGAGCGCCTCTTGCGCCAACTCGATGCCTTGGAAGTCCTCTGAACCCGGAACTCCCGAGATGAGGACAATCATCGCCGTCGCCGTACAGATAAAGAGCGTATCGACGAAGACGCTGAGCGATTGAATCAAGCCTTGTTTGACCGGGTGGCTGACCTCCGCGGTCGCGGCCGCATTCGGTGCCGACCCCATCCCCGCCTCGTTCGAGAACAAGCCGCGGCGAATCCCTTGCAGGACGGCCGCACCGACTGCACCGCCGAGCAGTTGTCGGAAGCCGAGAATCCCTTCTGAGAAGATGGCCGAAATTACGGCCGGGATGGCCTCTAGGTTTGTGAACACGACCCAGAGGGCGAGCAGGATATAGCCGCCGGCCATAATCGGGACGATAATCCCCGACAACGTTGAAATCGAGCGAATCCCGCCGAAGATGACGACGGCCGTCACGAGAGCCAAGACGATGCCGACCCAGAGCGTATCGACTTCGAAGACGTTATTGATTGATAAAGCAATCGTATTGGCCTGTACCGAGTTGAACGCGAAGCCAAACGCGAACGTGATTAAAATCGCAAACACGATGCCGAGCCACCGTTGACCGAGTGCCCGCTCGATATAGTAGGCGGGTCCACCGCGCCACGCCTTCCCGTCGTGCACTTTATACACTTGGGCGAGCGTGCTCTCGACGAAGGCAGAAGCCGAACCGATCAAGGCGATGAGCCACATCCAGAAAACGGCGCCCGGTCCACCGAGTGCGATGGCCGTCGAGACGCCGGCGATATTCCCTGTCCCAACCCGTGCGGCCGTTCCGATGGCGAACGCCTGGAACGATGAAACTTGCCCTTTCTCGTGTTTGATTCCTTTGACGAACAGCAACTTGAACATCTCCGGCAACATGCGGAACTGGACGAATCCCATCCGGATGGTGAAATACAACCCTCCGGCAATCAAAACGAAAATGAGTACGTACGTCCATAAAAGGTCGTTCACCTGCATGACGAGCTCACGAATATCCATGCGCATCCCCTCCTTTTACGGAGTTAATACCCGCCCGATGGGCCACAGAAACGACACGGTCAACGCGAAGCCTCCTCTAGTATGCGCTCACAGAGCGCGTGCGTCGTCAAACTGTCCTCTGCCCGCACCGAGTCATTCGGTTCACCTGCGAGGAGCTTCAGGAACTCGTCGAGCATGGTCGTGAAGCCGCGACGCGTCAAATTCGACTCCCACGGATTCAGTGCCCGCTCGAGCATGCCGTCACGGGTGAAATCATACACACGCTCAACGTCGCGCGACACCCGCTTCAGACGAGGCGACATCACTTCCATCACTTCTTCCGTACAGCCGTTGTCCCGGTTCATGATCCCGACCGCTTCGACCCCTCCGGCCGTGAATTGAATCTGGAGCTGTTTCAACGTCCCGGACTCATGGCGCGTCCGGACGGCCAAATTCTCGACAGGGGCGAGCCCTGTCAAATAGCGGAGCGTATCGACGACGTGGACGAAGTCTTCGATGATGAACTCACGCAGCGTCGCCGGTTGATACGTCCGATTCTTTTGAATCAAAATCAGATTCGGGTCGGACACTTCTTTTAAGGCAGCCGTCGCCGTCGCGAAACGGCGGTTGAACCCGGTGATGAGATCGACGCCCTGCTCGGCAGCGAGGCGTACGAGCCGCTCCGTGTCCTCGAGCATGAACGTGACCGGCTTATCGATGAAGACGGGCACACCTTGCGCGAGTACGTCACCGACCTGGTCGGCATGAACGGATGTCGTCGAGTGAATCAACGCGCCGTCCATCGTCTCGAACGGGACGTCTTCGAGTGATGCATACTGACCGGCAAAACGATACTTCTCGACGAGTTGACCCGCTTTCGCCGCGTCTCTCGAGACGAGATAGACGTCAATCCCTTCTAAACCGGCATAGACCGGCAAATACGCCTTCTTCGCGACGTCCCCTAATCCAACAACGACAATCTTCATGTGTACTCTCTCCTCTTCCTAAGACTGAACAAAACCCCAAGGCGTGTGCCCGGGGTCAAAGGTACGTTTAATGGACCGCTACAATTTCAAAACTGGTAATCGGTTTACGAATCGCATCTGACACGATCTGATACAAGTCGGCCAACTGCTCGTTATCATGTAAATCGGGCGTCCGGTCGAGAACGACCTCACACGTCCGCGTCGTCTGCTCTTTGTCCTGGAACGCATATTCGATGGTATATGTCTGCATGATACGTCTCCTCTCAAGCGATGTATACGTATGTATAGCCTGAAACGAAACGATTGAAACGCCATAACCCGCTCGACCGCCGGACCGTTCCCATCCATTGTACCACTAGTCCCAACGGAGGCGCGTCATCGAATCGTGACAATTTCTGGCTCGTTTATGACAAGCACGACCGAAACACGTCCCAATCCGATTGCTTGTCAATCGTGTCGAAGATTCCTAGAATGAACAAGTATGCCTCACACATAGGAGACTTGAAATGAAATTAAACATTACTTATTTAGCATTCCCGCTCTCGATTCTGCTATTGGCAGGTTGTACGAGCGAAGAAGCCGGGACCACCACGGTGACGGACACCCCAGAACAGTCCGCCGTCGAGACGACGGCGCCACCCGAACCGCAGACAGAGGACCGCTTCACCGGTTATGACATGATCGAAGTCGAGGGTGGAGATTTGTCAGGTGAACGCGAGAGTAATGTCGTCGTCGATATCGGATACGGCGACCGCGAATATTGGGCGTTCACGAACGAGCACGGTCAACTCGTGAAAGTGATTGCGGACGAGATTGTGCTGCAGGATGACGACCGAGAAGACGTGACGTCGGATGGGCGATACTACGCTGACGAGGCGAAAGTGTCTGGGGTCGAACACCGCGACCTCGACGAAGGGCACGTCATCGCCGATTCGCTCGGCGGCGTCTCGAACGCCTTCAACATCACGCCCCAAAACAGCACGCTCAATCGCCACGGCGACCAGGCGTATATGGAGAGCGTGATCCGGAGCGCAGGCGGCGCGACCGACTTCGAGGCGCTCATCACATATCCGGATACGAATACTCATATCCCTTCACACTATGAGTACACATACACTGTCAAAGGAAATGTCGTTACCGACTCGTTCGACAACGTCAACCCGGATGAGGTGAATGAAGAACTTGGATTGACGGAGAGCGCACCATCGGCCACCGAAGCAAGCGGTGACGTCACGCGCGTCGATACGAACGGCAACGGCCAAGTGACGATTCAAGAGGCAAAGGACGCCGGCTTCACCATGCCGATCACGAGCGTCCATTGGCTCTATCCGCATATGCGTGATAACGATGGCGACGGGATGGTTGGCGAGTGATCCAATATCTGAATCAAAAACGAGATGGTTGGCCGATGGGGCCAATCATCTCGTTTTATGTACAATGCTTGAAGCTTCATCCAGTTGGTCGTGCGTGTACGTCAACAACTCATGCCCGTTATAACGGAACGTATGGCGCCGAGGCATAGGATGGTCTAGCATCGGCTGTAAATACTGCTTCAAGTTGCTGATGATTCCCATATTGTCAGGATGAAGCACCCAGTCGATTCGCTTCCATTCCAAAATCCCTTCACGTGTCCTCTGTACCTTGTCAGCGGCTTCATGTTTCGTGACTTCCACGACGAACAGATGCATCCCGACCTGCTGTTCTCCATGCAGGATGACCTCCCCTTTATACAGAGGATGCTCAATCTTATATCCGGTCTCTTCGAATACTTCTCGACAGACCGACGCTTCAACCGTCTCGCCCGACTCGATTTTCCCACCTACGCCGTTCCATAGTCCCATCGCTGGCGACTTCTCACGATTCAACAGTAAGACTTCATTTTCTGATTTCAATAGACATAACGTATACCGATACATCGCCCTACCCCCTGCCTTGTCTCATTCAGTATGTTGTGACCCTTGCATCCGCTTCTCTTCTGACCAGTTAGCGAAAGACATCATTTGAAACGCAGCGGTCGGGTCCGTCTCAAGAAACGTGATCAGTTCGAGCGAATTCCCGTCCGGATCGTCGAAATAGATAGCGGCATGTGCGTGCGGGAAGTTCGGCAGGACTAACGGCTGTTCTGCTGGCGTCATCTTGAATGCGGTCCGTACTTCGATATCCCGTTCATCGAGCCACTTCTTCACCGTTTCAAGGCTTTCGGGATTGATTCGAAACGCCACATGACGAATCGATGGATGGTACGGCACCTCGACGCGATTGCTCTCCCACAAACCGAGCCAACTCTCTCCTTCGATGATCCATAGAAACGCCAAGGACTCGTTTTGGAAGGCCAGCTTCATTCCGAGTTTTTCATAAAACGGAATCGACACCGTCAAATCACTTACCGGCAAGTGTGCCTCATATATACCTCTTATCATCCATTCTTCATCTCCCTATATTAGCCATATTATGAGTATAATCCTTATATATGGAAATGTAAGTTATAATAGCTTGAATGTTGAACGGTAGAGCGATGTATAGGAAAGTGAGTGATGTAATGTGTTACGGGATGCGATTACGCAATGTTTAAAAACTTGTATGGCCCCTTCACTGCCATCCGACTCCAGGAAGGCTATTCGAACGTCTCGTCGTCACATATTAGAAGGACAAGAAGAACGCGCAATCGATTCTTGAACAGACGGACTTAGGACGGGCCATGCCCATTTATGAGGACTGGTCCGACTATCTTGCACATACATTCATTCCGTCACCTACAAGGGCGAAAAAACCACGGCAAGCAAAAAAACTGCTCCTAGGAGCAGTTTTCGCTTGTCTTCAGTATCACAAACAAAAAGTGTGCAATGTGTGTGCAATGAAGACTTATTTCGTATCAGAAGTCGGCTCAGCTGAACGTCTCGGCGGACGTTTACCGAAGAACTGGTAGTATTGCGTCTCGATGTTCCCGTTGTATAGCTTACGGCGTTTCGTCGCCGGACGGCCGTACGCTTTCTCGAAATCCTCATAGCTCGTCAACATATAGACGCTATAGCCCGGATACTTGGCGAACTGCTGGCCGATCCGCTCGTACAGGTCGATAATCTCTTCTTCGGTCTGCAACCGTTCGCCGTATGGCGGGTTGCCGATGATGACACCGTACTCTTCTTTCGGCTTCAAGGCAGCCGCGTCACTATGGACGAACGTGATGGCGTCACGGACGTCGGCAAGCTCGGCGTTATCCTTGGCGAGCTTGACCATGCGTGGGTCGAGGTCGATGCCGTAGATTTTGAGCGGTTTGTCCCATTCCGCTTTCTCGTTCGCTTCATTGATTGCATCATACCAGGCTTTCTTCGGTACGCACGGCCAGTCTTGTGAACAGAACTCACGGTTGAGACCAGGCGCGATGTTACGACCGATGAGCGCCGCCTCGATGGCGAGCGTCCCTGAACCGGTGAAGACGTCGTAGAACGGCATGTCTGGCTTCCAGTTCGTCAGCTGAATCATCGCCGCAGCCATCGTCTCTTTGAGCGGTGCCTGTGAGTGGAGCTCACGGTAACCACGACGGTGAAGCGCGTCACCTGACGTGTCGATTGTGATCGTCGCCACATCTTTCAACAAGGCGACTTCAATCGGATAGTAGGCGCCCGTCTTCGGCAGCCACTCGCCCGGCTTATCGTATCCGCGTTGCATCGCGTCGACGATCGCCTTCTCCGTGATTTTCTGACAGTCGCGGATCGAGAACAACTTCGACTTGACCGAGCGGCCGTCGACGATGAATCGAGCGTCCCACGGCATGAGATCCGTCCAAGGCAGTTCGACGACACCGTCAAACAGTTCCGTGAACGTCGTCGCTTTGAACTCGGCGACGACGAGCTTGACGCGGTCTGCCGTCCGGAGCCATAGGTTCAATCGCGGAATGTCTTCCATTTCTGCGTCGATATAGACGCGTCCGTTCTCGACCTCACACGTGTAGCCGAGGTCGCGCACTTCTTTGGCGACGAGTGCTTCGATGCCCATCGCTGCGGTGGCAATCAGTTTTCGTTTTGCCATACTATCCCTACTTTCTATAAGTGTTACTCCTAAAATGGTCATGTAAAAAGGAGCTCAAGTAGGATTGCTTGAACTCCTGGTCAATGTTAAATGAGAGACTATGCTGCCCTGTAAGCCATGTTCTGTACTCCGGTGCTCATAACGGTCTCCCTGGCACGATGGAGTGACAATCATCTATCTGCGCCGATTGGCGCCTTCCGTCCCGTTCGGTTCCAGTCAGGAAGTTCCCCTACCATAGTTTGGGTTTCTCGCTCGTGGGGTTTACCTCGTTCCACTCTGAACGTTTCCGATCAGACTCCGTCACTGTGGCACTTTCAAGAAGCTTGCACCATATCCGAGGACTTAGGTGCTTCTTCTGCCGTCAACTTGCGTTGCCTACACTTATCTTTTCGTGTAGCACGATCACTACAGCCATCACAGGCTGTGCGAGCATGGACTTTCCTCAAGACTTGCGTCCCGCGATTGCCCAGACCTCATAGTCACTTTACCCATTGTAGCGGATAACCCGTGAAATGACAACCGAGAACCTGAACTTGATTTTCACCGGCGTCAGCGCTAAAATAAGGCGTGTTCCATTGAACAAGGAGGGATTTTGATGCGTCAAGATGCAAAAAACGGTTGGATTCAACGACTGACCTATGTGATTGAAATCGATGACATTAAAGCGCTCCACCCAAACAACGGCGTGTTCGCCTTCTACCGGAATAATCGACTCGTCCGAGGATTCGAGCCGTTTGACATTAAAGCACCGAATGAACTGTCCAAACGTCCGTATCACTTCGACCATCATAACTTGGCCCACTTACAGGAACGTTTTCCTGAATCGATTCCGACGTTCGACGCGTCGACTCAGACACGTCGCGCATGGAGCGAGGATGTCCGTGTCGGTCTCTGTGAGATTATTGTCGACGGGAAACTGAGTTTTGAACATATCGACGACAACGGCAACGTCTTAGAAGCGAACATTCGTTGGAGCGGTGAAGCCATCACGAAAGCATAAATCAACACCCGGAGCCAAGCGCTGGCTCCGGGTGTTTTTCATGTCGATTCCGCCGATTTGTCCGTCTCGGCTTGGACCGGTTGCGGCGCATACTTGACCGTCACCACTTTCTCAGAGACGTCGGTCGGTTTCAAGACGACCGTGTACGCAGCTCCCGTGTCGCTCCGGACCGGGAACTTGCCCGGTACGTGAAGCGCCTCATAGACGATTTTTTTGTTCGCATCGAGTACGGTGACGACCCCTTTTCGCGTCGTCGCCAATTCGAACGTGCCTCCGTCGGACGCTTTGACCGCAACCGCCGGCTTGACGGGATTCACGTATTTGAAGGACCGACTGGCCGTACGTTTATGTTTCCCATCCGTGACGACGGCTTGGAGTTTGTACGAGCCACTCGGTAGCCAATCGCCGCCGGCATACATCGTGAACATCGAATTCCCTGCCGACAGCGTCTTCACTTTACGGGTACCTTGATATAACGTATACGTCGTTTTCAAATTCGGTTTTTTCATGACCGTCAGTTTCGCTTCTTTGACGTAACGGCTCTTGAGCGTCGACGGCACCGAGAGCGTCACGGGACGCGGTGTCGCATCGAGGAGCCGCTTCGTGTTCAGCTCCGTATAAATCTTGCCGCTCGCCCGTGGCATCTTTTGAATCAAGGCGTCCACATCGGCCGGTGTCAAAAACGGATTGACCGATTTGACGAGCGCGAGACCCGACGACACCATCGGCGCGGCCATCGACGTCCCGTCCATATAGACGAAGCCGTTATTCAGGCCGAGCGACAAAATGTTCACCCCGGGGGCGACGATTTTGACTTGAGCGGCCATATTGCTGAAACCGGCGACGCGACGGTTCGCGTCAATCGCCCCGACCGCGATGACTTCTTTCATATTGGCCGGGAACGAGACGGTCTTCTCCCCGTCGTTTCCTGCCGAGGCGACGATGATGACCCCTTTGGCCCGGGCCCGGCGAATCGAATCGGCGAGGACTTGATCGTAATCTTGCCCGCCGAGCGACAGGTTGATGATGTTCGCCCCTTTCGCCACCGCCGTATCGACCGCTTTGGCGACGGTCCAAGAATCCGTGTACTCCGAGTTTTTACCGTAGAAGACGTTATAAAAATGATAGCGTACGTTCGGAGCAAGTCCGGCCATCCCGAACTTGTTGTGACGGCCAGACATGATGCCGGCCGTATGCGTCCCATGATAATCGACGCTGTAAGGCCCTTTCATCGAATTGACGACACGAGGGACCTTGTATAGTTCTTTATGCCGACGATCGGCCGACGAATCGATTAAAGCGATCACGATGTCTGAAGCGCCGCGCGTCGTGTTCCACGCCAAATCGGTGCCTGTTTGCTTGATATAGTATTGGTTCCCGACCCTCGGCTCGGCCACGATGTAACCGTGTTTCTCCAATACAACCGGTTTCGCCGCGTCCACCGATGCAGGCATGAGCAGCGCGAGCGCCGCCACAAGCATCATTTTTTTCATCGCCTACCGCTCCATTCCAAACTTCCTAAGATGCCCCCATTATCTCAAGTTACGGAATCAATTTCCCTTTTTTTCGAAAAATAGATTGTGACATTTTTTCGACGCTCACCAATAGTTCGGTTCGTCAGGCTCATCCATCTCATAGTCGACAATCTTTCCGATGGTCAAATACGTATAATAACGCGCCAGTTCCGTCCGATACGGATCGGGTGTAAATCCGTCGAGGTCCTCACCGAGCGGAGATCCATCAATCGTCTCGAACTGTTGACAGAAAAACGATTCCGTCTCTGTGTCCCAGACGATATTGTCGCCGATATATCCACTACCGAACCGAATATAGTCGATGATAGAAGGGACGATCACCTCGGCCGGGAGCCGTTCACTCATCCGGCCGACCAGTTCATAGCGGTCTCGGTCGACATAGTCGGCCTGATCGAGGGACGTACATTTCAATACTTCCTTGTTGATTTCAATCAACACGACATAATCCCCCGGTTCTATCGATAGCTTCATCTCATCACCTCATCTCAACATCCGCATAGCTCTATCATATTCAAGTATTCGCAATCAATCCACGAAATCCTGTATGCCTGTAAAATTTTCCATCTGGTTGATTCATACAACATGTCGAAATTTGTTTTTGGTATACTAAATGATATGAATGCAAGAAAGGAAGTGCAACATGGCCAAACGTCCTCTGACCCCTCGCGAGAGTGAATTGATTGCCACCGCCCTGTTCGTCGTCGGACACGTCCCATACGTCGGGCATATCGACCGGCTCGAATCAATCACGCTAAGAGATATCGCCGATGATTATTTGAGTGGAAAAAATTCCGTCACCGACGCCGTCGAGGCGCTCGATCAATACATCTTCGTCCGCCGGCATCGCTTTAAAAATGTCACACCGAACAATCTGTGGACGCTCGACGACAAGACCGAACAAGAAGCGCTCCGCTACATCGTCCGACGTCCGGAACTGAAAAAAGGCGAGACGCTCAACAAACAGAACCAACCGTTCACGGTCGGTCAGGACATCGAGTTCAAAGTCGATAAGCAACTCGACCGTGGCCAGTTCCGAATTTACATCGGCAAACTGAACGGTTACACGGTCAAAGCCCAGTCGAAAGACAAAGACAAGCTCAAGACGGTCAAAGGATGGATCACCCACCTCGACCGCAAGGACCGTCTCGTCTTCGTCAATATCTCCGAATTCGGACGTGAGCCGATCGAGTCAGAAGCCAAGGCGCGACTCGAGGCAATGAGTGCCGGACTGCTCGGCTGGTTCGCGACGGCCACGTTACCGTCCGAGGCGGAGGCACAGACGGCCAAGCAGATGATTGCCACGTTGCAGCGTCGGGACCAACCGTATTGGTTCACGTTGACCGTTGCGATGAACCATCCGAAGCCCGAGCATGTCAAGCGCTGGGGAACGGTCGTCAACCTGCTCGTCAAAGCGAGCGCGGGCGATACGACCGCGCTCGAGACGCTCGAGGCCCAAGAAGACAAGTACTTCAAAGATGCCTTCCTGCGGGCGCTCCGGGCGCTACACAAAGAACTGACCAAAGCGACATAACGGCCAGGTGACCTGACATGGGTCACCTGTTTTCGATGTCCTTCATGAGAAAGGAAGAGAGTCATGCACGTACTGATTGTTGAAGACGACCTGGCCATCCTGCATCTGATTGAAACGACGTTACAGCGGGCCGGTCACACCGTCACCACGGCCATGGACGGAAACGTCGCCGAGCGACTGTTTTTAGAGCGACCTGCAGATGCTGCCGTGATTGACATCCTGTTGCCGGGCCAAGACGGGCGAACGCTCTGTTCCCGGCTGAAACGATTGACGGATATTCCGGTCATCCTATTGACCGCCCTCGGGGAATGGGAGGAGAAACGGAGCGGTTTCGAGCACGGGGCCGACGATTACATGACGAAACCGTTCATTCCAGAAGAACTGCTCTTCCGGCTCCAAGCCGTCGCGAAACGTTACGCCAAGAATGCGGCCACGGTCGTCACTGCCGGACCGCTCAAACTCGACTTGCGTGATTATCGGCTCGAACTTCATGAGGAGACGATCCACTTGCCGAAAAAAGAGTTCGAGCTGCTCTATCAGTTGGCTGCGTTTCCAAGTCGTGTGTTCACCCGTGATGAATTGATTGAGCAAGTATGGGGCCTCGAGTTCGAAGGCGACGACCGGACGATCGACGTCCACATCAAGCGATTACGCGGTCGCCTCCGTGACGAAGGCAACATGATTCGGACGGTGCGAGGCGTCGGGTATACGCTCGAGGTGACGCCATGAAGACGTTATACACGCGAATCGTCTTGACCGTGTTTATGATTTTATTGTTGTCGGGTGCTATCGCCCTGCTCGTCAGCAACGTCGCCTACTACGTGTGGTGGCAACCGTCCTATAGCGACAAGACCGAACAGACGGCTGAGGCCGCGAAAGTGTACTTCGAGGCCCATACCGATGGTGAGACGTCCACATTTTATACACTGCTCGCTCAGACCGGCTATCAGTTGTTCGTCGTACGACCGGACGATACGATTGAACGCTATGGCGGAGCGTTCCGGGATGAGCGGCTCGACACCGACGTCATCGCCTCCGTCCGGTCCGGTGAAACCTACGACGGGATGCACACCTATCCGTTCCACTTGTTTTTGCTCGGACTGTTCGACAACGAGGTCGTCAATACGTATGGGTTTAGCATCGATGGTGAGGATGCCGTCTTCATCCGTCCCGATCTGAGTGCCCAAATCCGCGAGCTGCATTTATTCGTCGGGTTGTTCTTCGCCTTGTTGACCGGGCTCGCCTTCATCTTGATTGCCTTGTCGACGAGTCAACTCGTCCGCCCGTTGCGGACGTTGACCGCTGCGACCGATTCGGTCGCATCCGGGGGTCGGCCGAGCGACCTCCCGCTCGAGCGCAACGATGAGATTGGCACGCTCTCCCGTCGCTTCAACGATATGGTCGACTCGCTTGAAAAATCGGAAGGCGAGCGCAGACGGTTTGTCTCGAGCGTCTCCCATGAGTTCCAGACCCCGCTCACTTCCATCAAAGGCTACGCCTCGGAACTCGTCGCGACGACCGACGGTGACGCGAAAGCGCATGCCGCCATCATTCGAGACGAGGCTTCGCGCCTGTCCGATCTGACGAGACAGTTACTGCTCCTCGCCCGGCTCGACGAGGCCAACGTGTCGTTAACGACACCGGTCGATGTGCGTGCGTCCATCGAGGATGTTATCCGGCGGCACACGTTCCAACTCGACGAGAAAGGGATCGCCGTTGCCACAGAACTCGATTCGACGCTCTTCGTGACCGGTGACCCGCTATTGCTGGCACAAGTGTGGTCCAACTTGCTGACGAACGCGATTCACGCTTCTGCAGACGGTGGCCTCATCACCATCAAGGCGTATCAAGGCGAACGCCCGACCGTCTTGATTCAAGACGTTGGTGTCGGCATGGATGAAGCGACGAAGGCACGGCTGTTCGAGCGTTTCTATAAAGGCGACGCCTCACGATCCGGACGAGGCACCGGGCTCGGCCTCGCCATCGCCCGAGATATCGTCCACCTTCACGGCGGCACGTTGACGGTCGAATCTCAGCTCGGGGCGGGTACCGTCTTTTACGTCACGTTGTAGTCATGTTCATATTCCGTTCATCTTGGTCGGTTATGCTTCCTTCATCGCTATGAAGGAGGCTTTTTTTATGAACTTAGGATTAAAAGAGATGTGGCGGCAAAAACGAAAATTTTCGCTCATTTTCGTAATCACGCTACTTATCGTCTTGTTGTCGACATTGATCACCGGACTCGCGGACGGTCTGGCTTATGATAACGGGGCCACCTTGCGTGAACTCGATGTCGAGTCGTTTCAACTGGCCGATGATGCCGACGGGCAATTGACCCGCTCATTCATCGAACTGCCGACACCCGATGCGCTCACCCCGCTCGGCGTCAAATCGATGACGCTCGTCCATGGGACGAAAAAACAGGATGCCACATTATTCACACTGCCGAAAGATTCCACAATCGGGCCCGAGCTTGACCTCGCTGTCGGGGACGTGCTCGTCGACCCAAGTTTTCTCGGTGACGTCGAAATCGGAGACACGGTTCGCGATTTTGCGTCCGGGTATGCATTCACCATCGTCGGGACGACGGACGGTCGCTATAGCCACGCCCCGGTCATCTGGGCAACACAGGATACGTGGGAAGCGTTCCAGACGGCTAGCGGTCAGCCCGCCTACGTCTCGGCCTGGCTCGGGAAGGCTGACACCTCACTCGCTACGATGACGAAACAAGACGTCGTTAAGGCCGTCCCTGGGTATACGGCAGAACAAGGCACATTCACGATGATGCGCGGCTTCTTGCTGTTCATCGGCGCATTCATCTTGACCGCTTTCTTTTATATGTTGACACTCCAAAAGCTCCCGGAGCTCGGGATTTTGAAAGCAATCGGGATTCGTCCCCGTGTGATCGGCACGGCTCTCGTCATCCAGGTCATGGCCACGGTGCTCACGGCGAGCCTGCTAGCCACGGTGCTGACAGGGTTCACCGGCACGTTCGTCCCAGACGCCATCCCGTTCCGGTTCGACTTGGGCAACGTGCTCGCATATGGTGCGGTCATGGCCGCCCTCTCACTCATCGGGACATTGTTGCCGCTTTGGAAATTGCGCCGGCTTGACGCCGCCGACGCGCTAGGAGGAATTGGACAATGAAATTGACGAATATTTGCCATACGTATGACGGACAACCCATTTTGCGTGGCATCGATTTACAGGTCGAGCCCGGGGAATGTATCGGCATCATCGGACCGAGCGGTAGCGGGAAGAGCACGCTGCTCCAAATTCTTGGTTTATTGAAACGACCTGACGTTGGGCTCATCGAGCTCGAGGGACGGGAGTTGCTCGCTGCGAGTGAAGAAGAACGACGCTTGCTTCGCTTGAATGAAATCGGCTTCGTATTTCAGCAAGCCCACCTCGTTCCATATTTGACGGTTCGAGAACAACTCGAGCTCGTCCAGGCCGAAAGCGAATCTAAACAAGACCCGCTCCACCTGCTCGACGTCCTCGGTCTGAGTCATCGCCTCAATCAACTGCCGAAGCACTTGTCGGGCGGCGAACGGCAGCGCGTCGCCGTTGCCCGAGCCCTCATCAATCGGCCTCGACTCTTGTTGGCCGATGAACCGACGGCGAGCCTCGATTTCGAGAACGGGCGCCGGGTCATGGAGTTGCTCGTCGCTGAGGCGCGTAATCACGGACGTCGAGTCCTTGTCATCACTCACGATGAACGCATGCTAGACGTCTGCGACCGGGTCCTATTGCTTCAGGACGGTCAGCTTCAACCCTCGCCCCGACATTAAAAAAAGGGAAGACCGCGTCCATCGCGGCCTTCCCTTTTTGTTGTTCAAGGTTTGTCACATGGCGTGCACGCGAGCCGGCAGCTCGACCCACTCGCCCGATAGATGGCCCAAATGATGCGTCAGCCAAGCGTTGAAACCGATGACGAGCGTCAATCGACCCGCTTCATCGATGCCCGCCGAGACGACACGAATCAATCTCTCCTCGATATGTTGCGAGACGAGAGTGATGCGGGCGAGTGCGAGTACGGACCGGACGATTTCATCGGCCGACACGTCAATGGAAACGGCGATGTCCGGGACCGATAATTCGATTGCCTGCCCTGGCCGACATAAGTAGCGGTCAATTAACACGTCCAAGACGATTCCATGTTGCCGTTCCCCGCTCGTCGGAGCGCGATAAAACGTCACTCCCTCAGTCGTCGTATAATCCGTCTGTCCCATCAAACATGCCTGTAAAAATTGATACATCGCCTGTCGCTCCATCGGTTCATATCCTCCCACTTGGTGACTATTCGCTACCATCATATGTGGCAACTCTATTCGGCACAATGTGTCTTATCTAACATAAGCCTTGGCGTTCCGTCATTGAAAACACACCATGACCCATATGGCGCGTGAATTGGGAACGCGTTTTCGGGTACAATAATGGGGAAAGGAGCGGTTCATATGCAGAAGAGATGGAAGGTTGGACTCGCAACATTATTCACTGGCTATTATGCCATCAGCTACTATGCGTTCAAACGCATGACACGAGGGAAACGCAAGACGCCCGAGATGCTGTTGGCCCCCTACACGAAGGAAGATCAATCCTTTTATCACGACGTGCCGTTTGAGCACGTCTCGCTCCGCTCGCAAGACGGATATCGCCTCTATGGGCGTGTCTACCGAAACGAAGGCTCATCGAAGTGGATCGTCTTCGTGCACGGCTATACGGCGTCCCACAGCTTCATGGCCCCGCATTTGGCGATGTTCCATCGCCTCGGCTACAATCTGCTCGCCGTCGATTTGCGGTCCCACGGCGAATCCGAGGGCGTGTACGCCTCGTACGGCTATCATGAGAAACATGACATCGTGGATTGGGTCGACTGGTTGCGGGTTAATGAGTCCGTCTCCGAGGTCGGGCTACATGGCGTGTCGATGGGCGCCGCCTCGATTTTACAGGCCGGTCCATTGACAGATGTCGATTTTTTGATTGCCGAGTGCCCGTTCGATGACATGAGACAACTCATGCGCCATCAGTTGAACGTCTTACACCGACTGCCTGGTGATTTGTTGTTGCCGGGAATCAATTACTTCCTTTGGACGCGAGCCGGATTCCGGATGCACCAAGTCCGACCGAAACGAGCGCTCGCGGCAATCGATGTGCCGGTCTTGTTCATCCATGGGACAGAGGACGATTACGTCCCGACCTGGATGTCCGTCGAGATGAATGCGCTCAACCGCAAAAATGAGATCGCCCTCATCCACGGCGCGGAACATACGAACTGTATTTTGAAAGACCAGCCCGCGTATGAGGCGGCCGTCAGTCAGTTTCTGAATCGACGACGTGAATCGGTCCAGCAATAAGATCGAGCAAGGCATGAACGACCATCACCGGCCAGAGGATACCCATCGCCACATATAAATAACCGAGCCCCCACCCGACGAGACTGGTCGCGAGGATGCCTCGGACACCTTGATAAGCGTGGGCCAACCCGAATAACGCTCCGCCGATCAAGGCGAGCATCGGGGGCGAGACGTCCATCCACAATGTGACCGTGTAGAGCAGAACGCCACGGAAGATGAACTCTTCGGTCACTCCAGCCGTCCAAGACACGGCGCCCCACGCTCTCGCCTCCTGAATCGTCTGAGGCAACAGTAGCCGTTCAATCTCGAGCTCATAATATGGCCGTAACCGGCGCCGCAAACCCGGAGACGTTTTCACGAGCAGATAGAACGCGATCAATGCGGAGATGAGGACGCTCGTCAAAAAGAAGAACTGCCAGGCGCGCAAATCCCCCTCGGCCGGGGCGAAGCCGAGCCCGACCGCTTCAGGCGGGACCTGGAACAAAAAGACGAGGGCGAGCAACAGCAAACAGAGCCCCCACGCCGATTTGATGGTCTGATCGTACACGCGGCTTCGTCCGAGCGTTTCAATCATCGGTTTCATCAACCGGGCGTTGAACAATTGGACAATCAATAAATACACGAGAATGATGGTAAAGACGGCCTGTTCGAGCATGGATATCCACTCCTGTCCTTCCTGTTAGCTATATGCTACACTATTCGGGTATTGTCTAGAAAGCTAGGAGGCGGAATCTTGAAACGATTGATTTTGCGACTGACCGGTCTCTTGCTTGTGATCGTGCTGTGCCTCGGCGCAATCGGCTGGTTTGGTCAACATGATAAAGTGAACAACGCCCTTTACCGGGCCTATTACGGGGATCATGGCATCCCCGCCGTCCATCGTGACGTTTATGAGGATGCGGCGGCGACCTATGACGTCGATTGGCGACTCCTCGCCGCGGTACATCGCGTCGAGACGATTTTCTCCCATAGCTCATCGATGCGTTCATCGGTCGGGGCGATCGGTCCGTTCCAATTCATGCCGCGGACGTGGCTCGGTTGGCAGTACGACACCGACGACCAAAAAGGAGATGTCCCCGAGGATGAAGTCGATTTGACAGACCTCGCCCTCATCGAACAGTATGGCGGTCTCGGACGGGACGGCAACAACGACGGTCAGGCCGACCCGCACAGTCTCGTAGATTCGGCCCATACGGCCGCATATTATTTGAGTGAGCACGGTGGGACGACGGCAGACTCGACGGATTCGATTCGGAACGCCATCTTCGAGTACAACCGAAGTGAGCAGTATGTCAACGATGTGATGTCGTTTTATGAGTCATATCAAACTGACGTGTCTTATTTACCAGATGACAAGGCGTCGGCGACGCAACAAGTCGCCCGCTATACGATTCGCTATTTGGAATGGTTCGCCGGCTGGGTCTGACCTGGCACTATTTGAGCAAAAGTGAGGAAACATTATGAACACCCATATCGAGGAAGTGACGATTCGCGTCAAGTCGGTCTTCAATGAGGACAAGACGAAACGATATATGCGAACGTACGAATTCACAGATGTCGTCGACGGCGTCATCTGTGCCGTCATCATCTACTCACCCCGGATGAGCGATGCCTTCTTGTCTGGCACGACCACACAGCGGGCGTATATGCTCATGCGTAACCATCTCGATCAACCGATCCGTGAGATGCGCGTCATCAGTCTCGTCCCGACACTCGCCATCAATGACAATCTGCCTTACGTCGAGTCACAGCTTGACGAGGTCAACTTTCATTACGTGGAGGAAACGCTCGACGAGGTCGAGGCGACCGGCGGGATGGTGATCGTCGGCTGGGGCTCTCCAGGCCGCTTGATGCACCATGCGACTCCGTATAAGACGCTGTTCGCCGACCACGAGGCTCATATGTTCTGTATCGGTACGACGTCCAAAGGCGAGCCGCAACAGATTCGTATGGCCAACGAGAACACTGTGCTCGAGGCGTTCAATAACGAATCGGTCAAACCGAAGTTTAGAATCGTGAAAGAAACGAAACAAGACGACTCCGAGTGAGTCGTCTTGTTTCGTTTATATGCCAATCCACACGCTCACTCCGAACAATACAATCAAGAGCGACGCCAACAGAAAGTCGTACCGAGTGATGGCGACGACTTCATACGTCGCTCGTGGTTCGCCCGTGAACCCGCGTGCCTCCATCGAGAACGCGATGCGTTCCGCTTGTCGGATCGATCCGGCCAGAAGCGGGATGATTAAATTCGGAACGTGCCGAATGTGATCGAGTCGCGTCTCTAAACGAACGCCTCGCAAAGCATGCGTTTCATACAGCTGCATCAGTTCATGCTTCAAAATCGGAAAGAAACGAAAGCCGACGAAGACACTGTAAGCGATTTTAGGTGACAACTTCCCTTGTTGCATCAAGCTGTAGACGAACCGTTTGGGATCCGTCGTCAGTGTGAACAGGAGCGACAACGCCGTGAATGCTAATACCCGTAAGGAGAGCGTCGCTGCTAGTATCACATTCTCGACGGTGACGTCGTTGCCGAACAGCGTGAACATGACCTCCCCGCTCGTCTCTTTTCCAAAGACGAGCGTCGTCCACAATGTCCCGAGCGCGGTGAATAAAAACGGAACCATGAATAGCCCCCACCGCTTCCAGTTCACGTTAGAAAAAAGAATTTGAAGTATAAGCGTTCCGATGAATACCGCAAGCGGCGTCCATGGATTGTACACAAAGGCGAGACCGAACATGAGCAACGTGACGGTCATAAATTTAATCGTCGGGTTCATCTCATGAAACGTCATCACGATTCCTCCAGCAATAAACCGTGAGCTTGTAGTAGCTCTGTCTCATTCCAGAGCGATGCATCATATGGCCCACTCAAGTAACCTTCATGCATCAAGTAATAGGTGTTCGCGATTCGGGCGAAACTAAGGTCGTGTGTCACAAACAGAACCGTCTGGCCGGCGCGGATTCGTTCAACCATCAATTCATAAAGCGCACGAAGCGATACCTCATCTTGTCCAGCAGTTGGTTCATCGAACGCGATGAGCCGTTTATTCGAGAGCATCATCACGCCGATGGCGAGCCTTCGTTTTTGACCGTGACTAAGCGAGAGTGGATGGTCGTTACGAAACGGTCCAAGCCCGAGCCGGTTCATGATGTCCCCAATCGGACGATCATGGCCATATGCGAGTTCACGTGTCACATCACTCGTGATAAATAGATGAGCCGGAGATTGTGGGACGAGTCCGACTTCTTGATGTTCGCGGGCAAGGCTCTTGAGCCAAGTCGATTTGCCACTGCCGTTTCGACCAAGTACGGCAATGAGATCACCCTCGGCGACGGTCAGCTCGCTCGTTGCTAGGTTGAATGTTTTTCGTTTCAATTGCGGTACGTGAAATAAAATAGTATTTCCTTGTATCACTTCAACCGGAGAGAACGTATAATCCGGGCGGGCAACGAACGGTCCGTCATAGTTGATGCGTCCGTTCACGAGTTCCACTTCTCTGTCGAAGAATCCGCCCCATAGGAAGGGTCGATGCTCGATGACGACAACGTTTACCGTCTGTGCGACGTTGTCGAGCCACTGAACGAAACGGGTTGAGGTTTCGGGATCAAGGTGCGCGAGCGGCTCATCGAGTAGTAGCCATTCCGGCTTCCCGATCAAAGCACAGGCGACAGCGATTTGTTGCTTTTCACCACCTGACAGGTCATGAATGACTCGGTCACGATAATCGGTCAACTGCAATTCCGCTAAAATCTTGGCCACACGCGCCATCATCTCGTCCCTCGCCACGGCAAAATTTTCGAGTGTGAAAATCAATTCCTCCTCGACCGTTTGCATGACGAACTGACTGTCAGGATCTTGAAACACCGTTCCAACACGACGATTCACCTCACCAGCTGCATACGTGTCGTAAGAGCGGTCAAACAAATATAGTTTTCCCGTCACGATGCCATCGCAGTTCTCTGGATACAGACGATTCAACAAAGAGAACAACGTCGATTTTCCCGACCCGCTCGCCCCCGTGATGAGTGTCCTCCCAGCAGTTAATTGAAGCGTGATGTCCGTCAATACTTCGCTCTGTTTTTCCGGATAGCGGAATGACAGCTGTTCTGCCTCAACCATGCACACGTCCCTGACGCGCGATGGCATACCCTTCGAGCGCACCCGTCCGAAGCAACAAGTCGCTTAAAATCTTACCTCCCAGACCGGCAATGAGCATCCCGCTCGTCGCTCGTAACGCGAACATCGTCGCCACGTATGTCGGACTGAGGGCAGCGAGTCCACCCATGACGTACGTATACGCGAAACTAGTCGCAGCTGCACCAAATCCGGCCAGCATGAGCACCCAAAGGTCATATCGCTTGTAGCTCGTGACCGCAAACGCTGCTTCAGCACCAAGTCCTTGAATGATCCCGACTAAAATAATACGAGGTCCAATCGCGTTACCAATCATCATCTCAATCGTCGCCGCAAGCACTTCGGACAAGAATGCGGCGCCAGGTCGGCGGATGATATAAGCCGCAATAATCGAGACGATGAACCAAATCCCAAAAATCCATTCGTACGCGATCGGTCCAATCAAGCCAGCCCATAGATTCCCGACATGGACGAACGCCAAATAGACGACAGCGAACACGACCGATAAAATGGCCAACAAGACGATTTCTTTTAACTTCCACGACTTAAGCATGCTGTTGTCCCTCGTGTGACGGGCTGTTCACGCTGAACGTCACCGTCATGACGACGTGGCTCGTCTTCGCACGGACCCGGTCGAACGTCGCCTCGTAAAATGAAAACACCGGTTCGATGTCGCCGTGAATGCCCGAGGCGTAATGCATCGAGTCATTGAAGACGCCACGCTCTTTCGCAAAGGCAATTTCTTCGTAGATGATGTCCATATACTTCGCGTCCCCGAGCGGATAGAGGGCGAACTGGGAAGAGACGTACTGGGTCGATACCGGACCGTTCACAGGATCAGTTGTCACGTCGAGCAGGTTGTCTCCTGCCGTGTCGCCTGGGCAGCCGACCGAGAACGTCCCGCTCATCGACATATGTTCCCCGTTCTTCGACGCATGTGACAAGACGGCTTTGGCCACGTCGAACACATGCTCACTGCGTCCCCGGATGACCGTCGAGACGTCATCGGTATGCCGCCAAACGTTTTGCAAGTTCGTCTCTTTCAATGCCCCTTTGATGACACTCACAAAATCAGATGTCATTGGGCTCAGCGTAAAGCGGAATCCGACGATCGGACTCGTACCACATTGGTTGTTCATGTTCTATTCCCCCTTATTGTATGTACACAAAAAAGCCGCATCCATGAGAATGCGGCCACTCGTCCAATGTAATAATCCATTAGAAAAAGTGCCACACTTCCTCACGCCGGTATTACCCGGATCGAGTCATAAGGGATTGGAGCCATGCTCACATCTCAGCCGAAGCACCCCTAGTGTAGTCCAATGTATGCGGTTATCTATGCAACGAGAAGTATAGACGACCGCTCCGAATTTGTAAACGGTTTATGTGAAAGTCACGATACCGTTCCCCGGAAGCGTGTCCTGCAACGTCGTCCAATCGAGCGCCATCTCCTCATCCGTCAACAGACACGCGTCGAGTCCGGCCTCGATGACCGCACGCTCCATCCGCTGCCCGATCAAGACGAGCTCCGTCTGACGGTCCCCGTACGGCTCGACGTAGTCGGCGGCGAGCTCAGGTTCTGCCGTGAACATGAGACTCCGCTCTTCCTCCGGCAGCGTCGCGAGCCAACGTCCCGCGTGTTCGAGCGTCGATGCGTACCCCGCTTGCGAGAACAGGCAGGCGATGTCGTTCCGGGAGGCGATCCATAAGAAACCTTTGGCGCGGACGACTTGATCCGGGAACGCCTCGATCCAGGCGTGGAGCCGCTCCGGATGAAACGGACGGCGGCGGCGATAGACGAACGAACTGATGCCGTATTCCTCCGTCTCTGGTGTGTGTGTCTCGGCCTCTAGTTCTTGAATCCAGCCGGCGGCGTGCATCGCCTGCTCGAAATCGAAAAGATTGACGTCCAACAGCTCCGTCAACTCCACGTTCGCGTAAACTGACGTCAACAGTTTGGCGGTTGGATTGAGCGCCTTCAACAGCCCGGCCATCTCACCGAGTTCTGTCTCGGTCACGCGGTCCGCCTTGTTCAAGACGATGATGTCCGCGAACTCGATTTGGTCGACAAGCAGGTCGACGACTTCGCGGACGTCCGTCTCATCGATGGCCTGCTTCCGTTCATGAAGCGACTCGCCCGAGTTGAAATCTTTCAAGAACCGATACGCATCGACGACCGTCACCATCGCATCGATATAGACACGGCTCGTCAAGTCGATGCCAAGGGCGTCATCGGCGTATGTAAACGTTTGAGCGACCGGAATCGGTTCTGAGATGCCAGATGACTCGATGATAATCCCGTCGAGCTCACGGTCGTTCGTGATCTCCTGTACCGCTTCGAGCAGGTCCTCACGGAGCGTGCAACAGATGCAGCCGTTCGATAGCTCGACCAATTTTTCGTCCGTCCGCGAGAAACCGTTCTGCTCGATCAATCGTTCGTCGATGTTCAACTCGCTCATGTCGTTGACGATGACCGCATATTTCTTGCCGGACCGATTGTTCAACAGATGATTCATCAATGTCGTCTTGCCGCTCCCTAAATAACCGGACAGCACCGTGATTGGAATTCGTTTCATGTATCTTCACTCATAAATCGTAATCATTACTCTTTAGATAATGACGGGTCACCTTTGTCTTGTCAAGAAAAAACACGCCCGTTCCCGGACGTGTTCCTTTCCCTATTCTTCCAACGCCTTGCGTTCCGCCTCGGAGCGGGGATACGTGTTCGCTTGCCACTCGGCCCGATAAATCGAATCGAGCTGCGTCAGACCGACCTCATCCTCATCCTTATCGGCATCGACACTCGGGGCCTCATCCCAGCGCGGATTCAAATACGTGTGGTCGTCTTCCTGGTTCGAATCCAATAGTTTTTGAATCCCGACCCGGGCCACTGCCGCGAGTGCCAAACCGATGCCTGCACGAACGAGCAATCGCTTCACCATCTCCTTACCTCCTTATCGTCCAAACCGATAGAGCGGCATCCCTTTCACGTCTGTATCGATTTTAAAGACCGACCCTGCGTCCGGATGAGCTTTGAGCGCCTCCTCATCCATCCCCTCACGAGCCGTCGTGATGGCGAGTTGGTTCAAGTTATCGCCGACAAAACAGCACGACGTGACGTTCGGGGCCGGTACGAGCACCTCGAGCACTTTTTCCCCTGTCTTTGGGTCCCAGCGCGAGACGCGGCCGCCGGCAAAGTGCGCAATCCATAAGAACCCTTCCTCATCGGATGTCATGCCGTCCGGGAATCCTTCCTCGACTGTGAAATCGATGATGGCTTTCCCTTCGCCGAGCGTCCCCGTCTTCAAGTCGAACGCGTACTTACGCACCGTCTCGGTCGGTGTATCAATATGATAGAACGTCGAATGGTCGGGTGACCATGTCAGTCCGTTCGACAATGTCAACTCGCTCAACATGACCTCGGTCGTGCCGTCGCGATTCAGGCGGTATAGCGTCGCTTGTTCCGCCTCGTCTTCAAGATGCAGCGTGCCGGCGAAGATGCGACCGTAAGGATCGGCTTTCCCGTCATTGAATCGAAGCTTTCCTTCAGGATCGTCAAGTTCGACGATTTTATCGAGCTCTTTTGACGTCTCGTCCCACTCATAAATCCCATCTTTCAAGCCAACGACGACGCCGTCCGTCACTTTCGGGACCGCGAACCCGATCTGTTGTCCCATATCGAACGACGACAGCTCATCTTCCTTCTCATCGTACCACCAAAGTGTATGTCCCTCGATATCGACCCAATAGAAGCGTTTCAGTTCCGCATCCCAACACGGGCCTTCCCCAAGCGTATTTCGAACTCGAATCCATAACGCAGCGTTTACTGTCTCCATTGAATTGCCTCCACTCTCTACATTGATTTCAAGTGACTATTCCCTGAGGTGGCCATCTCTATTCAACATTTCCCAAAATAGCAACCGCTCGGAAGAAAAATATTGAACCGGGCCGGCATCCTTCTAGGGAAGAAGACAAAAAAAACTCCTTGAATCATGAGATTCAAGGAGTCCCTGTCATTTTGCGCCTTCGACATTCATATGCTTGCTGCGCAACTGGCCACAGGCCGCATCGATATCAGTCCCGTGCTCGAGACGGACACCGGTATTGATGCCCCGCTTCTTCAAGACGTCATAAAACGCCATGATGTCCTCAGACGTGCTCCGCTCATACTGAATATGCTCGTTGACCGGATTGTACGGAATCAAGTTGACGTATGACTTGTCTTTAATATCGTCAATCAAGTCGGCGAGTTCCTCGGCGTGCTCCGGCAAATCGTTCACTTTCGATAAGAGAATATATTCGAACGTGATGCGTTTGTTCGTCTTCTCGACGTAATAACGGATGGCCGGCATGAGCTTGTCGAGCGGGAACGCCCGGTTGATTTTCATGATTTGCGTCCGCAACGCATCGTTCGGGGCGTGGAGTGACAGCGCCAAATTGATGCGAAGATCGAGGTCCGCGAATTTGTAAATCTTGTCGGCGAGACCGCTCGTCGACACGTTGATTTTACGCGGTGCGATGGCGAGTCCGCGTTCGTCTTTGACGACACGGAGGAAATCGACCAAGTTATCGAAGTTATCGAACGGTTCCCCGATTCCCATGACGACGATATGACTGACGCGGGCACCTTCCCCGACCTCGTCCAAATAATGTTGCACGGTCATGATCTGTTCGACGACTTCGCCGGCCGTCAAATCGCGCGTCTTCTTCAAGAGACCGCTCGCACAGAAGCTACAGCCGATGTTGCAGCCGACTTGCGTCGTCACACAGACCGAACGTCCGTATTTGTGACGCATGAGCACCGTCTCGATATAGTGTCCGTCATGCAGTTTAAGTAAAAATTTGACCGTCCCGTCGCCCGCTTCTTGTTTGACGAACAGGTCTTGCGTCGAGATGACGTATTCGGCGGCGAGCGCCTCACGTACCTCGGCCCGTACCGAGATGTCCTCGATGTGCTTGACTCGGTCGATATAGAGCGAGTCCCAGATTTGTCTAGCGTGGAAGGCGCTGTATCCCCAAGAGACGCACGCTTCCGTCAGCTGATCGAATGTCAGCCCGTATATAGATGGTTTCATTGCTATCTGTCCTTTCTTCAATCCGCATACGTACCATTGTAGCGGACGTGGACGACCGGTGCAACGTTCTTATAACGGTGGGACGGGACGTGTCACGTGACGCTCGAACGCATAGGCGAGACGAATCAAGTCGCGTTCGGCATAGCTCGTCCCGGTGAATGATAGACCGAACGGGGCCCCGCTCGCCTTCAAGCGATACGGGATCGTGAGAGTCGGATGGCCGGCTTTCGCCGCCATGTCATAATTGTGGTCATGCGGCAAGACGAGCGCATGAAGTTCCTGCTCGGCCAACAATCGGTCGATGCCGTCCGTCTTGGCGTGATAGACGTCGTCGAGGCGGCGCATCAAATAGGCGTCCTCAATCAAGCGACCCGATTGTTCGTTCGCTTTCTCGAACGTCTTCTGTCCGTGCGGAATCGTCTCCGGATGACTGTTGTTCCAGTTAATCAAATCCGACAACGTCTCATACGGGAGCTTCGTCGAGGCGAGATACGCCTCGATTCCGAGCTTGAACTCATGATACAGGATATCCCCTTGGTCGAGCCCTGCTTTCGACGGCAGTTCGACGGTGACGACCTCGATGCCGCTCTGTTTCAGCAATGCGATTGCTTCGTCGTAGAGCACCTGCTCTTCTTCCGACAAATCGGTCTTGACGACGCCGACACGCATCCCGACTGCTTGCCGCTCATCGAGACAAGTCCGGTAAGGCGGACCGGCCGGAAGATGCGCCGTCGCTGGGTCAGCGGGATCTTCCCCGACCATCGCCTCAAGGGCGAGCACCGCATCCCGGAGTGTCCGTGCCATCGGGCCGGCCGTGTCTTGCGACCGGGAGATCGGGATGATGCCGCTGCGGCTAATCAACCCGACGGTCGGTTTGATACCAACGATTCCGTTATGGACGCTCGGGTGGATAATCGAGCCGCTCGTCTCGCTGCCGACGGCGAGCAACGTCAAGTTGGCCGCGACCGCTGACGCCGAACCTGAACTCGACCCTCCGACATCGAGCTTGTCCCCATACGGATTGAGCGTCTGGCCACCGACCCCACTCCAGCCGTTTGGCATGCCCTCGGTCAAAAAGTTGGCCCATTCGGACAAGTTCGCTTTCCCGAGGATGATGGCCCCGCTCGCGCGCAAGCTTTGGACGAGATGGGCGTCCCGGCCGGCGAAGTGATGCGCGAGGGCGACGGCCCCGGCCGTCGTCTTCATCAATCCGGCCGTCTCGACATTGTCTTTGATCAGCACCGGGATGCCGAGCAACGGTAATCGCTCACCTCGTTGATAGGCGCGATCCGCCGCCTCGGCCTCGAACAAGGCGTCCGGGTTCACTTGAATGACCGCTCTCAGTTTATCGTTCAACTGGGCGATTCGGGTCAAATAGTAGGCCGTCACGTCACGCGCCGTGAACGTTCCTTCTTTATATCCGCGATGGGCGGTCTCGATATCGAGTTCGAAAAATGTGTTTGGTTCAGTCATATAGATTCCTCCTTTGGTCACTCGATGGTATTCGCTATCGCCACATGATTTCCTGTTTTCGTTCGCCAACGAATATGTAACTTGGTACACTGAAAGAAAAGGGAGGTTACTATGAACCGTTCGTACGTACTCGTCTTATTGTCCGTCTTTGCCTTGTTCTTCTTACAGTTATATGCCGGGGACGCCCCGTATACGCTACCGCTCTCCATCGTCCTCGTCATCTTGATTCTCGGCGCCACCTTGGTCCAACTTCGACGCAAGCCAAACCGTTGACGCCGCTTCAAATCTGATGGTATGATGCTCTCACCAACTACATATCGATATCTCGAGTGAACGAGAGACCTGGCTCTATGACTTCACAGCAACCTGCTTCGGCAAGGTGCTACTTCCAGCAAGGCAGTTTGCCTTGGCCGATATGACAGAGCGCTCATGTCGATGACATGGGCGCTTTTTTTTGGAAATGAACATGAGGGGGACTTATTAATGGAAAAAGCAACATTCGCAGGCGGCTGTTTTTGGTGCATGGTGACGCCGTTCGAGGAACAACCTGGCATCGAGTCAATCGTATCCGGTTATACGGGAGGTCACGTCAATGACCCGACGTATGAACAAGTGAAGACAGGGACGACCGGGCATTATGAGGTCGTCGAGATCACATTCGACCCGACGCTGTTCGCTTATGAACGACTGCTCGAACTGTATTGGATTCAGACCGACCCGACCGATGACGGCGGCCAGTTCCAAGACCGCGGCAGCCAATATGCGCCGGCCATCTTCTATCATACGGAAGAACAACGCGTGAAAGCAGAGCAGAGTCGCGACGCGCTCGCGGCGAGCGGACGCTTCAAACAGCCGATCGTCACGAAAATCTTGCCTGCCGACACGTTCTATCCGGCCGAGGAATACCATCAAGACTTCCATAAGAAGAATCCGAAACATTATAAGGAAGATCGGGCTATTTCAGGACGTGATGAGTTTATTGATGTAGCGTGGGCGGAAAAAGTTTAAGTCATGTAATTGAAGATGAAAAGACGCGGCCATCATGATACGGTCGCGCTTTTTATCAGTTACATAATTCACCATTTTAGTACTGGTGAGAATTTAAGTAGATTTAGCTATCTTGTGAAATTCTTATATTAATTATAAAAATTAAGATCAGAATAGATATAATGTTATAATTAAGTCATAAAAATACATTATATTGGAGGACTTTATGAGACTACAATTAAAAGAATTTTATGGTAATAGTCATCCCGAATTTCCCTTAGACGAAAATTTAACCATTTATATTGGTAATAACGGATCAGGTAAAACAACGTTACTAAACGTAATACATAACATATTAAGTTGTGATTTTAATCCCTTATTTGATAAAAAGTTCGAAGAAATCGTGATTGAATTTGATAAAGAAGACTATACTCCAAAAGTTAGAGGGTTAGTATGGATAAAAAAAATAAGAGTAACTAAAACTAATAATGTATTAAATATAGAGTATACAACTGTAAATGGAATTAATTATTTGTTTGAAGGTAAGAAAACTATCTATCCTTTTGTAGAGATTAATTATGAAGTGAAAGGTGAGGACTTAATAGCAAATCTACCGCATTACTACCCATATGGAGAATCTCTTCTAGAGTTAATAAGTTATTATGAAGAGCTACAAGTTTTAACTAAACAGATTAGATACTTAAAAAATAGTATTCTTTATTTTCCTACTTACAGAAGAATAGATAGTGACTTATTAAGTTTGTTAGAGCAAAACAATACTAGTAAAGTAGATATGGATTTCGAGAAGGTAGCAAAGTTGTTCGAATCTTTACCAGAAAATAACAAACTCGTTGGAATTAATGATAACGATATAGATCAATTATTCCAAAAGTACACTTTTGAGTTACAAAAAAGAAGTTCTTTGGGACTAAATACTGTTCTAAAAAAATTGATAAGCACTTTAATAGAGAATACGTTTCAAAGTAAGGATTCCACATCAATTCGTATAAGAAACAAAAAAGTTCATAGTGACACCGACTCAGCAGAAAAATTAATTGATTTGGCAAATCAACTAAAACTTAGAAATGTTGACTACAACTCAATCAAAGATTATTTTAGTTTAAAAGAATCTAACCTCAAAAACGAGATAGAGGATAAAATTGCATTTGAGGAAAGACTAGATGACCACGATAAAATCATTAGAGAACTAATAAGTTTATATAGTTCACATTTGTTAAAAATGGAGACACTTTTAAAGCCTTTCGACTTTCTTCAAGATAATTTTACTAAATTCTTTAAAAATCGACTGAATTTACATATAGATGAAAAGTCATTTATTATTACACAATCAAAATCCTTTAAAGATTTATCAACCGGAGAAAAACAATTAGTAACAATTTTAAGTTATTCTTCTTTATTAAAATCTATAGTTTACCGTCCACTTATAATAATTGATGAGCCTGAGTTGTCACTACATTTAAAATGGCAATTAGAGCTCATACCTACGCTGTTAGAATTACCAAATAAACCCAAACTACTTATTGCTACACATTCTCCATACATTGCAAATCATAAGTTTAAGAATAATATTTGGGCTATAGGTGAAACAGATGATATTTAAAAAAGTCGAACATGGAATAATTGAAGACGTTGACGCTATCTTAAATGAAACGCTTTTTGATGCAAAAAGAAGGGAAGATAATTTTTTAGTAGTTGAAGGAAAAGATGACATTACAGTTCTTGAGAATTATTTCTCACTTCATAATAGTAATCTATATATCAGAGTAATAAGCGCAAATTCCGAAGTAGATGACGAAAATGATGTGGCTGGCAAAAGGAATGCCTTGACTAAATATAGCCAGTTAAAAGAAGAGAATCGTAAAGCAATATGTTTACTCGATAGAGATTGGGATTTCTTAATTGACAACCGGGAAGAGGACCAACACGTATACTATTATGATTTTTTTGAATTAGAGAATTATCTATTTGAAGATTCAGTTTTTAAGAAATACCTCACCCATGTCTTTGAAGTCTACGAAGATTTTGAGATCGGAGAGGTATTTAGAGAAGTTCTTGAATATGAAAAGGCTGCTATCTCTCTTTATAAAGCTAAGTTAATTAAAGAACATCACACTAAAACTAATTCGCTCACAGATGTTGAATGGGAATTATTCAAGAGTTTAGGAAAACTTAATCATGATGCAATAATGAATCGTAATTATGGGAATTTAAAAAATCTTCATCCATTTGATAAGATTAATGCATTCATTACAGATAAGTTAAATGAAATTGACTGGGATTATGAAAAATTAGATTTGAAATTATGTGAACATAATATTTATTTAGATTATTTTGATTCCCAAGAAGCGTTGTATGCTTTTAAATACTTTGTCAAAGGTAAAGACGGTCCACGTAACATGGGATATATTCTTTCCAAATTGTCTCAAAAAAACTCCAAATGTAGATTCATAAGTTCCTCTAACCAGGCGTCTCTTAGAACTCTTTTTCTTGAATGGATTCCACACTATTCTCTAAACTTCCGTCAATTAGTTGTTTCTATTTTAAATGCATTTGAAGAAATGAAAGAAGCGAGTTAAAACTCAATCAAAGATGGCCAGATATTGTTCCTGAGTCATCTTATTTGGGTTCTCTCGACTGAATTTGAATTTGTAATAACTAATAACCATTTCTCATATTTTCTCGATAAAATGCGCGTTATCGAAACGTTATCTGCTACGTAACACATTCTAGTCTGAGGCTACAAACAATTTAGTGATAATTTGAATGTTTATGCGCTAGCGTTGATTTAAATGAAATATCATCTCAAATCGATTCAATCTGGGGCATAGTACCCGCAAAACTCCACTCGCATCTTTACACATTTAGCGAACAAGGTACTTCAGTTGTGAGAATATTGATGAATCAATTATTTTTTAACGATTATCATTCATACGTTTAGCCAACCCTAACCTAAATACTCGTCCGATGTTACTAGATATTAGATAAACGTCTCGTCTGTTTTAAGGTTTGACCTAAAAAAATTGACCACTCGTTCCGCGATGTTCTTTTAAGTTTTCAAGAAAATCATTTAGGAAATTAGAATCTCTATACATTAAAGAGTTAAAATTATTATTTTCAAGTAAACGATTAATATCGACATTTGAATAAAATTCTTTTAAAAAGATTTCTGTAATGTTTTCTCTTACTAAGAAATAAGTTGCTTCAAGCACCTTTCTCCATGTTTAGAGCAGATTACCTCCTATTCTTCATTTTTCAAATCATTATTGATAAAAGTCCGTGTTCCTGTTCAACTAAAAAACCAAGTCGCATCAAGCGACCTGGTCCATCTTTAACAAATTCACTCAGCTTTTCGCAATCCCAAGCATGAATCCGGCCACGACGATGAGCCCGATTCCCATAAAGACGAAGACACGTTCTTTCGTCGTCTTCTCTTCTTTCAATAGATAAATCCCGCCGAGCGTCGCCACGACGACGTTCAATTGGGACAAGGCGAATGACGTCGCGATGCCGACTTCACCGCTTGACACGAACAGCCCGAAGTTCCCGATCCCCCAAGCGAGACCGGCCAAAATGTTTTTGAACGTCTTCGGATCGAACTTCTTCACATCTTTCTCACGCAGGCTGAACAAGAGCGCCGCGACGAACATCCCGACCGACTGCGGCAAGATGGCCGTGATGCCGTCGACCTCGAAATAGTTCGTCAAGACGGCATACGTCACATAACCGATACTCGACACGAGCAGGACGAGCAAACCTTTCTTCAAGGCGCTGCTGCTATCGCCATCTTTTTGTTGTTGGTATGACGTCAGTGCCGCCCCGATGATAATCAACACGAGCGCAGAAAAGCCGAGCCACAACTCGGTCGTCGTCTTCCAATCGCCGAGCACGATGACCCCGAACAACGACGTCCCGACGAGTTGCATCCCGGTGCTGATCGGCATCGCTTTCGATACACTTAAAATTTGGAACGACTGGAACTGTAAATATTGCCCGAGTGCCCAGAACACACCAGATATGAAGCCGGTCACGATTGCGAGCGTCGTGAACTCCGGATTGAAGACGAGTGCGATGATGACCGCCATCACCATCGCCCCAATCGTCGTCCCGATTAACTGTTGAATCGGCTTGCCGCCGACTTTCGAGACGATGAGTGGGATACTCCCCCACATCAAGGCAGGTAAGAGTGCGAGTAAAATCATTTCCATAGATAACACCTGCTTTCGTAGAATAACATTACCCATAATTTTCCCACGTTTACGCCCGATTAAACTTTGTTCAAAAAAATTTAAAAATACCCATTGCCAAATGTTTTACTAGGATGATATAATAATTTTCGAACGGGGCATTAGCTCAGCTGGGAGAGCGCCACGCTGGCAGCGTGGAGGTCAGCGGTTCGAGCCCGCTATGCTCCATTATGGAAGTCACCACTCATTTGAGGGGTGACTTTTTTGCGTCTCCGCCCGGTTTAAGTCACCTGGTAGCGGGTAATGATTGTAAGACATCATTATTCTAAGGGGGACTTACTATGGATCGTGCCTCTGTCGAAGAGACCATTTTAGCCGTCATCGACTGTATGCGGGCAAGCAATCACTGTTTCTCAAAATGTTTACAAGAAGAGGATTTATTGATGGTCGCCGAGTGTATCCGGCTGACGAAAGAATGTTCGGAAGTGTGTGCGCTCGCCTTGAACGCGCTCGAGACCGATTCGGCTTTCACCAAACCGATTGCTGCACTCTGCGCCCAGGTGTGCGACACGTGCGCCGTCGAATGTGGCCGCCATTTGCATGACCATTGCCAACGTTGTTCCGAAGCGTGTCTCCGCTGTGCCGAGGCGTGTCGCAACCTCGTGGCCGCATAATCGCTTTTTAGTCTAACGATATGTTAGACTTTTTTTATACTTGTTTTATGAGAAAGGGACCGATTATGTCACATTCAATTCTTGCCATCGACGTCGAGACGGCCAACCGCGATAGTCGCAGCATCTGCTCTGTCGGCTGGAGCCTACTCGTCGACGGTGAAATCATCGAGACGAACCAACTACTCGTCAATCCAGAAGAAGACTTTGACGCAGGCAATATCCGCGTCCACGGCATCCGGCCGAGCGACGTCTGGGACGCCCCAGCCTTACCCGAGGTGCTTGAACAGCTCTATCCGACGCTGCGGGATGTCGACCTCGTCATGGCGCACAACGCCTCATTCGATATGGGCGCTTTCAAGAAAGCGATCGCCAAATATGATTTATATACGTTTCCGACGATCGAGTACGGCTGTACCGTCAAGCTGTCGCGAAAACTGTATCCTCGACTGCCGAATCACAAGCTGAACACGATGGCGGAATATTTGAACGTCCCGTTCATCCATCACGATGCGGCTGAAGATGCCCGCGTCTGCGCGTTGCTTATGCGCGATATGATGCAGAAGACCGGGATTCATGACCCGCGTGAACTGCACCGCTATACATCGGTCAAGCTCGGGAAGCTCGCCTATTGACCCATAAGCATGCCAGACAGGCCAAGACAATCGTCTTGGCCTGTCACCGTTTAAAGATCCATCTTTTTTGGACGTAATAACTGACCACGAACAAAAGGCTGTCGACGAGCACTTTAATCCACACTTCCCCGTCCCGAAACAACAGGAACAATACATAGACGAGACCGGCCGACAACGCCATCTGCACGCCGACGAGACCGAAGTATTTCGGCATCGCCCGTCTCGCTTTCGAGTCGAATACGACTTTTCGATTCACCACGTAATTGAATAAGGACGAGATGATGCGGGCCAATACCGTCGCAATCAAGACATGGGTCGTCTCAAACCACGGATTCAATAAAAAAATGAACAAGGCATAGGCGCCGATATCTAATAAAAATGAGGCGACCGAGGATAACGAATAGGCTAAAAACATGCGATAAATCAGAATCGAGTCGATGACCGGGCGAAAATGGGACGAAGCGTTCTCGGCCACATACACGGTTTGAATCGGAATCTGTTGAATCGGGACTTGCCAACGTTTCGTGAACGTCAACATGTTCATCTCGAACTCATAGCGGTTCCCGGGCACGTCGAGCAACTGTTCCGCATAGCGCAACGGAACGGCCCGCAGACCGGTCTGGGTGTCTTTCAGTCGAAGCCCGCTGCCGACGAGCATGACACCACGTGTCATCTGGTTCCCGAATCGGCTTCGGAACGGAATGTGTGCGCCCGAGAAATCACGACAGCCCATGACCAGATGGTGCGGCCGTTGAACCCCTGCTTCATACAAGCTTTTTACATCCTCCGGCAGATGTTGTCCGTCCGCATCGACGGTGATGACACCATGCGTACCGGGGAATCGTTCGACGACGTGACGAATCCCCGTCTTCAACGCCGCACCCTTGCCTTGATTCCGTTCATGGACGAGAACAGTCGTCACCCACTTCCCGACCTCATCGAAGACAGTTTGGGATGTCTTGACACTCCCATCGTTCACGACGATGACATGGACAAATCCCGTCTCTTTCAGCTCGCGGACAAGTGTGAGAAGCGCTTGATCCGGATTATAGGCTGGGATTAAAACGACATACTCATCTAAACGTTCTACGGAATGCATTTGCATCGCCACCCCTCCTTCCCTCCTTCTATACCCAAGACGATGAAAAGTGATTCCTCGGTCCGCGGCAAATAAAAAACACGGTGCCTCGGAGGACACCGTGCCAGATTAACCGATGAAGATGAAGTAAGACGAAGCGAAGTAGACGAGTACGACGAGCACTGACGGCAAGACATAGCGGAACTTCGACGTCACGTCTTTACGAAGGAGCGTATACATGACCAACACCGACAAAATCGTGATGCCGATCGCCGTCACTAAGTGAGACGCAGCCACGTCGGCCAGAATCGAACCGTCTTGGTAAAACGCGTCCGACATGGCGATGATGAGCATGTTGAAGATGTTACTTCCCAAAATCGAACCGAACGCCAAGTTGACGTTACGAAGTTTCAAGGCGACAAATACCGATACAGCCTCCGGGAGCGAGGTCGTCGCGGCAATCAAGAAGCTACCGACGAAGCTCGAACCGAGACCCGTGACGACGGCGATCTGATCGCCCAATACCGATAGTGCTGTCCCCGCCCCCATGATGACGAGTGCGGCGATGATGAAGCCGATGACCGCACGTTTGACCGTGATCGAACTCGTCGCACTCGCGCCGATTTCTTGTACGGCCTCATGTGCAGCTTCCCGCTCGACGGCAGGTTGTTGCGGGCGCTTGCCGATATAGTAAATCCCGATCCCGTACAATACCGCGATCAACAAGGCGTCAATTCCGATGCCGAGAATCGTGAAATCGATGCGCACGATCAGGGCAATCATCGTGACGAGCGTCAACATGAGACCTAGACCAGCTGTATAGAGATGATCTCGACTCGCCTCATTGAACATGCGCTTCTGACGATAGAAGAGGTCGAACATCGCCAAGATGAAGATGTTGAACAAGTTCGACCCGAGCATGTTACCGATGGCGATATCCGGGTTGTCAATCAAGACAGCCGAGACACTCGTCGTCACTTCCGGCAACGATGTCGCACCCGCCAGCAGCACTGTCCCGACGAGCATCCCGCTCATCGTCGACTTCTCACTGATGACGTCAGCGTAAGTCGAGAGTTTCATGGCGGCATACACGGTGATGGCAGCGGCCAAGATGAAATAAATAAATACCATTTGAATAAATCTCCCCTTTTCGTGAATTCAAAAAGACATTTTTATGGACGCCGAAAAAGCATCCATAAAAAGGTCTTGCGGACTTGGTAAGAAGCTCGATGGACCGAGTGCATTGCACCGTAATGACGACCCATCGACCACAGGTGTGGTCGCTACTCCCCCTCTTATGTTCACGACGAATATATCACGTTACATCTCATTTGACAATCATTTGACCTTTAAATGTGAAATGACGTCATCGACTGGCATCGCCGTCCGGTAAGACAGTTCTTCAATCGCTTGAAGCATCGGGAGCGGTAACGGTTCCCAGAGTCCTCCTTCTTTCAATTGAGCGGACAGGCCGTCAAGCTCCGGTTGATTGACGTCCGTGCCGTGTCGATAGCCTTCGCGCATCGTCTCATTCAACTCATAGGCGGTCTGACAGAGCGTCGACGTCTCTTGGAGCCAGTCCTCTTCATGGAATCCTCGCTGAATGACGTCAAACAGTTTTCCGAGTTTGTCGAACCGCTCGTCGGCGACGCCATAAAACAATAGGTTCAGCTCTGTCTCGAACGATTCGATGAGCGTCGTCGTCTGACTGAACGGTTTGAACGCTTGGAGCAATTCGTGATAATACCACGACTGGTCGCGGAGCGGACGTCTGAAGCGATCCCATACTTGTTTACCGGCAGACTCAACGTCGAGTCGAATCGAACGAAGATTATGTATCTTGTCCGCCGCCAAGAGCGCCACTTCATCGTACTGCATCGTCTGCACGTGCTGAATCGTCATCCGTTTCCGTTCTTCCCATGAAAGGTGCTTCCCGGGTTCGGACACCGCTTCAACGAGTCGTCTCACTTCACTTCCGAACCGTTCTTCGATCTCTTCGGGGGTCGTCAACGTGTCTTCAAGCAAATCATGGAGCAAGCCGGCGGCCACGACCGGGACCGGTTGCCGGTCTTCGACGAGCAACATGGACACGGCGACGGGATGGGTTAAGTAGGGAATATTCGTTCCTTTTCGAAACTGTCCGTCGTGCCGGACGGCCGCGAATCGGAGCGCCTCTTCAATCAACTGGTGCACGGCGATTCCTCCTTCGATGGGTTCATAGAGCGTCCCCATCCTTTACCCATGCCTAGTCCCATCTACTCATTTCGCGTGTTAAAACATAGGGTAATGGTCCCGTTTTTTTCGTTTACGGCTCATAAATCATCTTCTTCGTCATCCCGCCGTCGACGACGAGGTTTTGCCCGTTGACGAAATCGTTCTGTTCATCAATCAAATAAGCGACTGCGCGGACGATATCGTCCGGTTTGCCGACCCGGCCCGACGGATGTTGCGCATGATCGATGTCACGGAGCGACTCGTCCGAGGTGTGAATCCAGCCGGGACTGATCGCATTCACCGTAATCGGACGCTCCGCGAGCGAGACCGCCATCGATTGGGTCAATGACACGATGCCACCTTTTGACGCGCCATACGCTTCCCAATCGGCTTCGTTTTGAAGCGAGCGCGTCGAGGCCAGATTGATGATGCGCCCGTATCCGGCTCCCTCGTTCAACGTCAAGAACGCTTTGGCACAAGCGAACGTTCCGACCAGGTTGACATCAATCACTTGTTTGAACGTCTCGACGTCAAGTTCGGTCATCGGTTTGACGAGTGATGAGACGCCACCATTGTTGATGAGTACATGGGCAACACCGACTTGGCGCTGAATGTCGGCGAACACGCGAGCGATCGCCTCATGGTCACCCAAATCCATCTCATGGAATGTCACGCCATCCAACTGTGGGTCGTCCCCTTTATCGAGTCCGATGACGTGATACGTGTCGCGGAAATGACGTGCCAATTCATAGCCGATGCCTTGGCTGACGCCAGTGATAATCATAATCTGTTTCATATACATCCCTCCTGGAGACTCACATACCCGGATTCGATAGAAACGAGTCCTACCCGTTCGTCCAGAGTCGTTGGTCAGACGTCGTCACGACCGTCGCACCAGCTTCGAGGGCGGCCTCGACTTCTTCAGTCGACGAAATCAATCCACCGGCGAAGACTGGGATTCCCGTCTCCGCTTTCACGGCCCTAATATATTTCGGGACGAGGCCCGGCAACACTTCAATATAGTCCGGTTGCGTCCGTTTAATAAGGCGATAGCTCCGCTCAAGCGAGCTCGAATCGATTAAAAACAGGCGTTGGACCGTTTTGACTTGTTTTTGCTTCGCTTTTAAAATGACGCTGCCTTTCGTCGAGATGATACCGTACGGACGATACGTCTGACAAATATACTCGGTCGCATATTCATCTGCCTTCAAGCCTTGAATCAAGTCAAGATGAACGAAGACGTGTTTGTCGTGGGCCTCCAATAATCGAAACACGGCATCGAGCCGGGCGACGTGCACTTCGAGCAACACACCGACACGGAACGGTCCCGTCACAAACTTCTCGAGGTCCCGCATATCGCGTAAGGCGGGTAAAATGGTTTGACCTTCTATCATATGGACACGTCCCTTTCTGTCAATCATGTCTTCATTATCTGAATAACATGAAGTGGAAATCAAGGTTTACCGATTCAATATAGCGGGAAAATAATTTTAACTTATGCACAGAGAGGAAGTAGCGATATGGTCAATGAAGTGGAAGTACGAATCGAGACACCGACACCGGAGGAACATCAGCGCCTTCGCGTCATCGCCGGGATGCCGAAACGTTCCGACTCGGGGACGGTGAAAGGACTGGCCAATACGTTATATGGCGTCTGTCTATATAAAGATGATCACATGGTCGGGATGGGCCGCGTCGTCGGCGACGGCGGAATGGTGTTCCACCTTGTCGATATCGTCGTCGACCCGGATTGTCAAGGGCTCGGGCTCGGAAAATTGATCGTGGAGCAGTTAATGGACTGGATTTTACAGGAAGCCGACGAGACGGCCATCATCAGCCTGATTGCGGATATCCCGGCCGACGGACTGTACCGTCAATTCGGCTTTGACTATTCGCGCCCGGAATCGGTCGGGATGGAATACCAATGGAATCGAGAATGATTCGTCGACGGGTACGCGTTCCCTATATAGGAGGTGACGTATGGAACTGAATATGATCGTCCTGCTCGGTCTAGCGCTAGCCGTCATCTCCGTACTCAGTCTGATCATCGAACGATTGTTCTTTCCAAGTATTCTTGCCTTTATCGCCATCGGCGTCGCCGTCGGCTTCTTCTGGGGCGGAAACGAGGTCTTTAAAATCGCCGGCGAAATCGGGATTATCCTGTTATTCTTTTTACTCGGTTTGAAGTTTCCGCTCGGAGAGTTGATGAAGCGTCTCAAGCTGGTGTGGAAGGCAGGTGTCCTGGACATCGTGCTCGCTTTTGGGGTCACGATTGGGATTGCCCTATTGTTCGGACTCGATTTTTCCCAGTCTTTTTTAATCGGTGCCGTCTTGTTTGCGACGAGCTCGTCGATTTCCGCGCGTATGCTTGAGCGGCATGCAGATAAACATGAAGATGTGAAAGAGTTCGTCTTGGCGCTTCTCATCTTTGAAGATATCTTCGCCCCGCTCATCTTGACCGTCGCCCCGTTCATCATTCAGGATGAGCCGATCGAGGTGTCTGATATCGGGAAAGTGTTCGCCGGCTTCCTCATCTTCGGTGTGTTACTCTTTATCGGATCGCGTTTCGTCAAGAAACAACCGAAAATCGCCAAACATCTGCTGCGGCAAGACGATGCGAGCATCGGCCTGATTGGCTTGATTCTCTTTTTCGCCGGAATCGGGATGGTGTTCGGACTGTCCGAGATTCTCGGGGCGTTCATCGCCGGCATCATGCTCGCAGGCATTCACGATGTCCGTCCGTTGAAACGGTTGACGGTCCCCGTACGCGACTTGTTTTTGCCAATCTTCTTCATCTCGTTCGGGATTTCGATCAACCTGGAACAAGGCGTCATCGTCAACACGCTCTTCTTCGTCTTGATCGTCTGGGGCGTCTTATCGAAATGGATTGTCGGCCGCGTCGGCGGCCGCATGTATGGCCTGACAAGAGTTCAGGCCAACGAGGCCGGTTTCTCGCTCGCTCCACGCGGGGAGTTCTCGATTCTCTTCACCGCCTTATCAAACGGGGCGATCAACTTGTTCGTCGGACTATATATTTTCGTCTCGGCCATCATCGGAATCGTCTTGTTCCGCTTCTCTGAAATTTTAGCCGCTAAGACGGAAGAAAAACTGGAAAAAGTTTTACCTGATGAGAAGAAGGATGATTCAAACAAATAATATAAGATACACAGGACCGATCTTCACACGAAGATCGGTCCTTGCCGTTTAAAATGAAGAGGCTTGTTTGGCTTGTTTCTTCTTCCGCTTTTTGCGCCAGATGAAAAAGGCGATGACTCCGATTAGCAAAATACCGTAAATGACATACGAATATACATCTAAATAGCTCAAAATCGACTCCCAATTCTCGCCGACGCGGATGCCGATATAGATGAGGATCGTATTCCAAATCACCGTCCCCGCTGTACTGAGCAACAAAAATTTCAAGAACGGCATATTCGACATACCGGCCGGGATGGAAATCAAACTCCTGACGACGGGCATCAAGCGGCCGAAGAACACCATCCATCCCCCGTATTTATCGAACCAGGCGTCGGCACGGTGCACGTCGGCGATGTCGAGTCGAATCCATTTTCCGTACCGTTTCGTCCACTTCTCAATCTGCTCGACGTCTAGATACAGTCCGATGCCGTACAATAGGACCGCTCCTAGGATGGCGCCTGCCGTCGCTGCGAAGATGACGAGCGGGACGATCAAATCGGTCTTCACGGCGAAAAAACCGCCGAATAAGAGCACGACCTCCGAAGGAATCGGCGGGAACACGTTCTCAATGAAAATCATGAACGCGATGCCAAAATAACCGAACTGTTCAATGACCTGGATCATCCAGTCTCTCATTTGCTTCACCCTCCAATAGTTCCTACTATACCCGTCACGTCCGGTCAAAAACCGTCGCAACATGTTAAAATGAAGCATTAGAAGGAAAGTGAGGACATGACATGACTGAAATAACGCGTTGCCCATGGTGCGGCACCGACCCGTTGTACGTTCGTTATCACGATGAAGAATGGGGCAAGCCCGTCCATGATGATGTAAAGCATTTCGAATGTTTGACGCTCGAGAGCGCCCAGGCTGGACTCAGCTGGATCACCATCTTACGGAAACGCGAAAATTATCGGGACGCCTATGCCAATTTTGATGTCGTGACCGTCGCCTCGTTCGACGAGACGGATGTGGAACGATTGATGACCAATCCTGGTCTCGTCCGAAACCGTCGTAAAATCGAGGCATCCATCAACAACGCCAAGCGATTCATCGAGATTCAACAAGAGTTCGGGTCGTTCGATGCCTACATTTGGTCATTCGTCGACAACACGGTGATTCACAACGAGTGGGCATCGACCGACGACATCCCAGCCACGACCGAACTGTCCCACCAAGTGAGCAAAGACCTGAAGCGCCGCGGTTTCAAATTTTTGGGACCGACGACCGTCTATGCCCACCTGCAAGCGACGGGCCTCATCAACGACCATCTCACCTCTTGCTTCGCCAAATAATTTGATTATTTGGTCAATCCCTAAACAAAATCGTGCACTTCATTCATTTTTGTGACAAAATTTTGTCATGGTGCAATCCATAGATTTTGAAAGCGTTTTCATTATGAACGAGGGGGATGTTGTATGAACGGTGTATTGATTTCGATTACAGTGTATATGGCGCTCATGGTGTTACTCGGTGTCATCGCCTATCGGCGGACTGAGAGCATCGGCGACTATATGCTCGGAGGACGCGGCCTTGGTCCGGCCGTAGCGGCTTTGTCGGCCGGTGCTTCCGATATGAGTGGTTGGCTATTGATGGGCTTGCCGGGGGCGATGTTCGCGACCGGACTCTCGAGCGGATGGATCGTCATCGGGTTGACGATCGGTGCTTACTTGAACTGGTTGCTCGTCGCACCTCGTTTACGGACTTATTCTTATTTGTCAGAGGATGCCATCACGATACCAGATTTCTTTGAGAAACGTTTTAAGGATTCGCGTGGGACGCTGCGGACATTCTCTGCGGCCGTCACACTCGTCTTCTTCACGCTCTACGCCACGAGCGGGTTCGTGGCCGGCGGTCGCTTGTTTGAAGCGGTCTTTGATATCAATTTCGGGACCGGTGTCTTGATTTTGGCTTCGATTATCATTTTGTATACGTTCATTGGCGGCTTCTTAGCCGTCAGTTGGACCGACTTTGTCCAAGGACTCATCATGTTGTTCGCCCTCATCCTTGTACCGGCTATCGCCATCACGGCGACTGACGGGGTGAGCGCCGCGTTCCAAACAATCGGTGATATCGATGAGGCGCTACTTGATCCATTGACAGGACAGTCGCTTATCGGCATCGTCTCGCTCTTCGCTTGGGGTCTCGGTTATTTCGGGCAACCACACATCATCGTCCGTTTTATGGCCATCGAGAAGTTGCAAGACATCAAGAAGGCACGACGTATCGGCATCTCGTGGATGTTGTTCACCGTCGTCGGGGCCATGGCGACCGGATTGTTCGGACTCGCCTACTATACTCAGCGCGGGCTAGAAATCGACAATCCGGAAAATATATTCATCAATCTATCTGATTTGTTGTTCGTCGATCTCATCACCGGTGTGTTGCTCGCAGCCTTGCTTGCAGCCATCATGTCGACGATCTCGTCACAGCTCCTCGTCTCATCGAGTGCGGCGACGACTGATTTCTATCAGAAGTTCTTCCGCAAAGACGCCGGCGACCGCGAACTCGTCATGGTCGGACGGATTACCGTCATCCTCGTCTCGCTCATTTCGATTTGGCTCGCGTTCGGGGCGGATGACACGATTTTGAACTTGGTCGGATATGCCTGGGCCGGATTCGGCTCATCGTTCGGTCCACTCATCCTGTTCAGCCTGTTCTGGAAACGGACGACGCGTCAAGGCGCGCTGGCCGGGATGTTGACCGGTGCGTTCATCGTCATCGTCTGGAAAAACGTTGCTGCCGATTGGTTCGGGACCTTCGGCGAGCTATATGAGATGATTCCTGCCTTCTTCTTGTCGAGCCTCGCCATTTATGTCGTCAGTTTGCTGACACCGCCACCGAGCACGACGATCACGAACGAGTTCGAGGAAATGGAACACATCTTGAAGACAGAACGGATTTAACACTCGGAGTGCCATGCTACTATAGCCTGGCACTTTTTTCTTGTGCCCTGACAAGGACATTCTTCTTCCATGGCGAATGACTTGAGTAGACCAGTTTGGATCACACGAAAGGAAGTGACTCGTCCGTTGAAACGAGTAATCCCGTATAAACAAGCCATGTTGACCTTGCCCCTCCTCTTTCTGTTCGGCTGTGCGACCGCTGACGTCGAGACGTCTACGGAGCAAACGGAGACTCCGGCACCAGAGACAGAGGCGGAGGCGGAAGCCCCGGCCCCTGTTCCTGAAGAGCCAGAACCCGTCGTGACGACGACGTCGCTCTATGCGATTGGCGATATCTTATTGCACGACAGCGTGTATAATGCCGCCAAGCGCGGAGACGGCTATGATTTCACCGCCGCCTTCGAACCGATCGCTCCGATTTTGACCGAGGCCGACATCGCCATCGCCAACCAAGAGAGCATGATTGGGGGCAGTGAAATCGGTTTATCGAGTTATCCCGCCTTCAACAGTCCGTATGAGGTCGGCGATGCGCTCCAAGACGCTGGCGTCGACTTGGTAACGACGGCGAACAACCATACGCTCGACCGGGGTGTCACGGCCATCGAGAATTCAATCGCGCACTGGAACGAGATCGGCATGCCGTACACCGGTTCATTCTTATCGGAGGCGGACAAGTCCGAGCTTCGGACGCTGACCGAGAATGACATCTCATTTGCCTTTCTCGCCTATACGTACGGGACGAATGGAGTCGTTCCGAAACAACCGTATCACGTCAATTACATTGATCTCGAGGCGATGACCCCTGAAATCGAAGCGGCCGAGCAAGCGGCCGATATCACGGTTGTCTCGCTTCATTTCGGTAACGAATACGAGACGGTCCCGAACGAGGCGCAACAGACGCTCGTCCAACAACTGTCCGACCTCGGGGTCGATCTCATCATCGGCCACCATCCCCACGTCCTCCAACCGGTCGCCTGGGTGGATGGCGCCGAAGGCAATCGGACGTTCGTCGCCTACTCGCTCGGCAACTTCCTGTCCGGACAACAAGGGGACGACCGGAATACAGGTGGCATCGTCGGCATCGATGTCGTCAAGACGGTCGAGGCGGATGAGACGACGTTCGAACTCGCCAACCCGATGTTCTATCCGACGTTCACCCGCCGCACAAGTGCCGACGGTCCGTTCGAGGTCGTCCCGTTACAGTCGGCCAAGCCGGAGCTGTTCGAGGCCACGAGCCAACATATGTCGCAGTGGATGCCAGAGCTCGAAATCGTCCAATGAAGGATCACTTTCACAAGTGATTCTTTTTTTTTTCGCCAAAAAGGTTGCTTTACGGCGAAGCATACGTTAGAGTAATTCGTATATTTATAAATACAGATGAATAATTATGTATAAGGGGTGTAAGGAAATGAAACAAAAACTCGTATTAGCTTATTCAGGTGGACTTGATACATCGGTCGCAATCAAATGGTTGGATGAACAAGGGTATGACGTCATCGCCTGCTGTTTGAACGTCGGCGAAGGAAAAGACTTGGAACGCATTCAACAGAAAGCACTCAAAGTCGGGGCCGTCAAATCGGTCGTCATCGATGCGGTCGATGAATTCGTCAACGATTTCGCCCGTTACTCGATGCAGGCACATACTATGTATGAAGGCGTCTATCCGCTCGTCTCTGCCCTATCGCGCCCGCTCATCTCGAAGAAGCTAGTCGAGGTCGCACAAGCCGAAGGTGCCATCGCCGTCGCTCACGGATGCACGGGGAAAGGGAACGACCAAGTCCGGTTCGAAGTGTCGATCCATGCGCTCGATCCGTCGCTTGAAATCATCGCCCCGGTCCGGGAGTGGAAATGGTCGCGGGAAGAAGAGATCGCCTATGCGGCCGAGCACGGTATCCCAATCCCAATCGTCCAAGAAGAACCGTTCTCGATCGACCAAAACATTTGGGGCCGGGCTGTCGAATGCGGCATCCTCGAAGACCCTTGGGCCGCTCCACCAGCGAGCGCCTATGAATTGACGGCGCAACTCGAAGACACACCGAACGAACCGACCTATGTCGAAATCGAATTCAACGCCGGTGTACCGGTCGCCATCAATGGACAAGCGGCGACGTTCACAGCCATTCTTGAGCAGTTGAACATCGTCGCCGGGGCCCACGGCATCGGGAAAATCGACCATATCGAGAACCGGGTCGTCGGCATCAAATCGCGGGAAGTGTACGAGGCACCGGGCGCGATGACGCTCATCACCGCACACCAGGCGCTCGAGGCGCTCACACTCGTCCGGGAAGTCGCCCATTTTAAACCGATCGTCGAACAGAAGTTGACAGAGACGATTTATAACGGTCTCTGGTACTCACCATTGACGAAAGCACTCCTCGCCTTCATCGATGAGACGCAACAGACGGTGACCGGTACGGTCCGGATGAAACTATTCAAAGGACAGGCCATCGTCGACGGACGGAAGTCACCGATCTCGCTCTATGACGAGCACCTCGCGACATACACGTCAGCCGACACGTTCGACCAGCAAGCGGCCGTCGGCTTCATCAAACTTTGGGGGCTGCCGACGAAAGTGCAAGCGGAAGTGCTCGCAGAGAAAGGAACGATGGTGCATGAGTAAACTATGGGGCGGCCGGTTCGAACAGACGGCCAGTGAATGGGTCGACGAGTTCGGTGCCTCGATTCATTTCGACGCCCAGCTCGTGTTAGAAGATATCGAAGGGAGCATCGCCCACGTGACGATGCTCGGGGAGCAACATATTTTGACAGCAGATGAAGTCGCGCAAATCGTCGCTGGTCTGAAGACCCTAGCCAAGAAGGCACAAGCGAGCGAATTGACGTTTAACGTCTTCCATGAAGATATTCATATGAACCTCGAGGCGTTGTTGCATGAAGAGATCGGGCCCGTCGCTGGAAAGATGCACACGGCCCGTAGCCGGAACGACCAGGTCGCGACCGATATGCACCTCTATTTGAAGCGCCGCGTCCTCGAGACAATCGAAGGGATTGAAGCCGTGCAGACGGCACTCTATGACCACGCCGCTCAAAACGTTGAGTCGATCATGCCGGGCTATACGCACTTGCAACGGGCCCAGCCGGTGTCGCTCGCCCATCACTTGCTCGCTTACTTCTGGATGCTCGAGCGCGACAAGGAGCGTTTCGGTGACAGCTTGAAACGGATCGACATGAGCCCGCTCGGTGCCGGGGCTCTCGCTGGGACGACGTTCCCGATCGATCGCCACCGTTCGGCCGAGTTGCTCGGCTTCGCCAACGTGTATCCAAACAGCCTGGACGCCGTCAGCGACCGTGATTTCATCTTGGAATTTTTATCGAACGCGTCGCTCCTCATGATGCACTTGTCACGGTTCTGCGAGGAGTTGATTCTTTGGAGCAGTGAAGAGTATCGGTTCATCACGATCTCTGACGTGTTCTCGACGGGATCGAGCATGATGCCTCAGAAGAAGAACCCGGACATGGCCGAACTCGTCCGCGGGAAATCGGGACGGGTCGTCGGTAATCTGATGGGGCTTCTGACCATCATGAAAGGCTTGCCGCTCGCCTATAACAAAGACCTGCAAGAAGACAAGGAAGGCATGTTTGACACCGTCAAGACGCTCCAAGGGAGCCTCAGCATCATGGCCGGCATGATTCAAGACATGACGTTCCACACGGACACGATGAAACAAGCGACCGAGCGCGATTTTTCGAACGCAACCGAGCTCGCCGACTATTTGACGGCAAAAGGCATGCCGTTCCGGGAGGCGCATGAAGTGACGGGGACACTCGTCCGCTACTGTATCGATCATCGTCTGTATTTGGCGGAGCTGCCGATTGAGACGTATCATGCCCACTCTGGATTGATTGAACAGGACGTGTACGAGGCACTCTCTCCGGTGACGGCCGTCAAACGTCGCAACAGCTACGGCGGAACAGGGTTCGACTCCGTCCGTACGCAATTGAGCGAAGCAAAAGCCAAGTTACCGACCAACGTGTAACGAATAAATCAAAACAAGCGTCCGTTCCGCGAGGAATGGACGCTTGTTCATGTTGATGACTCCGTTGATTACAATTGTTCACCATTCGATGTGATCACTTGCTTATACCAATCAAATGACTTTTTCTTCTTTCGCTCGAGCGTGCCGTTGCCATAGTCGTCTTGATCGACATAGATAAAGCCGTAACGTTTTGACATCTCCGACGTACTTGCGCTGATGAGATCGATGCATCCCCAGCTCGTATACCCGATCAAGTCGACACCTTCTTCAATCGCTTGTCCCATTTGCTCGATATGGGCCCGCAAGTATTCGATCCGGTAGTCATCGTTGATTGTACCGTCTGCTTCGACGACATCGTATGCGCCCAATCCATTCTCGACGATGAACAACGGCATCTGATAACGGTCATACATCTTCTTCAAGGTGATGCGTAACCCTTTCGGATCAATCTGCCATCCCCAATCGGACGCCTCTAAATAAGGATTCTTGATGCCACTGAAGAAGTTTCCTTTTTGTTTCGCCTTCTCAGGGGCACCGCTGGCGACCATCGACATATAATAGCTGAAGGAGATGAAGTCGACGGTGTGTTGTGACAAAATCTCTTCATCTCCTGGCAGCACTTCAATCGAGATATCATGTTTGTCGAAATAGCTTAACATGAAGCTCGGATAATATCCGCGCGCTTGCACGTCGGTAAAGAACAAGTTCTTTTGATCTTCTTCGAGCGCAGCTAACACATCGTCTGGATTACTCGTTTCCGGGTACACTTCCATTCGGGCGAGCATACAGCCGATTTGCGAATTTGGAATGATCTCATGACATGCACGTACGGCACGAGCACTCGCCACGAATTGATGATGAAGCGCTTGGTACACAGTCGCCTCCACATTCTCGACGCGATCGACTAAAATCCCACTCCCGATGTATGGTGACATCGTCGAGACGTTAATCTCATTGAACGTCAGCCAATACTTTACTTTATCCTTGTAACGAGTGAAGACGGTCTCTGCGTAATGGACAAACAAGTCAACGAGCCGACGGTCCGCCCAGCCGTTATATTTTTTGACGAGTGTGAGCGGCAATTCATAATGCGACAATGTCACAAGCGGCTCGATCCCGTACTTGAGCAGCTCATCAAAGACGCGGTCATAAAACGCTAGCCCTTCTTCGTTTGGTTCGAGCTCATCCCCGTTCGGGAAAATCCGAGGCCATGAAATCGACATCCGGAACGTCTTAAAACCCATCTCGGCGAAGAGAGCGATGTCTTCTTCATAGCGATGATAAAAATCGATGCCGCGACGTTTTGGGAAATTCGCCCCATCATCAGCCGCTAACAGTCGCTCAAGTTCGGCTTCACTCTTCACGTCCATCTCGATTTCAGCTGTACGCGCTTCTTTAGGGACGAATGTCACCATATCGAAAATGGATAGACCTTTCCCTCCTTCTTTGTAAGCTCCTTCTAATTGATTGGCCGCCGTTGCGCCACCCCATAAAAAGCCTTCTGGAAATCGATGTGTACTCATATGTAATACTCCTCTCTTCATTGAACACTTTTTTGATACGGTCTAGCAGTCCATGTTCGACTCTGTAACCGTTTGCATTTCTGCTTGCTTGTAGTGTACTCATTCCCATTCGGCTTTTTTTGTATTTATTTATCATTTTTAGTAGATTTATAATACAATTTGCAGATACACCCGATTGATAGGAGAGATGATTTGATGGATGTGAATCAGAGAGACACGAATCAGGATTACACGTATTGGTGCCGGTTGTTGCATCAGACTACCCATCTGTCCGTGTTATTTTACAATGACCGATTATCGTTGCAGATGGCGTATCCAGAAACATCATTCATTCCCCCTTCTCTACGTCAACTTCTGGAGCGGTTAACTCTCTTAAATGAGCCTTCTAACATACCGGTTTGGCGTCGTCTCAATTCGAACGAACAGGTCGTGACGTTGGTCATCACCGACAACGAGCAGCCGATTGGCCTTTTCATTCTCGGTCCGTGTCTGGATTCGGCAGAAGTGGAACCGAATAGTTTTACGAATGGCTTGCCTGTTTTTTCGCGACAAGACCTACTACATGTAGCCGTGCTCGCGACCTCGATTTTGACCACGAGACGACTTTCTACGTCCGATGTCGTCCTAGATGAGGATTCGTCCAAGCGTCGCACGACAACCGAGGATACGAAAACCTATGAACGAGAGCTGTTCAAAAACAGACAAGACATTGCATTCCACGCGACGTATCAATCGGAACGGATGACGTTACGGTGTGTCAAGGAAGGTCAGAAGGAAGAGTTACTTCAGCGACTGGCATCACCCGACCGAGATGGACGAATCGGGGTGCTCTCCAAACAGAGCACTTTGCGAAATGAAAAAAACCTCCATATTTCTACCATCACGTTAGCGACACGTTATGCGATTGAAGGAGGACTTCATCCGGAAACGGCATATACGATGAGCGATCACTATATCCAAGGGGCCGAAGAACTTCGAACGATTGAAGCTGTACAACGTTACACCAAAGAGGCGTTATGTGAATTCACGGATCAAGTCAACAAATCAAAACAGCTTCGTCATAGCGCCCCAATCATCAAATGCCAGTCGTACGTCTTTAAACATCTGTATGACGCCATCTCCTTACAAGACGTCGCTCGATTCGTGAATCTTCATCCCAACTATTTGTCGTCCCTGTTTAAGAGAGAAGTCGGGCTTTCGTTCACAGAGTATGTGTTGCGAGAAAAAATAGCGGAAGCCAAAAAACTGTTAAAGTACACCGATTCCTCTCTTTCTGAAATTTACACATGGCTTAATTTCCACGACCAGAGCCATTTCACAAAAGTCTTTAAAACCTACACGGGCACGACTCCCAAACAATTCAAGCAACACGAGCACATGCCAACGATGTGAATTTGAATCTCCAACATATGGAGTTAGTTTCACGCTCAACGTTAAAAGTGTCCGTAGGCGTAAAAACATCCTCAATACGCCGTGGTTTGGAGTGTCTGCCTAAAGCTGAATTTGTAGGCTCAAGCTGTATACGACCAGGTACTTAGTTTAGTACTTGCCAACTTCTTACGATGATGTTAACCTAACTTTAGTCAACGTTAACAGAAAAGGGGTTTACATAGTGAAAATTCATGATATGACACAAATTGCTATCGGTGCCGCGCTGCTCGCGAGCATCGGTTCGATTGCCATCCCAATCGGTCCGGTCCCAATTACGCTGCAAATGCTCGGTATCATGACGGTCGCTTCCGTCCTCGGTGCCAAAAAAGGCGGACTCGCCGTCATCGTCTATCTCTTGCTGGGCTTAATCGGCCTTCCAGTACTCAGCGGTTCGGGCGGACTTGCCCCGTTCGTCGGTCCGACGGTCGGATACTTGCTCGCCTTCCCAATCGCGGCCTTTTTGATTGGCTGGTCATCGGAACGGCATCGTTCGTTCCCTGCCCTCATCGGCTACAACGTCTTATTTGGACTCGGTCTTGTCTATTTGCTCGGCAGTCTTGGCTTGCAAGCCGTGTTTGGCATGACGTTCATCGATGCGCTCAAAGTGAACATTCCGTTCATCATCGGCGACTTAATCAAAGCAGTGTTGGCGGCAGCTATCGCTTATAAAGTGTCCACTAACCCTCAAATGCGCAAAACCCTCGCCTCTTGAAGGTTCAAACGTTTCAGCGGAAAGTATAGGTGGAACGTATATAGTATGGAAGGGGGTGTCCTTATGAGCGATTCGACGTTTAAAAAACGTTTGGCTAAAGCGACCCATCGCTTTCCGAAAGGACAACGACGCGGGAAAGACGAGACGCGGCACGAGAAGCGCGATATCGAGGCGTTCGAACGACGTCTGCGGGAAGCGAAAAGTAAAGTCGGGGAGATTCAAGAAAACATTGACCATATTGCCAGACGTTAAAACCTCGTCCTCGGACGGGGTTTTTTACTGTGCTGAACTGGTTAAGAATGCTCGGTACGTCGCATCGATCGAATAGCCTTAGTATATCCCCACAAACAAACCCCCGTCCGTAGACGAGGGTTTGGAATCACTTCAAACGCGGTCGGATGAACAGCGCGACGATGAACGAGAGTGCGAGCACGACGAGCAGTCCGAGCGAGAGATCGTTATAACCGAGCAAATTGAGGGCGACACTGATGGCGACGGCGACATAGAAACCACCGAGCGCCTTTTTGACGAGTTGCGAACTGAACCGCTGCAACTGTTTCGCCCCGATCGGTGAACCAATCATCGCACCGGCGATGAGCGCCAAGCCGTGCCAATAGTTCGCATCGGCTCCGGCAACGGCATAGTTGATCACGCCCGAGACGACGATGAGGAACGCCGCGGCGATACTCGTCCCGACGGCCCGTTTCATCTCGGTGTTGAGTAACTTGACTTGAAGTGGCGTCAATACGAACCCACCGCTGACACCCATAAGTGACGAGATGAATCCGCCGAACAACCCGATGAACCCGAGGCGTGGGACCGACTCCGAACCGACGCTACCCTCTTCGTGCTGTTTCGACCGGAAGAACGAGACGGCGAAATACGTCAACAGCGCGATATAGGCGAGCGAGATGACCGGCTTCGCGCCGTCGAGTGTCTCTAGATAAAATACGAGCGGCGTCGCCACCCACGTCCCGACGACCCCGAACGCGCCAATCAAGAGGGCGTGTTTCGGATTGACGTTCTTTAATTTGATATGGGAGATCGTACCGGCCGTCGTTGACCCGAGCGTGAGCATGAGACTGAGGGCGATGGCCGCGCTCGCCTCGTATCCGAAGACGAGCAAGAGCGGCGTGAGTAAAATCCCGCCCCCGATGCCGAAGAATCCGCTCAAAATTCCGATGAGCGTTCCGAGCAAAAGAAACGATAGTAATGCTGTGACGTCCATGAACAAACCTTCTTTCTTTCCTTTTCATAACTAATCATAACAAAAAAGGAGCGCATGTTGCGCCCCGTAAAATCAATTTTGTATCTGTCACGGGTACAAGTCTTCCTCCTGCAAGTAGCCAATGAATAAATCTTGCAGGTACCCTTCCGTGTCAATATCATCGAGTAGCAATTTCGCTTCAATGTCTGAATCATTCAGTGGCGAACTACCGTCAATCACCCCGAAGACGTGAGAGACCGTATCTACCATCACGACTTCAACGATATGCATCATCAACCGTTGTTGTTCCGGATCCATCTGTTGATACATATGAATCGCTTGACTATACAGGTCGATATCTGATAGTGAAACTTCTTCTTCATACATATCCTTATAGCCTGAAAGGGCATCTTGTACGACGGTCGCGTAAACATCTTTTACAAATTCTTCTGTTTTTACTTCCACCTCATTAGCTCCTTCTGTCTCAAACGTCATTGACCGAGAAGTCAGAAGACCGCAGCCGCTCCGCCTCTCTCATCAAGTCTTCATCAATCACTTTTCTCAATAATACGCCGGGTCCGATATGCGTACGGACCGCTTCACGTCGTGCCACGAAGCGTAGGTCGTCGAAAGCCTCGGTCAGTTGAAAATACGTTCCATCCGCTCCAGTATCAACCGCTACCCAATCATACGCTTCAATCATTTCGATGTTTCCATGCTCTAGTAACGCGTGACTCCAATAGTTCATCCAGCTCACCTCACGCACTTTCAAGAACCAGAAATCATCCCGTTCATACGTCCAGAACATCGTCTCGTTTAAAAGTTGGTCTGTATCGACAAATACGTCCCTATCCAAATCTAGTTCAATCGATGCCCGATAAGGTCTCCACGTCTCACATACAAAGCGAAACAAGTCTGTCCATTTGGCTTGTTCCAACTGAAATTGCTGTTTACTGATTGCAAAGTGAAAGCCTGCACTGCCTGGCAATCCGCCTCGAGGGTAAATATTCATGTAACTCTTCCGTTTCTCTAATCTGCCGATAAAACTATAGGTATCCTCGAATCCTTCAATCCACATTTCTTTAAATGTTTCTTTAGTGAATGATTGCTTGACCGGCTCGAAAAATCCAATTCTTGATAGTTGTACCTCAAACTGGTTCAACAACTGCAAAAAGTTCTCTGCGTAATTTCTTGTCCCAATGTCATCTTCAAAACAGAACCTTAACGAAATCTTCTCCATACCTACCACTCCATTATTCATTAGTTCCAGCAAATTTATAGAATATGTGACTGCTTCCTAATTGTTTACTTATCTCAACGTGAGTCAAGGTAGAAACGGCGGCGGCAAGATATCAGTCATCTCTTGCTCCAACTGTTTATAGAACTGTTCCATCTCCTCTTTCGGGAAGAAGAATGCATCCACCCGCTTCGGTCCACTCCTGGCCCAGAACGTCCATTTATATAAGGCGTCCGCCTTACGTTCAATCCTCAAGACGAAATACGGTTCAATTGGATTGAGTAAATACTTGTCCGAGGTACCTTCTAGCAATCTTCTCATATGAAACAAAAAATCTTGGAACTCGGATTTGAGGAGCAACGAGCCATAAAACTTGAAGATGAATAGCTGTTCTACCTCAATCGTGAACAAGGAGGCGATAAACACGTCTTCCCCTTTTTCTGAATATTTTCTTGGGAACAATTCAATCGTTACGTCCTTATGTTGAATCTTCGCCATATGCCCACTCCAATCGGTTTCACATTACCTATCGACGCCGAGCCGATGACTCTTCTCGCAAAAAGAGTCCAGGTTTCCCTAGACTCTTCGTTTACAATACACGCTCTAAAAACTTAAATACCGTCTGGCGATATTCGGTTTGGAACGAGCGATGCGACTGCACGTGCCCATCATTCTCGGTCACCCACAGTTCGACATCCTCGCCGGCTTTGGCCAATTGCTCGCTCTCGCTTACGGGAATGGCATCGTCACCTTGACTATGGATCAATAACACCGGTGCCTCGATTTGGGCCATATCGTCAATCGGTTTGACCACATCCGCGTCGAGCCCCGTGAACCAAGGCGTCACCGTCATGATGACCGGTGTGAACGGGAAGTTCGGTAAATCGCTCCATACCGGCAGATTCGTCTCGAGATAGCCGCGGAGGTCACTGAACGGGCTATCGGCGATGACGGCGGCGACATCGGTCTCGTCAGCCGTCGCGAGTGCCGTCGCGGCACCCATCGAAACCCCATATAAGACGATGGGCCCGTCCGAGCGCTCTTTCGCGTACGCGATGGCGGCAGCAAGGTCAGATTGCTCCTTTGCCCCGACCGTCACGCGATCCCCTTCTGAAATTCCGGAGCCGCGAAAGTCGAACGTCAAAAACTGATATCCTTGCTCATGGAATTCCGGAATCAATTCTTTGAGCGGCAAATCGGATTGTTCACGGTTCTTCCCGTAGCCATGCGCGAAGACAATCGTCGCACGCGGCGTCGGGTGCGGGATCCACCAGCCGTATAAATCCTGTTGATCCTCTGATTCGATCGTGATGTTCTCATACTTGACGCCTAGCGTCTTCGGGGTGAACGTCAACGTCTCCCGTTCAGGTGACGTCAATTGATCCCCGATGTGGGCCGAGATGCCCACGACGGCAAGAAACGCGACGAGAACCAACACCCCGACGGCGATTCCCATATATTTGACCCAGCGATTCATCGCAGTGCCCCTCTCCTAAGTATAGTTCGCATCAGCCGTCTCACCGGAGCCAGCTCCGTAAGGCGACGAGCGCATGTTGTACCGGCTCCCACGTCTCAGACGGGATGACGTAACATGTCGCTTCGTGAATCGTGAACGTCTTGACGTCCGCACGTTTGACGATATTCTCGCCAATGGCACCGAACGGGGCACTGTTGACGTCGGTATGCTCGAACGTCTTCCATACCCGTTGACCGTTCTCCACTAACGCACATTCGAACGGCTTCACCGGACCCTCAATCCCGTATTCGGCATAATGCCATAACGTTGTCGCATCGAGCGGCGAACCGAGATGTAATATTTTCGCATCGCGGTCAATCATCCGTTCAATCGGCGATCCTGGCCCGAAGCCGACGTCGAGCGTATGTCCGGCCACGATGTGTTCGGCGTCCCGTCCCCACGCGGCGACCGACCACATCGGGTGATCGCTCCGGAACACTTCCGGATACGAGCGGAACAGCTCTGGGACACGACCCATCCCTCGGGTCGTTGTTTTCGCCGGGTCATACGCTGGCATCTCATCACGGATGGTCTGCCACCATTCGACCGGGACCGGTGGGGCTTCCCATTCAGCGGGGTTTGAATTATCCCCGCTCTGGGTCGCCATCATGATGAGCCCGTCTGGTCCGACCGCTTCTTGGAGCGCCTCGATGACCGTCTGGGGCCCGCCGCACACCCAGCCAAGTTTTGATAGCGACGTGTGGACGAATAGTGCGTCCCCTCGTCGAATGCCCGCCTCTTGCAGATGGGCCACTAACGTTGTTTTCGTTTCCATATGTTTCATCGGTCTCACTCCACGATGAGCTGGATCGTTGACCCGCTCCTTGATTTCTTGACTTCAATCCGGGCATCGACCCGGTCTTTCAATTCCTGGACGTGGCTGATGACCCCGACGAGCCGGCCGCTCGATTGCAGCGACATGAGCAATTCAATCGCTTGATCGAGCGATTCGGCGTCGAGCGTCCCGAAGCCTTCATCGATCAGCATCGTCTCGAGACTGACCCCGCCACTCAACTGTTGGACGACCTCGGCCAATCCGAGGGCGAGCGAGAGCGATGCCTTGAACCCTTCGCCGCCCGATAAGTTTTGGACCCGGCGTGACTGGCCGGTATAGGCGTCAAAGACTAATAATTCGAGACCGGACTTGGCATTTCCTTTCGCCGTCTCAATTTTTCGCTCTAATTGGAACTGTCCGCTCGTCATTTGATCGAGGTGGACGTTGGCCGCATGGAGAATTTGATCGAAGAACGCCGTCTGCACGTACGTCTCGAACGTCAATTTTTGCGGATTCAGGCCACGTCCGGTGTCGGCGATCAATTTGACCGTCTCCAGATTCCGTTGATCCTCATCCGTCTTCTCCCGTAACGCGTTCCATTCGGCGACGATGTGACGATGGCGTTTCAATTGCCCGTCCGCCGTCACGAGTTGTTCGGACAGCGTTTCGAACGAACGGCCCTCTTCGTGCAACTTCTCCTGGAGCCGTTCAAGGTCTGGTCGCGGGCGGTCCCCGATTTTCTCGTTCAGCGCCTTGACGGCGTGTTCGAGCCGGACACCTTCCTCAAGCTCAGTCGCTTGGCGCTCGCGTAGTTCGGGCAGCTGCTCGACGCGCAAGCGATACTCCTTGAACACAGCTTCAGTCAACTCAAGCTTCTCGAGAGCGGCCTCCAGTTCAGCCGTCGCGTCGGAAAGACGAGCATGTTCGAATTCGAGTTGTTCGCCAAGGAGACGGAGTCGCTCCGCTTCCCCCCACTTCAATCGATTCAATTCTTCAAGCCGACGTTCATACGTCTCCACGTTTCGTTCGATGTGAGCGAGTCGCGTCGCGAGCTGATTCCGCTCGGTCTGCAACATCTCTAACGTCGTCCCATCCGGTTGACGCATCGACTGAAGCTTCTCTTGGACGGTTTGGAGCTGTTCGAACAACTTCTGTCGTTCTTCAGCCTGCACACGCTTCGCCGTCTCGAGTTGCTTCAATTCGGTTGTGGTCGCCCGCAGGAGACGCTCCATCCGTTGTCGTTCTTCGGCTTCTTGACGCAACTGACGGACGCGGGCGTCTTGGTGTTGCATCGCAGTGTCAGCCGCACCATCGAGCTTCAACTCAAGTCGAGCGAGATCGCGTTCACGGATCAGTTCATCGAATTGGCGTTTGAGCGCCCGATAATCCGCCCGAGCTTCATGGAGGTCGGCCTCAATCCGTTTCAGTGTCTCGATGGCTGAGCGATGACCGGCTTGGTCGATGGACGTCCCCGTTCGCTCGACGTGTCCGTGGGTCAATGAACCGCAGACCGGACAAGGTTCCCCCGCTTCGAGATGCTCGCGTAGCGTGTCGGCCATGAGCGCATGCTCGGCCTCGACGAATTGGTCGACCTGTTTCGTCTGGACGGTGAATTGTCGTTGGACTTCTTTCCCGTTGCGTTCACAGGCACCGAGTCGTTCCGTGACCTCTGCCACTTTCGACTCGAGTCGAACTTGATGTTGGAGCTGACTATACAGTCGTTCGGCCTCGACGAGTTGGTCTGGGGCAGGTGCGTGTTCCAGCTTAGCCACAAGTTCGCCTTCGATCGCTTGGAGCTCCTGGAGACGTGCTTCTTCTGAGAATAGACTGAGCGGCTCCAACTGGCGTTTCAAGTCATCCCGACGTCTAGTGGCCCGGTGCCATTCATCGACATAGGGCAACATCTCGTCAATCGCATTGACGCGACTTGTGGCTTGTTCTTCCTCCTGGCGCATGGTCGTGATGGCTTCTGCTTCTGCCTTCAATTCCTCCAACTGTCTCGTGTAGCCTTCGTCTCGTTGACGGGATACATCGCGTTCACGGGTCAACCGTTCGATATCGTGACGCACCGTTTCGGTACGTTGATAGAGCGGGCTGACGCTCGCCACTTGTTCAAGTCGCAAGATGAGCTCCTTACGTTCTTCGCGTGCTTGTGCCGCTTGGCGGAAAGCTTGGAGTGCGGTTGCGCGAACGTCCCGCTCATCCATCAACTCGGCGAGCACGGTCGCCTGATTCACTTCTCGGCGCAGCGCCTCGAGCCGTTCCTCACCAGTCCGGCGCTGAGTCTGTAACGTGTCCCGCGCCGCCAAGAGTCGCTCCTCCCGGGCGTCGAGCCACGTCACAATTTCAGGCAAGTTGCGGGTCGACATGTCCTCGACGGCCTCGTCTTCGAGTTCCAACAGTTTTAAACGCGTCGTCTCGACCGCCCATTCGACTCGTTTGCGGTACTTGCCGTAACGTTCGATCCAATCCTCCTGAAAGGCGCGGTACGCCTCCGTCTTGAAGATTGATTGCAGAATCTGTTGCTTCTTCGTCGAATCGGAATCGAGGAGCTGACGGAACTGGTTCTGCGGCAACAGCAAGATTTGACTGAACTGCTCATAGCTCAGCTGCAACAACGATTCAATCGTCTGCTCGACGTCGTTCACTTTCGTCGCCAACGGTTTCCATGTTTCTTTCCATTCATAGAGCACCGCCTCGTGCGGAATCGGCGTCTTGTTTTTCGGATGCGGTTGTTGCGGCTGACGGACGATACGATACCGTTCATCACGAATCGTGAACGTGAAGTCGATTTCAGTCTTCCGTTCCGGGTCCGCATATTGGCTTCGGAAATCGCTGGCGTTCCGGAGTGCCCCGCTGGCCCGGCCATAGAGTGCGAACGTCATCGCGTCAAAAATGGTCGTCTTTCCGGCACCGGTCCGGCCGCTGATGACGAACATCGAACGTCCTTCAAGCTGCGTAAAATCGATTTGTTCCGTCTCGGCGTAAGGACCAAAGGCGGTGATGGTTAATTGTTCCGGTCTCAAATCGATTCCTCCCCTTCTAAGAAGCGTTGCACCGTCGCATCGGCATCGCGGCCGTGGACGGCTTTAAAGAAGTCCATATATACATCCTCGACCGATTGCCGCTCGAGCTTCTCACGTTCGAAGCGGGACGTCTGGTCTTGGCGACGCAACAACTCGAGTTCGAGGTGTAAGATGTTCGGATAGACGGTCCGTAATTTCGCCATCGGGTCGAATAACGCACGTTCATCGGTCAAGACGATTTTCAAATAGTCGTCGACGGCCTCATCTTGATAAAACGACGGGTCGAGTAGCTCGTTCAGCGTCCCGGTCAAAATGCGCAAATCTCGTCGCGCTTTTAGCGGGCGCCGACGGCGTGTCCATGTCCCGTCCCATTCGATGACGTCGACCGATTTCACATGGGACGCCTCGGAGAACGAATATTTCATGAGCGAGCCGCTGTACGCAACCCGGTCGTCGCGGATGGCGTCACGGTTATGCAAGTGTCCGAGTGCCGTATAGCCGAACGGCGCGTATAGTCCTTTGGCGACTTGCCCTGCCGTCCCGACGGACAGCTGCCGTTCGGAATCGGTCTCGAGTCCACCGGCGACGAAACTGTGGCCGACGGCGACCGCACGTGCCTCAATCGCCCCGTATGAGTCGATGACTGCGGCGAGTGCGTCATGATGGGTCCGAATCGACTCGTCGCCGAACGCATAACGGATGCGCGCCGGCTCAAGGAACGGCATCAAATAAAATGGGATGTCGTTCACGACAATCGGCCCTGTGCCCGGGTCAACCTTCCCGACGATATGGAGACCGACTTTCGTCAATAGTTTGGAGCTGTATTGGATCCGCTCGGCCGAATCATGATTGCCGGCGATGGCGAGCACGGGGATGCCCCGCTCGAGGACGAGCGCGCGCCAAATCTCATCGAGCAGATCGACGGCCTCAACGGGCGGCACGGCCCGATCATATAAATCACCGGCGACGACGATGGCGTCAGGCTTCTCCTCGTCGACGATGTGTAAGAAAGACTCAAATAAAATGATTTGTTGTTCTTCTGTCATATGGCGGCCGTGGACGATTTTACCTAAATGCCAATCGGCCGTATGTATCCATTTCATGCGACTTCACCTCTGATTCCATTCTAGCATTATTCCGGTGTACGATTCGACGTCTTGACACTTGTTTTCGAAACAGCGAAAGTTAATAGGAAAGGGGGACGTATCATGGAGTCCACATCTACATGGCAAGCCTTTCTGCGCTTGTTCCGTGTCGCTCAACCACCGAAAGGTCTGTTTATCGGTGCCGTATTGATTTCATTGCTTCAAGCGATGGCTTCACTCGCCATTCCGCTCATCTTGCAACGCGTCGTCGACAATTGGAGCGAGGCCGCGCTCGACGCCCGCCTCGTCGCCATCTTCGTGACGGCGTTTCTCATCCAAGTCGTCTCGAGTGCGATTTCGATTTATTGGCTACATATCGTCGGACAACGGGTCGTCGCCAATTTGCGGACGACGTTATGGGAGCATCTCGTCGCCCTCCCAATCCCGTTCTATGACGGCGTCAAATCAGGGGATCTCGTCTCACGGTTAAATAACGACACGACGACGTTGCAGCAGCTCTTGTCCGAACAGAGCGTCCGTCTCTTGACGTCGTTCGTCTCGGTCATCGGCGCCGTCGGTATCTTGTTCACGCTCGATTGGCAGATGACGCTCGTCATCTTGTTCTCCGTGCCGACGACACTTCTTATCGTCATCCCGCTCGGGCGTAAACTTCGGAAAATCGCCAAGGCGACGCAACATGAGCTCGGTGACTTGTCCGGGTTTTTCGCTGAACTGCTCGGAGAGATCCGGCTCGTCAAATCACAGGCGACCGAATCCGTCGAGGTCGCAGAAGGAAAACGACGCATTGAGCGTCTCTTCGGCCTCGGTGTGCGCGAGGGACGGATTCAAGCGATTTTGATTCCGCTCCTGAACGTCACGTTGACGGCGATGCTGATCGCCATTCTCGGCTTCGGGGCTTATCGCGTCTCGACCGGTGCCTTATCGACCGGTTCGTTGCTCGCGTTCATGCTGTACTTGTTCCAAATCATCACGCCGCTCATCACGATGACGGAGTTTATCACTCGGCTCCAAAAAGCACGCGGGGCCACCGAACGAATCTCGGAACTGCTCGCCATCGAGCCGGAACCGTACACGGATGAGCCGTCGACGATTCGACAGTCGTCGCTCTCGTTCGAGGGCCTGACGTTCCGCTATGGCGAGCAACCTGTCATTGACGACGTGTCCCTCACTGTCCCGTTCGGTGCCACGACAGCCATCGTCGGACGCAGCGGTGCCGGCAAGACGACACTGTTCGCCCTCGTCGAGCAGTTCTACCTTCCGTCGAGCGGACACATCCATTACGGGGACCGGGACATCTCAACCTACGGCCGCAACGAATGGCGGCAAGTCATCGGCTACGTCGCCCAAGATTCGCCCGTCTTATCCGGGACGGTGCGGCAAAATATCTTATACGGCTTGACCCGGACCGCGACCGAGGATGAGATTCGTCACGCCTGTGATATGGCCAACGCCTGGTCGTTCATCGAGGCGATGCCGGACGGGCTCGATACGGAAATCGGCGAGCGCGGCGTCCGGCTATCTGGTGGACAGCGCCAACGGCTCGCCATCGCTCGGGCGCTGTTACGTGACCCGCAAATCTTATTGCTCGACGAGGCGACATCAAGCCTTGACTCGGAATCCGAGCGTGTCGTCCAAGAAGCACTCGACCGTCTCATGACAGGACGGACGACACTCGTCATCGCCCATCGGCTCTCGACCGTCCAACATGCCGATCAAATCGTCGTGCTCGAGGACGGTGGCATCAGCGGGCTTGGGACACATCAAGATTTGCTTCGGGAAAACGTGCTCTATGAACGACTCGTGAAACAACAACTTTTAGGAGGCAATCAACTATGAAGACAGTCGGATTTATCGGACTCGGTGTGATGGGTCAATCGATGGTCAGAAACTTAATGAAGGCGGGATTCGAAGTCCAAGCGTATACGCGGACGAAAGAGAAAGCGGCTGATTTATTGGCGGAAGGTGTCCGTTGGTGTGATTCGGTCGAAGCCGTCTGTCAAAACGCCGATGCCGTCATCACCATCGTCGGCTATCCGTCTGACGTCGAGAGTCTTTATTTCGGGGACGGTATGATTTTGCAATCGGCTGAGCCAGGAACGCTCGTCATTGATATGACGACGTCTTCGCCACTCCTGGCCGAACGGATCGCTGATGCCGCAATCGATCGCAGCTTGCTCCCGCTCGACGCACCGGTCACGGGCGGTGACGTCGGTGCCAAGAACGGCACGTTGTCGATTCTCGTCGGCGGCGGCGAATACGCCTTCACGAAGGCGCGACCGCTGTTCGAGGCGATGGGCCAATCGATTGAACGGATGGGGTATGCCGGAAGCGGCCAATATGGGAAACTCGCCAATCAAATCGCAATCGCCGGCATCATGATGGGCAACGCCGAAATGCTCGCCTTCACGAAACGGGCCGGGCTCAATCCCGATCAATTGCGCCAGACGATTCGGGGCGGTGCCGCGGGCAGCTGGACGCTCGAGAACCTTGTTCCCCGGATGATTGTCGAGGACTATGCTCCTGGTTTCTTCATCAAGCATTTCCTGAAGGACATGAAACTCGCCCTCGAGAGCGCCGAACAGTTGAACATCAAACTACCGAGCCTCGAGTTGGCGTATAAACTGTACTCCATCCTCGAAGAGAACGGCTACGGCGAGAACGGGACGCAGGCGCTCATCGAATACTACATGCATCAGGACGTTTGAATCGTCCCGCTCGTGGAATTAGTAGTACAGAAGGGAGCGATTACAGATGCCATGGAATATGAAAGACTATCCGGAATCACTGAAGAACTTCGACCCGCTCGTCAAAAAGAAAGCCATCGATATCGCCAACGCCTTGCTCGCCCAAGGTTACTCCGATCAAAAGGCGATTCCAATCGCCACGGAACAAGCGAAGAAATGGCATGAACATGCCTCAAAAGAAGAGAAATCTGAGTTTCGTGACGCTCCTGACCCACAAAAGTCGGATCGGCACGGAACATAAAAACAACCGGTCGGCTCATGAGCCGACCGGTTGTTCGTTTGCGTCTGTCGCTGCCTTGATTTCAACATATAACCCGGCGAGCGCCGTGTTGATATAAGGCTGTACGAAGATATAGGCCAATCCGCCCGTGAACAAGACGAGGACATACCAGCCGATGAAACTCGCATACAAGCGCAGCATCGTCCGTTTATGGCCGCGCATGAGACGCCGACTTTCTCGCATCGCCTGAAACGCAGACAGTTCCGGTTGGTCTCGTAGCACGAACGGGACAATCCGATACGTCAAATAGAACCAGACGCCCGGGACGATCAAGAACAACATGAGCACGTTCAACCCGAGATAAAAGACGGCATAATACGTGACCGCCCGGACGTAATCTTTGAGCGAACCAAATGCATCGAACAAGAGCCCGAATGAAGGTTTCTCGGCTTTGGCGATATCGAGGAACACCCAGTTGCGGCCAAGTTCGAGCGGGGCGAGCAAGACGGTCGCACCGTACAGCAGACCGATTGACACGAACAGGATGCTCGGGTCGGTCGATTCCAAATCGAGCTGCGTCGTGATGACCGCCTGAACGAGCATCGTCGCCACGACCGCAAGCAGCGAGATGCCCCAGTTGCCGGACAACATCCGAAGGGCAAATTGTTTATAGACTGATGATTGCATGACTTCACCTACAGTATCGTTTTCTTCATTATAGCAAAAAAACAGTCAGCCGACTGTTTTTAGCGTGCCATCTGTTGTTTGATTGCCTTGAACTTGTGCTCATCCAAGCGGCCCTCGGTCCGTACCCCGCTTCCGACATGGACGAAATCAACGCCTAGCCGGTCGATCAGTTGCGCCACATTGTCGGCCGTGATGCCGGCACCCGGGAGGATGTTCATCTCCGCCACCTCATGCATCGCACTTAATCGGTCTATGCCTTCAAGTGCCGTCGCTTGTCCTCCGGACGTCAAGACGTGGTCAACTTCTGGGAAGTCGTTTAGCACCGTGATCGCGTCCATCAAGTCGACCGCGTCATCGATGGCCCGATGGAACGTGAGCACCATCTCGCCTTTATGTTTAATCACTTCTCCGAGCAGCGCCTCATCGATACGCCCTTCGCTCGTCAAGGCTCCGAAGACGATGCCATCGGCCCCGAGTTCACGGCAAAGACCGATATCCGCCAAAATCGTCTCTGCATCTTCCTCGTTATAGACGAACGAGTCCGCATGGGGCCGAATCATGACGTGGACAGGAATGGTAGCCTGTTCGAGCACGTTACGAATCGTCCCGAAACTCGGTGTCGTCCCGCCGGCCGGCAAATCGGCAATCAATTCGAGCCGATCCGCCCCGAACCGCTCCGCCGTTTTGGCTTCGGTCAATGTCGTCACAATCACTTCAATCATGAAATCCCTCCTCCTTATGGTGCGAAGCGCCACTCGACCTCATGCTCCGCCAAGGCGCGCTTCCAATCCGTCGGTTCCGGAAAATCAGAGATGATGGTCGTCACCTTTGAAAAGTCGGAGACCCGATAGCGTTTTTGTTGATTGAACTGGGTATGGTCGGCGAGCAAATAACATTGACGCGATTGATCGAGGACCGCCTGCGTCACGGTCGAGAGACCATGGGCATCACACGTCAATCCGAGTGAGGCATCGACGCCCTCGACGGACAGGAAGGCCATATCGAACACATACGCCTTCAGTTGCTGCAGGACGTGCTCGCCGACGGTGACGAGATGTTTGGGATCAATCGTCCCACCGAGCAATTGGATATCGCCAGTAAACACGCCCTTGGCGCGTTGCTCAAAGAGCGCCTTGGCGACCATGAGCGACGGAGTGACGACGGTCAAATTTCGTCCGCGAAGTCTGGCCGCGACTTGTTCTGGGGCGACGCCGTGTCCGATATACAGCAACATGTCATCCTCGACGAGCTGAAACGCCGTATAGGCGATGCGACGAATCCCGTCCATGTTCGAGATCATCATCGGTTGGAACGAGACGCTCTGATGGAGCACCGCCCCGCCATACACCCGCTTGATGCGATGCTCTTTCTCAAGCTCTTCTAAGTAGCGGCGAATCGACTCCCCCGAGACGTTCAACCGTTCGATCAACTCGCTCGTCTTCACTTTTCCTTCCCGCTCAATCCATTCAACAATCTTTTGTTTACGTTCTTCTCCAATTAAAGACACTTCCCTGCCTCCTCCGCAAATATCGCTTCCTTTTTCAGTGTAGCGAACGGATGTAAATTTAACGTAAACAGAAAGTAAAGAACGGGCAAATCCAACACTTTTTTCGAACTTTTCGGCAAAAATCAACGGAAATCCACAAAAAGACAGCCTCATCATGAGGGTTGAGGTTTCAACTTCTCGTTTTTTACATGAAAAAAATGACCATCCTTCTCTGTATATCGAGCAGGATGGTCATCGATCGTTACTTTCGCTTTTGGAACAGCGGCACTTTCGGTTCCGTGCCGGCACGGATTCGTTGCCAGTTCGAGCGGTGCTTGATAATGATGAACAAGGCGAGCGGGACGATGACGATGAGCGGCAACCAGTCTTTGGCGATGATGCCATAGGCGACGACGGTCACGAGTCCGACGACAGAGGCGGCCATCGACGAGAGCGACACCATCTTTGAAATAAGCAACGTCACGATGAACGTGCCGACGACGACGACGAAAAACCATGGGAACGCAGCAAGCAGGATCCCCGCGCTCGTCGCCACCGATTTTCCGCCCTTGAATTTGGCGAAGATGGGATAAGAGTGGCCGATGATGGCCGGAATCCCGGCGAGGAGCAGACTCATTTCGCTCCCGAATAGGAGCGGCAATAAAGCCGCGACCAAGCCTTTCCCCATATCCCCTAGTAGGACGATCGTACCCGCTTTCTTCCCAAGCACGCGAAACGTGTTCGTCGTGCCCAAGTTCCCGCTCCCGTGCTCGCGGACATCGACTTTATAGCCGAGCTTACCGACGAGGAGGGCGAACGGGATTGAACCAAGTAGATAGCTGATGATGATAATGATGATTTCTGTCAAATAAGGCATCGCGATTCCCCTTAATTCATGGATTGCTCGAGATAGCGTTCAAACGGGACGTTCGTCTTATGAACGTTCGTCGCATGCTCCACCCCGATGTAGCGTAAGTGCCAAGGTTCAAACATATAACCCGTCTCCGCCTCATAGGCGCGTTGATAGCGGACGATGAACCCATACGTATGGGCATTGTCGGCCAACCACTTGCCTTCTTTCGTCTGTTCAAGGCTCTGTGTCAATTGATACCCGACCGAGGCGCTCGAGACGTCGATGGCGAGTCCCGTCTGATGTTCTGAATGACCCGGCGGTGCCGAATACTTCATCGCTTGTTCTTTTCCGTCTTTGGCGACATAGGCGTTGAACAATTGCACTTGATAGTCGTATGAACGGAACGCGCTCGTCCCTTTTAAATCGATTCCGGCCGCTTTCGCACCGGCCATTAATTTTTCGATTGCCTGTGCCGCTTCCTTACGGAGCATTCTCCGCTCCCCGGACGCCGTGTCGACAAAATCGATATTCGCCGTCACGAGGTCGGTCGGTTTGTAACCGGCCGGCAAGGCGATTTGTTTATTGACGAGGATGAGCGTATCGAGTTTCACGTTCGCCGTCCCGTTTTGTTCGAGTGGCTGGCTCGGCGTCTGGGCCGGTTCTTCTACAGGCGGTGCTTCCACAACAGGTGCTTCTTCGGCCTCAGGTTCGTCTGCTGCCGGTTCTTCCGCAGGCTCGTCTTCTGCCGGGGGCTCGGCTTCAGGCGCCGGAGCTTCTTCAACCACTTCGTCTTCTGTATCCTTCGGCGTATCGGCCGGAGTTTCTGTTTGTTGTTCGGTGTCGGCCGGTTTGTTCTCGGCTTCTTCCGTTTTGCTTTGGTCGCTTGTGGTACAGCCCACCAATGTGAGCGTCAAGGCGCAGCATACCATCAACAGAGATGGTTTTCGCATGCGATCTTCCCCTTTCTTTGTACAAAAAATACCGTCAAGATATGATACCATACTGACGGTACAAAAGAACCACTGTTATGTGACGGGACTCATGACACGCATATACATGTCATGCCATTCTGGAAACTCGCGGTCGAGACGGACCGGCTTGAAGTCGCCCTGTTTGACGACGACGTGGGTCGTCTTCGCCGAACCGACGAGATGTCCGTCTTGATCGGTCAACTCATAGCCATAGACGGTCCGGATTTTGGAATAGCTGTCGACCCATACCCGGACGTGGACCGTATCGCCGAACGTGACGCTCTTCTTATAGTCGACCGAGACGTTCGTCACCGGAGAGACGAAGCCCGCCTGTTCCATGTCTTTATATTCGACCCCGAGCTCGCGCAATAATTCAGTACGAGCGATTTCGAGATACACTAAATAGTTCGCATGATAGACGATGCCCATCATGTCGGTCTCTTGGTAGCGGACCGGAATCTGAATCGTATGCATTAAATCGTCCTCGCTTTCAAGGTCATTATATTATAACTTGGTCTTAATATCTACTACTAAAATCTGATTCAAGTCGTCAGTTTCAGCCTGTCCTTCAATCAAACGGTATGACTGTCTCGCGATGGCTTCATCAATCAACGACAGCGCCGTCCGCGCGTTCGGCCGGTCGATACCAGTCAGTCGCTCTTTAAGCGCTTGCTCCACCGTCTCGTCATACGTATAGCCAAATTTCCCGGCATATGTCTTGGCAATCTCGACGAGTTGGTCGGTCGAGTAATCCTCGAACTGGATGGTGCGCTTAATCCGACTACTCAGTCCAGGATTCGACTCGATCAATCGCCGCATCGGCGCTTCGTATCCCGCCATGACGACGACGAGGTTGTCCCCGTGCTTCGGCATCTCGTCGACGAGCGTATCGATTGCTTCACGACCGTAATCGTTCGGTCCGCCGTTCAAACTATAAGCCTCGTCAATCAACAACACACCGCCGAGTGCATCGCGGATGGCAGCCTTCGTCTTCTGTGCCGTCTGACCGACATAACCGCTGACGAGATCGGCTCGGCTGACGACTTTTAAGTGTCCGCGTTTCAAGTAACCGGTCTTCTTCAACAGTTGGGCATAAAGGTGAGCGAACGTCGTCTTCCCTGTTCCGCTGTTGCCGACGAGTGCGGCATGAAGTTGGACCGGAGCCGTCTTCAATCCAAGTTCGCGGCGCCGTTTTTGAATCGTGACGAGCGCCTCGATTTCACGCAGTTGCCGTTTCGCCTCTTCCATCCCGACCAAGTCGTCGAGCGTCGGGGCTGACGTGTCCTCGGTCGCATCCATCTCGAAATCGAGCTCCGTCAACAAGGCCATCTCGTCGAGCGGAGCATCGGCACCGAAGCGGGACCCTTTTTTGAACATGGCGTCGAGCAAAATGTTATGCACCGTGCGCGCGTTCCCGAACGTGGCGTCGACCCGTTCCCGGTCAATCCGCGCAATCAAGGCGCGCTTCGCCTCGACCGTCAGGACGTAATTGTTCTCCGCGGCCACTTTCTCGCCGATGGCGACGAGTTCGTCATCACTGTAGTTCGGCAACTCGTAATGGTTTGATTCCGGGAAACGCGAACGTAGTCCCGGATTGGCCAATAGAAAGTGACGCATCTCTTCCGGATAACCGGCGAGGATGACAACGAATTTTCCAGCGTACTCACCACTCGTCATCGCGGCGACGAGCGTATCGATGGCTGCCTGTCCATAGTCACTCCCGCTCGCATCCTGACGTTTGAGCGCATACGCCTCGTCGATGAACAGGACTCCGCCCTCGGCTTCTTTCACTTTGTTCATGACTTGCTCTTCCGTCTGTCCGACGAACGCGCCGACGAGACTCGACCGATCCGCCTCGACGACGTCGGGACGAGCGAGTAGACCGAGCTCAAAATATATATCGGCCATGAGACGCGCGAGCGTCGTCTTACCGGTGCCTGGGTTTCCCGTGAACACGAGATGGAGCGAAGGTTGGTGTTTGGACGAGAAGCCTGCCTTCTCCCGTTCTTTTTGGAACAAGAGGAAGCGGTACCACGCTTTGACACGTTGCTTCACGTCCGTGAGCCCGATCATCGCCTCGAGTGATTCAATCGCGCTCGACCGAACTTGTTCCGTCTGTTCCGGCAAATGTTCGACGATCATGGCGAGTCGCTGTTTGACGAGCCCGACCCGCTCACCGAAACGGTGGAACGCCTCACGGCTGAAGTAATTGCCTTGCATCGATGCCAAGAGCGAGGCCGTGTCATCTTCGAGTGCGGCCACTTCTTGCATCGCCTCGATGACGACAAGGAATAACCGCTCGAGCTGTCCTTTGAATTCCGAGTCCCGAAGGTCGGATTTGGCACGGTCAATCTCGTCGTGAAGCTGTTCAAGTTGCTCGAGCAGTTCCGACGTCTTCGCTTCGTATTCGGTTAAAATTTGGACTTTCATCGACGCGTAATCCGCCTCACGTAATTTCGGCCATTCGACGTGCAAATGTTGTTTATGACGTCGCAACACTTCGTATAATTGACTGACGCGGAGAGCTGGCGGTAATGCGTTGAGCGACTCCAATTCCTTGACCCAACGATGTAATAACGGGTCGATGGTCTGGCGCGCTTCGAACCGTTTCGTTGCGAGGAGCGTCAAGGTGCGAATCAACTCTTGACGGTGGCCGGTCGCGCGCGACCAATGGGCGTAAGACAATAGCGCCGCTTCCTCGATGCGTCCACCCGCTTCCCACGCTGTCAAGTCCGATTGCACTTGATCCAAGGTGATCTGTTTCATAGTATTCTCCTTTTTAGACGACAAAGGAGCCGACGTTTTAGTCTGCTCCTCGCCGGATTATCGTGATTCAAAAGAAGTCATCCGAATCGAATGGAACAACTTCCCGTTGTTTCGTGATTCGGCAGCGAGCAAGATTCGCTCGTTCGCGTCGACGTAATACGTGACCGCTTCTTCATTGTCGTCTTCACTGAATATCGATGGGTACTTTTCGACCCATTCTGCCGGGACAGCTTCAGGTGACTCTTTCTTGACGAACGCTTGCGCGGTCCGTCCGATGATATCGACATCACCTTCGCTCGAACCGAGCGTCCCATCGTCGAGCCATTTACGAATCTGTTCATTCGTCGCGCGCGACAAGAATGGGTGCGGAGCCACGGCACCGGAGCTCGTCTCTTGACTGTTTGTCTCCTCGCCGTCCGGGTTGAACTCACGATAAACGGTTCCGTCCCACTCGGCCCGGGCACCAACGTTAGGGCCCTCCACGACCTCGGACACGAAGTGACCGTCCTCATCGTATGTCACTTCATATTCACGAACTTCCAACGTCTCGCCGTTTTCAGGCAATTTTTTCTCTTCATAGCCGATTACGACGGATGTATAAAACGGTTCGGCCCGGTTGACACGGCCCTCGTCGTCATTCAAGTTCATGATCGAGTAAAAGTTATAGGCAAGCAGGGCGCCGACAATGAGGATTCCCGCAAAAATCACCCAACTCAATCGCTTTTTAACATGTTGTTTCATAGAATGCCCTCCCAATCTTCTTCACTTACTATCCTACACTAGCGAGAGGGTCCTGCAAAACATTTACAACCAAAAAAGGGCCTCGACCGAGACCCTTTCCTTTTATCCGAGCTTATCTTCTTCTTCCTGCTTATACGCTTCGATATACTTGTCCCGTTCGTCCGGTTCATCAGACAAATCTTTGAACAAGGCGACAATCATCAAAATTAACACGAAGATGAACGGGAAAGCGACCAGGATGGCGACCGCTTGTAGCGCTCCGAGTCCACCGACGTATAAGAGCACAGCGGCAATCGATGACTGAATGAGACCCCAGATGAGCTTGATCCGCATCGGCGGCACAAGTTTTCCGTTCGTCGACAACATGCCGAGCACGTATGTCGCCGAGTCCGCTGACGTGATGAAGAAGACAGAGACTAAGAAAATGGCGACGACACTAAGGATCGTGCCAAAGCCACCAAACGTCTCGAACAAGGCGAACAGACCGACTTCCGTGCCGATTTCGTTGACCGTTGCAATCAAGTTTGCCCCACCGTTCAAATCAGCCCAGATGGCCGCACCGCCAAAGACGGAGAACCAGAGCAGACCGAACGAGGTCGGCACGAGTAGAATTCCGATGATGAATTCACGAATCGTACGTCCTTTTGAGACACGAGCGATGAACGTCCCTACGAACGGGGACCATGAAATCCACCAAGCCCAATAGAAAATCGTCCATCCGTTGATCCATTCGCGTTCCACCGGCTCAAACGCGGCCGTCCGGAAACTCATCGACGGTAACTGTTGCAAATATGTCCCGATCGTCTGTGTGAACAGATCGAGGATGAATGCACTCGGTCCGACCATGAGCGTTGCGATCAAGAGGACGATGGCGAGAAAGATGTTCGTATTACTTAAGATACGAATCCCTTTCTCAAGCCCCGTCGAGGCACTGATCATATAGAGTACCGTTACGACGGCAATGATAATCAATTGGGTCGAGAACGCGTTCGGTACGTTCGGAATCAAGAAGTGAATCCCGCCAGCAATTTGCTGGGCCCCGAAGCCGAGCGAAGTCGCCACACCAAACGCGGTCGCGATGATGGCCAACACATCGACCGTCCGTTTGACCGGTATTTCGTAGCGGTCTTTGACGAGTGAGCCGATGGTCTCCCCGATCGTCGCCGGACGCCCTTTCCGGAACGTTGAGTAAGCAATGGCGAGCGCGATCATCGCGTAAATCGCCCATGGGTGCAAGCCCCAGTGGAAAAACGAATATTGCATCGCCGTTCGGGCATCGCCCTCAGGTGTGCCCGAATCGAATGGCGGCGCGTGAAAATGTGAAAGCGGTTCGGCTGCCCCCCAGAAGACGAGTCCGATCCCCATCCCGGCACTGAACAACATGGCGAACCATGACAGATACCCGAATTCCGGACGATCCGTATCTTTCCCGAGTCGAATTGACCCGAACCTCGAGAAGATTAAAAAGATGGCGACGAGTAGAATTCCGGTCGCACTGAGTAAATAAAACCAGCCAAAGCCGTTCGAGAGCCAGCCCTGCAGTTTCGTCGTCACGTTCAAGAGACTGCCGTTACCGAGGACGCTCTCTGGGATGACACCCCAGATCGTGAATAAGACCGTAATGATGGCTGAAACGAGAAAAACGGTCGTCACTTGGCTTTTCCTTTCCATAATCTCACTCCTATTCAATTTTCTTATTTTCATATACGTTTTCCACCGTAACATAGTTTGTAAACCAGACTCAACCCCGCGACGTGCTCGGACGACCATGTCAAAAAAAGTGACGATGGCGTGTCGTCACTCTGGCGGTTTCGGTTCCAAGGACACGATTAACGTCTCGTCAACGACGTAATAGGGCCGTTTCGGCAGTACTTTCAAGTAGCCGCCTTCACGTAATCGAGTCAAATCCAATTGCAGTGTCTGTTGAAATTTTCGAAACGGTATTTTTTTTTCTTGTTCAAAGTATAAATCGAGCGCCCGTTGTACTTGATCCATCTCATAGACCAATTCCCGTTCGTCCTCAGGGACGATATGAAACGTCTCTTTTGACATATAGAACCGCTGTCTCGGTTTACCGGGCAAGTGTTTTTTCAGTCGAGCCAAATCGATTTCTTGCGTTTCGTCGAGCAAGACCGTGCGATTGACGCCTTTCGGTAACGTCTGTTCATATTTATGGATGGCTTCTCGCAACTGCGGAAGCGTGAGGTCGAACTCTTCCTCCGGCACTTCCTCTTTTTGCGTCAGCCGTTGCCACCAGTTTTTACCTGATTTCGTCTGTCGTTCCATACACTCCCCCCTCTCCCCATTCTCTTCCCGATATGAGTCATCCTCTCACCTTTTATTCGCATATTCACAAAAAAACCTTCCTTTTTGCAAAGGAAGGCTATGTTGCTTATTTCAATTTGTTGCGGAGAACCATCTGCAAGATGCCACCGTGACGGTAATAATCGATCTCGACTTCTGAATCGAAGCGCGCGATGACTTTGAACTCGGTCACTGTGCCGTTCTCGTGTGTTGCTTTGACGTTCAGGATATCACGTGGGCGGACTGACTCGTCGACTTGGATGTCGATCGCTTCTTCGCCTGTGAGTCCGAGTGAGTCAGCTGACTCCCCGTCCATGAACTGAAGTGGCAATACGCCCATCATGACGAGGTTCGAGCGGTGAATCCGTTCGAAGCTTTGCGCGATGACAGCACGGATGCCGAGCAAATTCGTCCCTTTGGCTGCCCAGTCACGTGACGAGCCCATACCGTAGTCGTTTCCAGCGAAGACGACAAGGCCTGTGCCTTGCTCTTTGTACTTCATGGCTGCATCGTACATCGGCATGATTTCGCCAGTCGGCCAGTACGTCGTGAAGCCGCCTTCAGTGCCAGGTGCGACTTGGTTACGGATACGGATGTTCGCGAACGTACCGCGCATCATGACTTCGTGGTTCCCGCGGCGTGAGCCATACGAGTTGAAGTCGAGCGGTGCGACACCTTTCGATTGAAGGTATTGGCCGGCTGGTGTCGTTTTCGAGAATGCTCCAGCTGGTGAGATGTGATCGGTCGTGACCGAATCAGCAAACTTCCCGATGACGCGGAGTCCGTTCAACGCATGTACTTCTCCCGCTTCTGGCTCGAGGTTTTCGAAGAACGGTGGGTTTTGGATATACGTCGAATCGTCCGAGAAGTCATACAAGTTGCCTTCTGGCACGTCGAGGGCATTCCAACGCTCATTCCCTGTGAACACCGTGTCGTACTCTTTCCGGAACGCTTCTGGTGAGACGACATCTTGAACGACCATCTTAATTTCATCATTTGATGGCCAGATGTCTTTGAAGAAGACCTCGTTGCCATCTTTGTCCGTTCCGAACGACTCGTTCATGATGTCGAAGTTGACCGATCCAGCGAGTGCGTAAGCGACGACGAGTGGCGGTGACGCCAAGAAGTTCGCTTTGACGAGCGGATGGACTCGGCCTTCGAAGTTACGGTTCCCCGAGAGGACCGATGAGACGAGCAAATCGTTCGATGTGATCGCTTCTTCGACTTCGCGGTCGAGTGGACCCGAGTTTCCGATACATGTCGTACATCCGTACCCAACGGTGTTGAAACCGAGTTGGTCGAGGTATGGCGTGAGACCGGCTTTGTCGAGGTAGTCGGTAACCACTTTCGAGCCCGGTGCGAGCGACGTCTTCACGAATTTTGGAACCGTGAGACCGCGTTCGACAGCTTTCTTCGCGACGAGACCTGCTCCGACCATGACGTATGGGTTTGATGTGTTCGTACAGCTTGTGATCGCTGCGATCGCCACGTCACCCGTGCGCATGTCGACAGAGCCGTCTGCATAGTTGATAGCTGCTTTCTTCTCAAGCTCGGATTTTTCAAGACCGAAGCCGCTGTGTCCGGCTGGTGCCGTCACGCTATCGACGAACGCTGTCTGAAGGTCTGATAAGTTGATTCGGTCTTGTGGACGTTTCGGTCCAGCAAGCGACGGTTGTACTTTCGACAAGTCGAGCGTGAGCGTCTTCGTGAACGACGGGTCCGCTTGATCTGGTGTGTAGAACAAGTCATTCGCTTTCGAGTAGGCTTCGACGAGGTCGATCAATTCTTCTGGGCGACCTGTCGTGCGCATATAGTTGAGCGTCTCTGTATCGACTGGGAAGAAGCCACAAGTCGCACCATACTCAGGCGCCATGTTGGCAATCGTTGCCCGGTCTGAGAGCGGCATCGTGTGAAGCGATGGACCGAAGAACTCGACGAACTTGCCGACGACTTTCTCGTTACGGAGCATTTCTGTGACGACGAGCGCGACGTCTGTCGCCGTGACACCCGGATTGACTTCACCGATGATTTTGACGCCGACGACGTCTGGTACCGGGAAATAAGACGGTTGTCCGAGCATGCTCGCCTCGGCTTCGATTCCACCGACACCCCAACCGAGGACGCCGAGACCGTTGATCATCGTCGTGTGCGAGTCCGTTCCGACGAGCGAGTCTGGATAGGCGACATTGCCCGTTCCGTCATTCTTCTCGAGGACGACCGACGCCAAGTACTCCAAGTTGACTTGGTGAACGATTCCTGTCGCAGGCGGAACGGCGCGATAGTTGTCGAACGCCGTCTGGGCCCAACGCAAGAACTTGTAGCGCTCTTCGTTACGCTCGAACTCGATGTCCATGTTTTTCATGAGTGCGCCGGCAAAACCGTACGCATCGACTTGGACCGAGTGGTCGACGACGAGGTCAACCGGGATTTCAGGATTGATTTTGTTCGGGTCTCCACCAAGGTCAGCCATCGCCTTGCGAAGTGAGGCGAGGTCAACGACCGTCGGTACACCCGTAAAGTCCTGAAGGACGACACGAGCCGGTTTGAACGGAACATCGATGTCTTTCGAAACTTCGGCAGTACCCCATTTAGCCAAGTTCTCGACATGTTCTTTCGTGATGGCACGGCCATCCTGTTGACGAAGCACAGATTCGAGCAATACGCGAATCGAGTACGGAAGTCGACTAAGTTCCGTCACCCCTTCTTCTTCAAGCTTTTTAAGCCGGTAATAATCGTACGCTTGTCCATTGACCTCGAACTGCGTCCGAGATTTGAAAGCGTCTAATACGTTCGTCTGTTCCATACGATATCCCCCTTTTTGAAAGCGGCGATGCCGGCACGTGCCGTAATCGCTTACTTATCACATGTTTATCATAATACAACTATAGCGTGACGTAAAATACATTCCGTCACAAATTAGTCATAAGTAAAACTTATCAATAGCGTCGGACTCACTGAAACAAGAAAAGACGGCCCTTGGACAAGAGCCGTCTTCAATCATTATTCTGCGCCAATCTCGACGTTGACGTCGAGGGCGTCGACGAGCGTGAGCTCATCTTCATACCGTTCTTTGAAGCGATCGAACGTGAACTCGTTGGCGAACAAGAACACAGGACGCTCCCAACGATCCGTCACGAGCATGTTGCGTGAGTCCTGGAAGGGCTTGAGCGCCTTCAATTCCTTGTCCTTCACCCAACGTGCGACGCTGTACGAGACCGGCTCCATACGGATGTCGACGCCGTATTCGTTGTTCAAGCGATACTCGAACACTTCGAATTGGAGTTGACCGACCGCACCGAGATAAATCTCGTTGTATTCGTTGCGATACACTTGAATTGCTCCCTCTTGGGCGAGCTGCTCCACACCTTTGTGGAAATGCTTCGACTTGAGCGAGTTGATTGGCGAGACGCGCATGAACAGTTCAGGCGGGAACGTCGGCAACGCCTCAAACGCGATTTTCTGTTTCGACGTCGTGATCGTGTCGCCGATTTGGTATGTCCCCGAATCGTAAATCCCGATCACGTCTCCAGCGAACGCCTGATCGACCGTTTCCCGGTCGTTGGCCATGAGCTGCGTCGATTGACTCAATTTGATTTTCTTCCCTGTCCGCGTGAGTGTGACGTCCATGCCGCGCTCGAACACGCCCGAACAGATGCGGACGAAGGCGATGCGGTCACGGTGGGCCGGGTTCATGTTCGCTTGAATCTTGAAGACGAAGCCGCTGAAGTCTTCTGACGTCGGGTCGATTGGACCGACATTCGACTTACGGGCCTCAGGGGCCGGTGACATGGCGAGATAGTGGTTCAAGAACGATGTCACGCCGAAGTCGACGAGGGCCGTCCCGAAAAAGACCGGAGTCAATTTCCCGTGCTGAATCGCATCGACTTCGATTTCATTGCCGGCACCGTCGAGAAGATCGATTTCATCTCGAAGGTTCGTCAAGTTCTCTTCCGTTAAATAATCGGCGAGAATCGGGTCATTGACGCCGTCCTCGTTCAACGTGAGCGTCCCTTTCTCACCCCGGAACAAGTGGACTTCGTTCTTCAGGCGGTCGTACACCCCTTCGAACTGCATCCCGCTCCCGATCGGCCACGTGACGGCGACCGAAGGCATGCCGAGCACTTCTTCGAGCTCTTCCATGAGTTCGAGCGGGTCTTTCGCTTGGCGGTCCAATTTGTTCATGAACGTGAAAATTGGAATCCCCCGCATCCGACAGACTTGGAACAATTTCTTCGTCTGCGTCTCAATCCCTTTGGCCGCATCGATGACCATGACGGCGCTATCGACCGACGTCAACACACGGTACGTGTCTTCCCCGAAATCGTTGTGTCCGGGCGTGTCCATGATTGAGACGACCTTATCTTGATAGACGAACTGCATGACCGACGAGGTGACCGAGATCCCACGTTGTTTCTCGATTTCCATCCAGTCCGACTTGGCATGCTTGGAATTTTTGCGGGCTTTGACCGTCCCCGCCTCCCGGATGGCGCCTCCGTGGAGGAGCAACTTCTCCGTCAGCGTCGTCTTACCTGCATCCGGGTGCGAGATGATGCCGAAAATACGACGCTTCTCAACTTCTTGTTTTAATTGATTCATGTATGGCTCTTTCCTTTCTGGACAATACGATTTATACGATGTCTTGCTCACTGCAACGCTATCTATTCTAACGAAACCGGCCCGTTTCGTCCATCTTTATAGTAGGGAACGGATAGCTGTAGCTTTTGTATCGCGCCCCTTTTTTGTATACTTAGCTTGAATGATCGTGAAATGACAGAACGGGGGAAAGACGATGCCAGAAAACTTGATGATGTATTTCATTGTCTTCTGGGGATTCGTGATGATCGGGTTAATGTCGATCGGCGGTTACTTTATGTTCCGTAAATTTTTGAAACGAATGCCAAAAGAAGACGGACGCTCACTCCTCGACATCGAGGATGACTACATCGACAAGACACGCCACTTATGGACGCCGGAGACGCGAACGTTGCTCGACCGCCTCGTCACGCCGGTACCAGAGCTGTTCCGCGACGTCGCCATCCGCAAGATCGCCGGTAAGATCGGACAATTCGCCCTCGAGACCCGGGCACGTGAAATGACGACCGAGCTCGTCGTCAAAGGCTATATCGCCGCAACTCCGAAGCGGGACCATAAGTTCTTAAAGAAGGCACTTGAAGAAGAGCAAATCGACTGGAAAGTGTATCAACATTACTTCCAACAATGAGACGAGACGTCAGGACATGTGCCTGGCGTCTTTTTGTTCACCCCTTGATGTCGACTCATCGTAGCCGACTGATTATGTCTCCTGCTTACGAAATTGTGCCATACGACTAATAGGTCAAAAGTACCCTTTTCACGAGTGATAACTATCTAAAGATAATGTTCATAATATAGACAATATTGGAAACGCTTACATTAAAGTGGTATGACCAATATTAGTATAACAATTTCGTTTTCTGCAATAAAAAATGGATAGCTTTTCCTTTATTTACATTTCTATAATGTACGTATCTTGATGCCGAAGGAGGTTTTTATATGCATGATGTCACACATGTCACGCAAACCGACAGTACCCGCTCCGCCGAAGCGATTGTCGAGAGCCAGACGTTTCACAAACTGATGCGAGAAAAGAATCGGTTCATTGTTCCATCCATCATCTTCTCCCTTATCTTCTACTTCACGTTGCCAATCTCGACAAGTTACTTCACCTTTTTGAATATCCCGGTCGCCGGAGACATCACATGGGCCTGGGTGCTCGCCTTCGCCCAATTCTTTATGACCTGGACGTTCTGTGTGATGTACAGCCGCCGGGCCCGTCGGTTTGACGAACTCGTCACCGCCATCAAACAAGAGGAGGACGACCGATGAACTGGACCGCTATTTTATTATTCCTCGCGATTGTCGGGCTCACGCTCGTCATCACGTTCTTCGCCGCTCGTAAAACGAAGACCGCGAGCGACTTTTATACGGCCGATGGAGGGTTGACCGGTTTCCAAAATGGGCTCGCCATCGCCGGGGACTATATGTCGGCAGCTTCTTTCCTCGGGATTGCCGGGATGATTGCCCTCGCCGGATTTGACGGTTTCTTCTATTCAATCGGCTTCTTGGTGGCTTATCTCGTTGTGCTCTACCTCGTGGCCGAGCCGCTCCGTAACCTTGGCAAGTATACGATGGCCGATATGATTGCGGCTCGATTCAACAAACCGCGCGTGCGCGGTGTCGCCGCCATGAACGCCATCGTCATCTCGATTTTCTATATGATCGCCCAGCTCGTCGGGGCCGGCGCGCTCATCGAGTTATTGCTCGGCATCCCATACACGACGAGTGTCGTCGTCGTCGGGATTTTGATGACGGTGTACGTCGTCTTCGGAGGGATGACCGCGACGTCATGGGTACAGATCACGAAAGCTGTGCTATTGATGATCGGGACCGCCATCATCTCGTTTCTCGTGTTCGCTCGCTTTGACTTCTCTGTCTTCACCATGTTCTCGGAAGTGAGCAAGGCGACGCCGCTCGGCGACAGTTTCTTGAACCCGGGCAACAAGTTCAAGCTCCCGCTCGACACGATCTCGCTCAACTTGGCACTCGTCCTCGGGACGGCGGGGCTGCCCCACATCCTTATCCGTTTCTTCACGGTCAAAGATGCACCGACAGCACGCCAATCGGTCGTCTATGCGACATGGATCATCGGTGCGTTCTACATATTGACAATCTTCCTCGGATTCGGGGCTGCCGCATTCGTCGGCTCGGATGCCATTATCGCCGCCAACCCGGCCGGCAACATGGCCGCACCGCTCCTGGCCCAAGTGCTCGGCGGCGACTTGTTGTTCGCCTTTGTCGCGGCGATTGCATTTGCCACGATCCTTGCCGTCGTCGCCGGCCTCGTCCTTTCGGCCGCCTCGGCATTCGCCCACGACTTCTATGGACATATCGTCCGTAAGGGGGAAGCGACTGAGAAAGAACAAGTCACGGCTGCCCGCATCGCTTCGATTGCTGTCGCCCTCGTCTCGATGGGACTCGCGTTTTTCGCACAGTCGATGAACGTCGCTTTCCTCGTCTCGCTCGCTTTCGCCGTGGCCGCCAGTGCGAACTTGCCGGTCATCTTGTTCACGATTTACTGGAGACGGTTTAACACCGGAGGAGCCGTGTTCGGCATGATTGTCGGCTTGTTCTCGTCACTCTTCCTCGTCGCCATCAGCCCGAACGTATGGGCGCCGGACGGTTCCGCCATCTTTATCGGTGAGGCTCTGTTCCCGCTCACGAATCCGGGCATCGTGTCGATCCCGCTCGGTTTCCTCGCCGCTATCGTCGGGACGTACGTGACGAAGTCAGATGAAGTCGCCGGAAACTTCGAACGGATTCTCGTCAAGGCCAACACCGGAATCGATGCCGAGACCGAGGCAGCCCTGACCAAAAAATCTTCTTAATCGACAAAACGGCGTCCCTCGCAAGGGACGCCGTTTATGATGCTACGATTTGTTTGTACTTTTGATACATGGCGATGCGCCACGGGACAATCATGCCCCAGGCGATCAAATAGAACAGGCCGCCCGTCGCGAATATGTTTACCTCGTCCCCGAGAAACGCCTTCATAACCGTCCGGATGGCCAATAAGACAAACACGACGATAAAGAACGCTTTCGAACGGGACAAGTACACCTCTCCGTCACGTTTCTCGAAATTCGACGTCTTGATGAGGAACACGCTGAAAATCAATCCCACGATCAGCGCCTCTCCGACCTCGAGCCAAGTCAGCCGAAACGCCGGGACGAGAAATTGTAACATGCCCGTCGACATCGCCAGCGGCGGAATCAAAATCTTTTTCGCATTCGTCGGACGTGCTGACGCTTTGACGCGAACGAAGCTCGCAATCAAGCCCATCATCAGTGCGACGAGGGTCGATCCCCAAAATATCGACATTCGGTCAACCCCTTTAAAATCCGGTGAATCCTACTAATTCGCTCATCCAAGCAGCGAAGCGGTTCATTCCATCAAAATATAATACGACGCCGAAAGCCATCATCAAATAGCCTCCGAATCTTGCTACCTTGGCGCTATTGCGTGCCAAGTACTTGATTTTGCCGACAAAACCGGCCATAACGAGGAATGGGATGGCAAAGCCGATGACGTACGCCAACATATAGCCCATTCCCTGACTCGGGTTCGACGCCGCGAGGGCGATGACGCCAGCAAGAATCGGTCCGGTACAAGGTGTCCACCCTGCTGCGAATCCGATTCCGATGAGTGCCGTCCCAAAATAGCCGCTCTTGCGCTCTCCTAATGCGAGTTTTTTCTCGCGCATCATAAAACGTGGTTGCCAGAGACCTGCCAAGAAGACACCAAATACGAAGATAAGGATGGCACCGAACATGCGCAAACTATCTTTGTATTGAATGAACACGTCGGCAATCAGCGAGGTCGACAAACCGAGCACGAGAAAGACGATAGAGAAACCGAAGAGGAATGAGAACGTATGAAACCATGCCGTGCGCTGCCGCAGTCCTTCGCTCTTCAAATCAGAGACAGAGACCCCAGTGATATACGATAAAAAGACTGGATACAACGGTAGCGTGCACGGAGACAAAAATGACAAGACGCCCGCCCCAAATGCGAGCCAAAGGGTAACTTCCATGCGATCTTCCACCTTTCAGCCCCATTATAGCGAAAACCTTTTCAAAATGCTCGCATCTTTTTCTGCAACGATTGTTTGATAGAAATTGTAATCTTTGAAATGGAAATGAAACTTGTAAACAGTAGTGTTAGATGCTAAGATTTGGATATTCCTAAGTAACACTTTTGACTTTATAATGATGGGGGAAACACCGTGGCGGTCATCACAGCTGAAAACTTACATTTTGCCATTGAACAGAAACGCGATGAACTGTACGAAATCGCTTCGCAGCACAGTTGGACGTCTCCTGAAGTGATTCACGTCAGCCAAGAGTTAGACAAGCTGATCACACGTCACGTCCTGGCTATACATGCTTCAGAACACCTAACTTTTTAAATGAACGGCTCTCCGCATCTCATTTGCGGAGAGCCTTTTCCATGGAAAAAAGACGCCGATATCGGCGTCTTTTTTTGTAATTTATGACATCAGACGTTGGCCTGATTGAAGTTCATACATCTTTTTGTAGAGCCCGTCTTGTTTCAATAACGATTGATGATTACCTCGTTCGACGATTTCACCTCGATGGAGGACGAGTATCAAGTCGGCATCTTGAATTGTCGAGAGCCGGTGTGCGATGGCAATCGTCGTCCGACCACGTCTCATCCGCTCGAGGGCGAGTTGAACGCGCTCCTCGGTCTCGGTATCAATCGAACTCGTCGCCTCATCCAAAATCAAGATTTTCGGATCCCGGGCGACCGTCCGGGCGAACGCGAGCAATTGCCGTTCCCCGCTCGAGAACGTCGCCCCCCGTTCACCGACCGTATGCCCGTAGCCGGCCTCGAGTTTCTCGACGAACGTATGGGCTTGGACGAACTCAGCTGCTTCCCGAACTTTGTCCGAGTCGATCGTCGGGTTAAATAGTTTTAAGTTGTCCTCGATCGTCCCCGTGAACAAGAACGGGTCTTGGAGCACAAGGCCGACTTTGGCTCGAAGCTCGGCTTCCTCGAACTGCTCGATCGGATGCCCATCAATCGTGATTTTTCCTGATTGATACGGATAGAACCGAGTCAACAAGTTGATAATTGAACTCTTCCCGCTCCCGGTATGACCGACGAGTGCGACTGTCTCTCCCGGCTTGGCGACGAACGAGATGTGTTTCAATACGTCGACTTCTCCGTCATAGCTGAACGTGACGTTTTCGAAGCGTACTTCCCCGGAGCCAATTTCAGCCGTTCCCTCTAAGCTCTTACCTGGGGCCGGTTCATCCGTGTCCAAGACTTTGAAGACTCGGTCCGCCGAAACGACCGCCTGTTGAAATTCACTCAATCGTTGCATGATATCGAGCACGGGACGGAAGATTCGTTCGATATAGCTGATAAAGGCGTAGACGACCCCAACTTGTACTTGCTCGGTCGTTGACAAGACGCCGTAATAGCCGAGCAGCCCGATGATGGAGAAGGCGAGCAACAATTCGATAATCGGTCGCAACAACATACTGTCGAGCTTCAAGTTCCGATAACGTGCTTCTTGGTGGGCCTCGTTCGTCTCTTCGAATTGGCGGACAAGCCGCTCTTCTTGACGAAACTGTTGAACGATTCCCATCCCGTTAATCGACTCATTCAACTGTCCGTTCAATTGTGACAGCAGATCACGCACTTGCGCGAAGTACTTCGTCGAGTAGCGACGATACACCCAGATGATGAGCCAGAACAACGGCACGAGCACGAGCCCCATCGTTGCGAGCGTCGGTTCGAGGATGTAAAGGAACACGTATGTCCCGAGCAGCTGCACGGCCGATTGGACGAACGTGCTCATCACTCCGACGTACAGCTCCTTGACCGCCTCGGTGTCGTTCGTAATCCGCGAGACGAGTACGCCTGCTGGCGTCCGGTCGAAATAGGCGAGCCGCATGCCCATGACGTGACGGAAAATATCCATCCGAATGTTTTGAACGATTTTTAAGGCGATTTTTTGGAATGAAATCGACTGTAAATAGTCGAAGATGATCGCCGACACATGCAAGACCAAATAAACGACGAGCAATGTGACGACCCAGTTCGTCGGATAGACGCCTGGCGTCACGAACTCATCAATAAAGACCTTGATTAAAAACGGTCCCGCGAGCTTCGCACCGGTGGCGAGCAACAAAAAGACGAAAGCGAGACTGAGTGGGCGTGAGTAACGATTCGTATACGCCAATAGACGTTTGATGACCGCCCATTCCTGAACGTCATGCTTCATGGTGGCCACCCCCTTCTACGATTGCTTCGAGCTGTTGACGATCATACGTATCTTTGTACCATCCCGGTTCGCGAATCAAGTCCTGATGCCGGCCTCGTTGGATGATACGACCGTCTTCGAGAACGAGAATCTCGTCGGCGTGCTCGACCGCAGACAGTCGGTGCGCGACAATCAACCGAGATTGATCGGGATTCCCGGCCCGGAAATGCTCGATGATCGCTTCTTCCGTCTTCGCATCGACGGCGGAGAGAGCATCGTCTAGAATCAATACGTCTGCCTCGATCATGAGGGCACGTGCAATCGAGATGCGTTGTTTTTGGCCGCCCGATAGCGTCACGCCCCGTTCGCCTACAAGCGTGGCATAACCTTCTGGTAACCGCATGATGTCATCATGCACTTCGGCGATTTTAGCTGCTTCCATAATCTCGTCAAGTTTTGCTTCCGGTTTACCGAACGCGATATTGTTTGCAATCGAGTCGCTGAACAAGAAGTGGTCTTGCGGGACGACGGCGACCTTGTCGAGCAGAAGTGACTTTTTCACCTGTCGGATATTGATGCCCCCGATTTTAATCGTGCCGTCATGGACGTCATACTCCCGCGTCAATAACCGAACGATTGTCGTTTTACCGGAGCCTGTCCGTCCGACAATTCCGAGCGTGCGACCGCGTTCGATTCGGAACGACACGTCTTGTAAGACGGGTGTCTCGTCATAGCGGAAGGCATGAATGTCCGCCTCAATCTCCGAATAGGCAAGTTTCGTCGCCGCCATCGGGTCATCTTGAATCTCAGGTTTGACGGCGAGCATTCGCTCGATTCGGTCATAAGACGCACGACCGCGTTCGACGATATTGAACAGCCAGCCGAACGCAAGCATCGGCCAAGTGAGCAAACTGAGATACGCCGTGAAACTGACGATTTGACCGATTGTCAGCTCGCCTTGTTCAATCAAATAGGCACCATAGCCAATCGATAGGATATACGAGAGGCCGACGATTCCGAAGATGGTCGGGTCGTATAGTGCATCGATTTTGGCGACGCGGACGTTCTTCGCCATGACCTCGTCGGATAACTTCTCGAACGAGTCGACGTCGCGGCCGACTTCCCCGGCCGATTTCAATACCCGGACACCGCTGACGCTCTCTTGGACTTTGTCATTCAGTTCGGAGAACGCCGCCTGAGCGACCCCGAACCGATTATGTAATAGTTTGCCGTATCGTGTCGTTAACGCGACCATGATTGGCAGCGGCAACAGCGCTACGACCGTCAACTTCCAACTAATCGTCGTCACCATCGTGATGATGACGAACGTCCCCATGGTAATGCTGTCGACGAGCGTCAAAATCCCCGCACCCGCCGTCGTCGAGACGGCTTGGACATCGTTCGTCGCATGGGCCATCAAATCCCCGACCCGCGACTTCTTATAAAAACGTTGATCTAAATCGGTGAAATGGCGATAGAGCTGACTCCGCAACATCCGACCGAGCCGAATTGAAGCCCCAAAGATGAAGTACCGCCAGAAGAAGCGGGCCACATAGTTTCCGATGCCGACGGCCGCGAGCCCGCCGAGCAACATCCACAATAAATCTGTTTCGAGCGATTCTCGGTTGATCTCATCGACGATTCGGCCGATGATGCGTGGCGGCACGAGTTCGAGCGCCGCAACGAACATGAGTAGGACGATACCGAGCGCATACGTCCGCCATTCGAGCTTGAAGAACCAAGCCAATTGTTTGAATACACGAATCTGAAACACCCCCTATGTTGTCTTGAATTCAGACTATTCTTTTAGATTAGCGAAAGTTTGTTCGATTGTCTAACAAAAAATGGATACAAAAAGCACTTTGCGGGCGCAAAGTGCTTCGGTCGATCCAGTTTATTTCTTTTCGTTCTTCATTTGAACGTTCATGGCGCGCATCACTTGGTTGACTTTCTTCTGTGACGGCTTTTGACCCATTTGCATCATCAATGTACGAATCATATCTTCGTTGATCGGTGGGTTCTGTTCGAGGTAGTTCATCATGTATTTACGAGCGATAAAGAAACCGATCGCAATACCCCCGATTAGTGCTGCCACGATCAGAAGAATCCAGAATAATGTACTCAAGGCTTAACCTCCTCTACCATATGAAACATCGTTTTTTACTATACACTATATTACGCTAATTCGCTAGTCGTCTGTAAAAAAAGTGGTGACCCAAAACTCCGGGCCACCACTGATAGTAAGCGATTAAAGTGATTTGACAGCAGCGACGACGTTGTCGACCGACATGCCATATTCTTTCATGAGGAGATCCCCAGGGGCAGAGGCACCGAACTTGTCGATTCCGAGTACTTTACCGCCGAATCCGACGTATTTGTACCAGCCGAGTGTCGCGCCCGCTTCAAGCGAGACACGCTTCGTGATTGACGAAGGAAGGACCGATTCTTTGTATTCTGCTGACTGTGCTTCGAACAATTCCCACGAAGGCATCGAGACGACAGCCGCGTTCACGCCGTCAGCCGCGAGTGCTTCGCGAGCTTCGACGAGGACGTGTACTTCAGAACCTGTACCGAGAAGGAGGACGTCCGCCTCGCTCGAGTTACCGGCGACGACGTAGCCACCTTTAGCCGCTTCTTCAATCGACGTGCCTTCGAGTTCTGGCAACGCTTGACGCGTCAAGACGAGAAGTGATGGTGATGATTTCGTTGTGATTGCTTGCTTCCAAGCCGCAATCGTCTCTTTTCCGTCAGCCGGACGGAGAACAGACAAGTTTGGCATCGCACGGAAGCTCATCAAGTGCTCGACCGGTTCGTGTGTCGGGCCGTCTTCGCCGACCGCGATTGAATCGTGTGTCAAGACGAACGTCGATGGGATTCCCATGAGGGCCGCGAGTCGTACCGCTGGACGCAAATAGTCTGAGAAGACGAAGAATGTCGCGCCGTAAGGAAGGACACCACCGTGGAGTGCCATACCGTTGACGGCAGCTGCCATTGCGAATTCACGGACGCCGAACCAGATGTTGCGGCCTGCTGGATCTTCATCGAAGTCTGCAGCACCTTTAATCATCGTGTTGTTCGAGCCTGCGAGGTCAGCCGAACCACCGAAGAGTGTCGGCACCGCTTTAGCGATTGCGTTCAATACTTCACCGCTCGTTTGACGTGTCGCTTTCTTCGAACCGATTTCGAACGTCGGCAACTCGCTGTCCCAACCTTCTGGGAGCTCATTGTTCACTGCACGCTCGAACTGTGCACCGAGTTCAGGGTGTGACGACTTGTAAGCCGCGACGAGTTCGTTCCAGTCCGCTTCCGCTTTGGCACCTGGCTCAACGACTTTCTCGTTGAACAAGTCGTACACTTCGGTCGGTACGTAGAAGTTTTCGCCTTCCCACTTATAGAACTGCTTCGTGAGTTCGATTTCAGCTTCGCCGAGCGGCGCGCCGTGTGAGGCCGATTTCCCTGACTTGTTCGGTGAACCGAAACCGATGACCGTCTTCACTTCGATGAGGGTCGGTTTCGACGTTTCCGCCTTCGCTTCGTCGATTGCTTTCGCGATTGTATCGATGTCCGTGCCATCTTCAACGCGAATCACTTGCCAGCCGTAAGCGTTGAAACGATCTTCGACGCTTTCTGAGAACGACTTGTGAAGGTCGCCATCGAGTGAGATGTCGTTTGAATCATAAAGGACGACGAGCTTTCCGAGTTTCAAGTGACCAGCGAGTGAGGCAGCTTCTGCCGACACGCCTTCCATCAAGTCACCGTCTCCGCAAATCCCGTATGTGAAGTGGTCAACCACTTTGAACTCATCACGGTTGTAAGTCGCTTCCAAATGTTTTTCAGCCATCGCCATACCGACTGCCATGGCAATCCCTTGGCCGAGCGGTCCAGTCGTCGCGTCGACACCAGCCGTGTGACGGTACTCTGGGTGTCCAGGCGTCTTCGAATCCATTTGACGGAACGATTTGAGATCGTCGAGTGAAAGGTCGTAACCAGATAAGTGAAGAAGCGAGTACAAGAGCATCGAACCGTGTCCCGCTGAAAGAACGAACCGATCGCGGTTGAACCAGTTCGGGTTTTTCGGGTTGTGACGCATCTTATCCGTCCAAAGTGTGAACGCCATCGGAGCCGCACCCATCGGCATCCCCGGGTGACCAGAGTTCGCTTTTTGGACCGCATCAATCGAGAGCGTCCGAATCGAGTTAATCGCTAATAATTCTTTAGTAGTTGTTTCCACTAATTTCATCCTCTCTGTTGTTACAAAGTTTCTACCCGTCATATTTTAGCATACTCATTCGTGTGTCACAACTAATTAATTAGTATAACACATTAGATGGAATCGTTTACTTCCTTTCGTCCAAAATCAGTCCATTAAGTCCTCCTGATCGCCGTTCGCGTATAACAAACATGCACACCCTATATGAAATAGGATGTGCATTCGTGGTCACTCCGAGCGATGTCGTTTCTGCTCGTCTTTCAATTTTTCAGGCGTTACGTCGTTCCCGTCCGGATCGACGACCTTCATCCCCATCATTTGCGATTTGAATGATTGGCGGAACGCTTGCAAATATTGTTGGCGCAGCGCTTGCTGCTCGTCCATCTCTTCTGATGACAGTCCATCTGTCTTGGCTTTGTTGGCGAGAAAATTGATTCGCTCCAACTGTTCAGGTGCTAGCATCAGGCTCGCCCCCTCTCTACTGAATTTGTTCTTCTACTGTACAAAATCAGCGAGCAGGAATCAAGTTTCTGGCACTGATACGTGCTCCAAATAACGACGGTTCACGGTCGCTTTCGACACCTCATAGCCAAAACCACGTAGCGTGGCGGCAATTTCAGCGAACGTCAGTCCGCGCTCGCGCAGTTGGACAATTTCTTCGATCGGCACTTCGATTCGGCTCCGACCGCCTTGATCGTGATGTTGGATGTTGCGGTGCGGGTTGAACCCGTTCGCGACCGCCCGACGCATGCCGCGTGAGATTTTCGCATTATGGATTTTACGCTGGTATTCCTCGACGACACTGACGATTTCAAGCACCATCTTCTCGGCATCCGAGACGACGTATTCATCGGACGATTGCATCGTCAACAAGCGGACGTTATGTTTCATGAGCGTATGCAAGATGGCGATTTTCGCGTTCCCTCGTCCGAGGCGGCTGTCATCGCTCACGAGCACGGCATCGAGATTAGATGTCGAGACGTGCTCCAACAAATCGAGCAACCCCGTCCGATTGACCTCATACCCACTCTCTTGCTCACTGATCACATCGACGATTTCAGCGTCAAGACGTTTCGCCATCCGCGTCAGTTCGTCCGCTTGGCGACCGAGTGACGTCTCTTGCGTGGACTTGTTCGTCGACACGCGACAATAAATGACGACTCGCATCCCGTCACTTCCTTTCTTTCCATTCGCCCTCTACGATACACAGGTTCGGGGGCTGTTCGCAATCAGAAAAGATTATTCGGCGGCGAACCACGTCGTCTTGTCGTCTTCTTTCTCAGCGCGTTCAGCGAGAAGCTGTGCCTCGAGCGACTCGGCCTCCGTCAAGGCGACTTCTTCTTCGATGCTATGCTCGATTACTGGTTCGGTCGCGACGACTTCGACATCGTGGCGCATTTCCCCGACCATATAAAACGCGAACATTCCAAGTGCCAACATGCCGACTAAAATGATTCCATTGATTGTGTCTCTCATAACGATTACCTCCTGGGAATAAGAATACACGTTCTCGAGAACGTCTGTTCGTTTATCTGTTCTCATCATAAAACAAGAACTTCTGTTCGGTCAAGTAGAAAAAAACGAACGAATGTTTGTGCGCTCATGTGTTCTTGTGTTAAACTAAACCCATAAAGAATAGGATGCGTTCGCAGGTTATTCGACATAATCGAGGTGAAATCCATTGAAAAAAATGTCAGCAAGACAACAACAGATTCTTGATTTTATAAAAGCCGAGGTCCGGGCGAAAGGGTATCCACCTTCCGTTCGTGAAATCGGAGAGGCAGTCGGACTCGCATCGAGCTCGACCGTCCACGGCCACTTGGACCGTCTAGAGAAGCGTGGATTGATTCGACGTGACAAGACGAAGCCACGTGCCATCGAAATTTTAGATGAAGAGATGTCAGTCGTGGAAGACCATGATGCCGTCATGTACGTGCCGGTCATCGGAAAAGTCACGGCCGGTACGCCGATCACGGCGATCGAGAATGTGGAAGAGCACTTCCCGCTCCCGGCCCACGTCGTCGGTTCCGACAACGTCTACATGCTCTCGGTATCGGGAGACTCTATGATTAACGCCGGCATCTTGGACGGGGACCGTGTCCTCGTCCGCCAACAGAACACGGCCGACAATGGAGAGATTGTCGTCGCCATGACGGATGAAGGCGAAGCGACGGTGAAGCGGATTTATAAAGAAGCTTCGAAAGTCCGTCTTCAACCAGAGAACGACGAGCTCGAAGCGATGTATTTCGATAACGTGTCGATTTTAGGGAAGGTCATCGGTGTATACCGCACGATTCACTAATGGCTAGTGGCAAGACACATACCCGTACGAATCTCGTGGCAATCGGTGCTCTTGCGATTGCCACGCCTTTTATTGACATCGATGTTCCGACCATGTTCCTATTCGGCGCCCTAATCGGGACGTTCTGGCTCTCCCCGGACCTTGACTTAAAGTCGGACGCCTATTATCGATGGGGACCACTCCGAGGCTTTTGGCTCCCTTACGTGAAGATTATGCCCCATCGGTCGTTATTCTCGCATTTGCCGCTCTTGAGCGATCTGATCCGGGTCATCTATCTTGGCTTCCCGCTCACGCTCGTGCTCACGTTCACGCCGTATGAGGAAGCTGCCAGATCATGGCTCGACCTAAACGGGGCCGCATGTTTCTTCGGACTCGTCTTCGCGACGACGTTACATACGACGCTCGATTATGCGTCCACGTTCTTCAAACGTGCCTTTTAAGCCAAACATTTATGCCATACACCTAAAAGGGCAACCCGTCTAGTAGAGACTGGGTTGCCCTTTTTGAACTGTTTATTATATAGAAGCTCAATAACTTTTATGCAACATGACATGATGTTCTGCCACTTCTCGTCCATTGACCAGCAAAACGACACGATGCTCCCCTGAATAATGCCGACGAGTCGTCAAATCTGCCCAACTGTGCATCCTGTTCGCTACAAGTCGCGCACCCCCGGGGACGAGTTTGTTCGCTAGCAGAAATGCTTTACGACTCGCTTTCCCGTTCGCTTTTATGAAATCGATGGCGTATTCGACCCGAATATAGGCGGCATCTCCTGGACGAATCGACAAATCATACTGAATCTCGCACGCCTCACCTATGCTGAGCACATTCGGATGTATAGTAATCGATGAGTTGACGGTCAAATCCGTTTCTTGCGTATAACCAAACAAAGTTAACGCGTCCGGGTGTGCGGATTTAATTAACGTTCGGCACGCATGTCTGATGACCCAGTCGGTATGAGGATGTTCGCCTTGCCATCGACGCGAGACTTCGAGCACGGCTTCCGGGTGATCTTTCGAGATATCGTTGAGATTGTTGGCGACACTTTTCCTTACATATAATGATGGGTCTTCTTTCAATAACTCTAAAACCGCAAACACGGGAGCCGGATTTTCTCTGAACATCGGTAATGACTCCGCCCACGGAAGACGAGGACGACAGCCTTCACTTGCCAATCTTCGCACATGCTCATTCGGATGCTTGGCCCATGCCATCATGCGATCCATTACTCGCGTCGAATCACGAAGCAGAAAAGGTCTGATTGCGAATTCAGAAGACGATTTCTGCGTGAAGAGTTCGAGTGCTGACATCGAGCGTTCCCAATGTTCTTCCGCCTGTCCATACACTTCTACGAAGTCGGGAAAAAATAAATATGGAAAGCCGACACAATCGTCTGCAATTTCAACCAATACATCTATAGCTGACTCGTAGTTTTGAGGTAAGTACTCCCCGAGCTTTGTCGAAATACGGCGCATACGCCCTTTCAGCGCTAACGCTTCCCATGACTCATCTACAATCGATGCGACAAATGCTTGTATATCAAACGATGGGTAAACGGATTGAATACGTCGTCCAAATCCTAGCAAAAAATCCTCATGATATACCTCTTTCAACGGTGTGGCCACGTCTTCCATCTCCTTCAGTTTCGTCTAGTCCGCTCATCCAGCCATACATTCTTCCTCATTATATAGAACGATAGAAAAAGAGTCCTGAAGGAGTTCTTCTTGCGAAGACTCCTTCAGGACTCTGATTGGTAGGGTTAACGTCCCCAGTTCATCTACTTAGTAGAGCGTCATGTACTGATCGCGTTCCCACTCCGTCACTTGCGTGCGGAACATATCCCACTCGATTTCTTTCAACTCGAGGAAGTGCTCACCGATATGCTCGCCAAGCGATTCCATGACGACTTTGTCAGTACGGAGTACTTCGAGCGCGTCGAAGAGCGTAGCCGGAAGATCGTCAATCCCGTTAGCAACACGTTCTGGCTTGTCCATGACGTAGATGTTGCTGTCGATTGGCTTCGGTGCTGTCATGTCTTTCTCAATTCCATCGAGACCTGCAGCCAATAGTGTGGCCAAAGCGAGGTACGGGTTTGCTGCCGGGTCGACCGAACGTACTTCGATTCGAGTCGAGAGACCACGGGCCGCTGGTACACGAACGAGTGGTGAACGGTTGCGCGCGCTCCATGCTACGTAGCAAGGTGCTTCATAACCAGGAACGAGACGCTTGTACGAGTTAACAGTCGGGTTACAAACAGCCGTGAATGCACGGGCATGCTCGAGAATCCCTGCCGTGAAGGCGCGAGCCGTGTCAGAGAGTTCCATTTCGCCGTTCGGATCGTAGAAGACGTTCGTGTCACCTTTGAAGAGCGACATGTTGGCGTGCATCCCTGAACCGTTGACACCGAAGAGCGGCTTCGGCATGAACGTCGCGTGAAGACCATATTTCGCTGCAATCGTCTTGACGACGAGTTTGAACGTTTGGATGTTATCAGCCGTCGTGACCGCATCTGCGTATTTGAAGTCGATCTCGTGCTGACCTGGTGCGACTTCGTGGTGTGATGCTTCGATTTCGAAGCCCATGTTTTCGAGCTCGATGACGATCTCTTTACGGCAGTTCTCGCCGAGGTCGACCGGTGCCAAGTCGAAGTAACCGCCTTGGTCGTTAAGTTCGAGTGTCGGTTGGCCGTTCAAGTCTTTCTTGAAGAGGAAGAACTCAGGCTCTGGTCCGACGTTGAATGCTGTGAAACCGAGCTTCTGCATGCGCTCGAGGTTACGCTTCAAATTGCCGCGCGGGTCACCGCTGAACGGTTTTCCGTCCGGAGTATAAATATCACAAATCAAGCGAGCGACTTTACCGCTGCCGTCTGTCCACGGGAAGACAACCCATGTGTCAAGGTCTGGATAGAGGTTCATGTCTGATTCCTCGATGCGTACGAACCCTTCGATTGAAGAACCATCGAACATCATCTTGTTATCAAGTGCTTTGTCCAATTGGCTGATCGGAACCTCGACGTTTTTAATCGTACCGAGGATATCCGTGAATTGAAGACGAATAAAGCGTACGTCCTCTTCTTGTGCGATGCGTTTGATGTCTTCTTTCGTGAACGTTTTTCTGGCCATGGTGAAATGTCCCCTCTCACATTGTGTAATGGTTAGTGTACTGGCGTCATCGATAAAAACGTGACAGCTCACCTTGAATGAGCGACGTCTTATTGAAACGGCCAGCTTCTTGAAGCTGTGTTTTCAATAATTTGTGTAACTCTTGTTCAGAGATCTTCGGTGCTTCATCGACCGGCGCCTTTAGTGATTCCGCGTCTTTAGCGTCGCTGTTATCGAGCATATGACGAATCGCCGCCAAATTGAAGCCTTGATCGATAAAATCCTTGATCGTGAGTAGACGTTCGACATCATTAAAGGAATAGAGCCGTCGTTTCGATTCCGTCCGACTAGGCGAAATCAGACCCTGTTCTTCATAGTACCGAATCTGCCTACCTGTCAGCTGGGTCAAATCTTGAACGATTCCAATCGGAAACAACGGGTTGGAGCGACGAAATTGATCGGCCATCTCTTACCCCTCCTTTTCTGTCTCACACTGTGAGAATAATACATGACAACTTACCTGTCAATAGATGTTAAGAAAGTTAACATGACATTTCGGTTACAACTTCTGTGAGATATTGTCACGGTCAAATGTGACGAGCTCTTTCGTCCGCAATTGGCTCAAGGCAAGCATGAGCGCGACCTTGACGTGGGCGTAAGTTAATCCGCCTTGAACGTAGGCCGTGTAAGGCGCGCGGAGCGGACCGTCGGCCGACAATTCAATCGACGAGCCTTGAATGAACGTCCCGGCTGCCATGATAACGTCATCCTCATACCCCGGCATATAGGCCGGTACCGGCAACGCATGCGCATTGACCGGCGACGCCATCTGGATGCTCTGACAGAACGCAATCATCTTGTCGCGGTCGCGGAACGTCACCGATTGAATCAAATCGGTCCGAGGCGTCGTATAATGCGGGTCGGTCTCGAAACCGAGCAATCCGAGCAGGCTCGCCGTCAAGTGCGCCCCTTTCAAGGCTTGGGCGACTGTGTGCGGCGCCATATAAAACCCTTGATACATCTCTTGGAGCGAATAGAGTGACGGACCGGCCTCGCTTCCGATGCCAGGTGTCGTCATGCGGAACGAGCAGCGTTCGACGAGTTCTTTCGTCCCGGCGATATAGCCACCCGTCTTCGCCAAGCCGCCACCCGGGTTTTTGATGAGTGAGCCGGCCATGAGATCAGCCCCGACGTGGGTCGGTTCAATCGTCTCGACGAACTCACCGTAACAGTTGTCGACGAAGACGAAGACGTGCGGGTGTGCCGCTTTGATTTTCGCGATTGCCTCCCCGATTTCTTGGACCGGAATGCTGCGTCGGTTGGCGTAACCTTTCGAGCGCTGGATGCCAACGAGCTTCGTCTCAGGGCGAATCCGTGCGATGACGGTCTCGACATCGATCTGGTCGTCTTTCAACTCGACCGTGTCGTAGCCGACACCAAGTTCTTTGAGCGACCCACGGCCGTCTCCCCGAATCCCGACAATCTCTTCGAGCGTGTCGTACGGCTTGCCGGTAATATAAAGCAGTTCATCCCCTGGCAACAACACACCGAACAAGGCGATCCCGATGGCGTGCGTCCCAGAGATGATTTGCGGGCGGCATAGGGCGAGGTCCGCCCCGAACACGTCAGCATAAATCGACTCGAGCGTGTCGCGTCCAATATCGTCATAGCCGTACCCGGTCGTCGGATTGAAATGAAAGTCCGACACTTTATGCTTCTTAAACGACTCGAGGACACGGTATTGGTTGAACTCCGCTGTCGCCTCGATCGTTTCAAAATATGGTTTTACCCGCGCTTCCGCCTCGGTCACGAACGGGGCCAATTCATCATAATACGCAATCTTTTCTTGCCACATCATTGTTTCACACCTCAAATTGTTTCAGCGTCGCATATAGACGCGTGTCTTCTCTCATATATCCAACGAGTTCGACCGAACCGTCATCGAGGAACTTCTCCTCGAGACGATACATCGAATCTTTGGCCGGATGGTAATGCTCGAACGAGCGGACCGGCAAGATGACGTGTACTTTCGTCAACACATCAGCAATCTTATCTTCGATCGCGCCGATGAGCGTCTCGATATCGTTCGAGTCGAGCGCCGAGATGACGAGCGGTCCGCCAACGAAGTCTTCGGTCAACCGGTCTTTCTTATTGTATACCTCGAGCTGCGGCAACTCACTCGCGCCGAGTTCCGTCAAGACCGAGTTGGTCGTGTCGATTTGGTTCATGTAATGCGGGTTTGACGCGTCAATGACGTGCAAGACGAGGTCAGCCCCGAGCACTTCCTCGAGCGTCGAGCGGAACGCGGCGACGAGTTTCGTCGGCAAGTCGCGAATAAATCCGACCGTATCCGTGATGAGCACTTTTCCGCCGCGCGGCAATTCGAGCTCACGCGTGAGCGGATCGAGCGTCGCGAACAATTCGTCCTGTTCGTACGTATCGGCGTCCGTCAAGCGGTTGAAAATCGTTGATTTTCCGGCGTTCGTATATCCGACGAGCGCGACTTGGAACACACGGTTCTCTTTCCGACGTTCGCGGTAACGGTCACGGTGCGCGACGGTGCCTTCGAGATTTTTCTTAATCTCATCGATGCGGCGCTTGATGTGCCGGCGGTCCGACTCGAGTTTCGTTTCACCCGGTCCCCGTGTCCCGATTCCGCCACCGAGACGTGACAGTTGCGTGCCTTGTCCGATTAAACGCGGGAGCAGGTAGTTCATTTGGGCGAGTTCGACTTGGAGTTTCCCTTCTTTCGATTGGGCCCGTCCGGCAAAGATGTCTAGAATCAATTGCGTTCGGTCAATCAGTTTCATCTCGTCCGGGTCGTTCAGCGAGATGCGGATGTTCTTCGACTGGGCTGGCGACAGCTCGGCGTTGAAGATGACGATGTCCGGCTCGAACTGTTCGATGAGCACCGCGAGCTCCTCGACCTTCCCTTTCCCGATGAACGTGCGGCGGTCGACTTGTTGCCGTTTCTGATCGAGACGGGCGACGACCTCACCTCGTGCCGTATCGACCAATTCGACGAGTTCCCCCATCGATTGTTCATATGTCCAATCGTCGACAGTTGGTAATTGACATCCGACGATAATGACTTTCTCTCGTTGCATAAAAATCCCTCATTCCTATAAGTCTCATCCTCCATCTTACCACGAAACGGCGAATGGAGAACGTCCGTTTGTGGTACGATATGAGGAGAAGGAGGAACGTCCATGACGAAACGTAGAAAAGAGTATCCATTGCCTGAATATATCGAGGCGTACTTGTTCCATCTCGGCGCGAGCGGCCGTCAACCGTCGACGCTGAAACGCTATCGATACGACTTGATCGATGTGCACAAATACTTTCATGACCATAACGTCGAGCTCGATGCCCCGGAGGCGTGGCTCGCCGTCCCGCTCGAATCGTGGAAGACGTTCGTCAACGACTTCCTCATCGAAGAGAAGCAATACCAACAGGCGACGGTCGCCCGAATCGTCACCGTCATCAATAGCCTGACCGTCTTCTTGAATCCGCTCCGGAAAAAGATGCTAGCCTATGCCCAACCAGCCCATACGCTCACCGTCGACCAGATTGCCTTGCCGACCGAGTTCAGCAAGCTCGTCCGGACGATCCGTTCGACAAGCGGGCTGAGTGAGAACCAGCTTCAGGCGCATCCGTATCTCGTCAATCGGAACGAGCTGATCGTCACGTTGTTCTATAAATATGGACTCCGGGTGCATCATATCATCCGTCTTCGGATGAACGACCTGCATCTCGCGAGCCATGAATTCGACGTCTATGACCGGCTCGGCAACCGGTTCACGTTGAAACTCAGTCAAGAGGACCAGACACTCCTTATGAACTATTTGGCTGACATCCCGACGCCGGTCCGTCCGCGTTGGTACTCGGACGATCCCGTCTTCGTCTCGTTCGACTTCTCCCGGATGACGTTCCGTTGGGTGTATGCGAAGAACCAGCCGAAACAGCTGACGATCGTCATGATTACGAAGATGATGCGCCAATTGAATGAACGCAGCGGTCTCAGCCGTTCGGTCACACCGTCGATGCTCCGGAACGCCCACGTCTTGAAGACGTATGCGACCGACATGACGTCACTTGAACGGATGAACGTGACGTGTATGCATAAAGAGTCATCGCTCCGGCGCTATGAGCAGGCGTATGCGGAGTTCGGCGCAACGCTCTATGAATCAGGGGGCGTCACCCCGTAACCCGTCGTCATCTTTGCAGGTGACGGCTTTTTTTACTTGATGATCCGAAAGGTGGGCGTACCGTGTTTTTTCAAAAAATCCAATCTGCTCTCATCAGTCTATTCATTATTCCTTTCGTGTTGCCGCTCTTCTTTCCCTACGCGCTCGATTTGTCATATGGACCGAGCGTGGCCGTCTATTTGCTCTATGCGATCCCCATCGTGTTCATCTACGGGACGTTCACCTCTATACTGTCCGAGTATATAAGCCAAAAGACGCCATTCCGTTCGAAACGGGTGACGTCTTTCGTGTTCCATCTGATTGCTGGCTGGTTGTTCGTGGTCCCATATGGACTGTTATTCGATCCATCCATCTTCGAGACAGGTATATTCAACCTCGCATCGTTACTTGGCGTGTCGAGCGCCTTCATTTTCTATGCGGTCGACCAACTGCTTGGCCATCATTTCAAAACGCTGTAGTCAGTGGGCCCACTCATTTCGCAACAAGCCGTATACGACGTGGTCGACGTAGCGGTCATATAGCCACTCCGCGTTGCGAAGCACCCCTTCTTCGAGGAAACCGAACCGTTCCGGCAAGGCCCGGCTCTTCACATTCCCGGTTGCGACCCGAATCTCGATTTTATCGAGTTTCAAGTCACGGAACCCGTAATCGATGACCGTCTCGAGCGCTTGACTCATAACGCCTTTGCCTTGAAACTCTTGGCCGAGCCAATAGCCGACCGTCCCACACTTGATGCCTCGGTCGATGTCGTTGAAGCCGATCGTCCCGGCGAGCTCACCCCGATACACGATCGCAAACGACTTCGGATAGCCGCCCGTCTCCATCAATCCTTTAATCCGCCCTTCGATATTTTGCCGCGAATCGTCGACCGTCTCCGTATAATCTAGCCAACCGAGCCACTCGCGAAGGTATGGCTTCGACGCCATCGTCAATTGGAACAACGCCTCTGCGTCATCAATGGTGAACATTCGTAGTTGAAGCTGGTCGTTGATGTCATAGCGTAACATGTCGTTTCCCCCGTTTACTTTCCAATTATTGTACTCTTAATGATTTTATCGTAAACTATTTGTAAATAATTTGAAAGCGGTGAAAGTATGTAATTCGACATCATGTCATCCACCCAAAATTGAATAGTTCTGGAGGAGAGTCATGATGAAGTCGTTTTACCTGCTGCTGGTCAGTCAATGGCTGGCCAATATTGGTGACGTGCTTTATATCGTCGCCTTGATCGCTTTGTTATATCAACAGACCGGTTCCGCCCTGGCTGCGGCCAGTTTCCCGATTGCCGTCACGATCGGCATGACCGTGAGCGGTCTGTTCTTTGCCCGCGTCTTATCTCGGTTCACCCTCGGTCAGACGCTGCTCGTCACGCAACTGTTGAAGACGACCTTGCTCGGGGCCGTCATTTGGTCGGAGTCGATTCTCGTCCTCGGCCTCGTCGTGCTCATCGCCTTCTTGGATGGGTTCGCCCGTCCGGTCCAAGCGTCGTTCATCCCCCGGCTGACGACGAATCGCCAACAAGCGAACAGTCTCGTCCAAGGGTCGAATCAGTTCATCCAGCTGGCGATGTGGCCGCTCGGTACGATGGTCGTCGCTTCGTTTTCAAGCGCGATTGCCTTGACCGTCGCGTTGATGTTATTCATGCTCTCGACGCTCGTCACGCTTCGCTTCGTCCGTTCACTCGACCGCGACGTGACGGTAGAAGATGGTGAATCAGACATTTCCCTTAGAGACAGCCTCGCCATCGTGCGAACAGTACCTCATGCTCGATTAATCACGGTATTCGTCACGTTCGAGTCTTTCGTCAGCACGCTCTGGATTTCGGCGCTTTTGCTCGTCTATCTGGAACGACACCTCTACATCGATACGGGCTGGTGGGGGACGATGAACGCGAGCTACTTGATCAGCATGATTCTGGCCAGTGCATACTTGTATCGCGCTCAACGGACCAGTTCACTTGCTGTCAGCTCCCTACTGTCGGTCGGGGCTGCCTTGTTGTTCGGCGTGACGTCTCATATCGCATTCGCGCTCATCGCGCTCGCAGTTCAAGGATACGCCACCCAACTCCGTATCATCCAAACGAACACGGTGCTCCAAGAAACGTCACCTGTCTCGCAACTTCCGTACGTCTATAGCGTCCAACAGACGGCCTACACCCTCGCCTTCAGCATCGGCAGCCTGACGTTTGGAATGCTCGCGGACGGATTACCGATCGCCATCGTCTATTTGATTGGCGCAGCGTTGACCGTTCCGCTCGTCTGGCTCGGTCGGCAAATCGATTTGACGGACGATGTGATTCAATCAGCTTAATAAGAAGGCGCCTTCTCGGTCAGAGAGGGCGCCTGTTTGATGATATGTGGACTTTTTAAGATTGCTCGTAGTAATGCTTCCCACCAAAATAGATGGTTGGGCTCCCCCGACGGATACATTTTAACCCAATCGCCGCCTCGACAGTCGGGTCCGACATCGTGATGATTTCGAGGACCGTGTCCAATCCGTATATCCGATAGTGGCAAAATGTAGCGACGTCCGGTTTGATGTACTCCCACAACTGAAAACGTGTTTCTTGGAGTTGATCGAGATAGCCTGACTTTGTATAACGAACGATTTGATTTCCTTCAAACTTGTCATGAGGCGTGATCACCACTCCATCGGTATACGATTCATCGATGACTTCCATGTATATGATGTCTTCAAAGCGGAGCTTCACGTTCACCATCTCGCTTTGCGGAGGAATCCCATTCGCCTCGAGCCGCTCACGGAAAGAGACGTTCCGTTTCCTAGGGTGGTCGAAGAGCTGTAGATTGAACGTCAGAGTCTTAGGTCCGAGGTCATAATTGAAAGCAAACACGTGCATCATCCCGTCATACAAGAACAAATCTTCAAATCTCATTGGAAACCACCTCTCCCGGATGTTTATACTGAAACACACCGTAGCCATATCCTTGCGTCAAATCGCCTCCAATGAACAATGAGACGGTTTCTGTCTCGGTCGGGATGAGGAATCGAATGCCTTCCCACTCTTCATCATGTTCCAGGAGTGACACAAGTTGATGAACAGCTTGTTCTGGTTGTCGGGAGACATCACAACTCACCTTATACGTCTTCGACCACGTCCATTTCCCACTAGATTCAATTGCATGATCGCTTCCCGTCCGCTTCGCCCAAGACTCAAAATCGGATAACAGTTTATTTTTGGATAAGACGACTTGGAATGACGTAACACCGAGTGCGATTAATAAGTCCGCAATGAATGCCGCAGGGGCCTTCACTTCCGGTAACCCGAACTCTCTCCATTGGCTGTCCGGTGAGAGGCCGTACATATCCTCCATTTTCAGAGAGTATGAATCAGGGTCATGAAACGTCTGACTGTGTGCCAATAAAAAATCGAGGAAAGAAACATCGTGTCCGGCTAGCTCGATGGACACAACTTTTTCTGTATATAATTTGCGATGATACGAATTATACAAAAAGACTAGTTTTTCATTCGAATAGATGCCAATCGGTAACGTCAAATCAATCCATCGAAGCTGAAGTAATTGTGGTTTGGTAAGTTCCAAATCTAGCTCACCATAGTCAATCACGCGATAAGAACCGAGCGGCAAAACGTCTGACCAAATAGATTTGAGCAAGAACAAATCAATCGTCCGGAACGTCTGCGCATGTAGATGCTGAACATCTAAGGCATCGAAATTCAATTGGCATTCCCCTTTCCATGAACAGTGTGCTGAATCGATCACAAGTGATGTCGTATACTGAAAGAAACCTTGGAATGGAGTGATTGATGATGTCCACCCTTTCACACGAAGAAACAACCGAGTTGTTGAAAACTCTCGAAGCGCGCTTTACCACCAACCCCGAACGACATCAAGATCTCACCTGGCCCGACATCTTGACTCGTCTTCAAGCGGACGACCGTAAACTCGCCGCGCTCTCCGAAATGGAACGGACCGGCGGCGAACCCGATGTGATTCGACTTCCGAACGGGGAGCATGTCTTCTGTGACTGTTCGGTTGAAAGTCCGAGTGGTCGACGTAGCCTATGCTATGACGATGCGGCGTTAGCGGCGCGAAAGAAGAACAAACCGGTGGGGAGTGCCGTCGAGTTGGCTGAAGAGATGGGTATCGAACTACTCGACGAAGCAACGTATCGCCATCTGCAGACGCTCGGTACGTTCGACTTGAAGACGTCGAGCTGGATTGTCACCCCGGAATCGATTCGTCAAAAAGGCGGAGCCTTATTCTGCGACCGGCGCTACAACCAGATCTTCGTCTATCATAATGGCGCCGATTCGTATTATGCGGCCCGAGGATTCCGCGGAATGTTCATCCTCTAAGCAGGGCCACGTGCCTTGCTTTTTTATGTGAAGAGCCAATTGAAGACGATGGGGACATACTTGACGAAAAATAGACTGACAAATAAAATGGATAACACTTTGAATGGCCACATGAACCAGTCGTTCAACTTGCGTGTGAAAAACAAGAATAATGCATTTGCTATCAAACTTTGTGTGAGGTTCGGCTCTTCCATCATTTGAGAAAGTAGAACACCCCATCCAGGGAAGGAATCCAGACCAAACGTTGCCGAAAAATCTGGCGACGTATCGTACTTAATTCGGATGTACCACGCCATGACATAAACTGATACGAAAATCGATGCCCAAATCGTCATCCCTAAAAATAAGAAAAAGTCTTTCCACGACTCCACGTCGATGATACATATGACGATTAAAATCCCAATCCCAATTACAACATTAATAATAAACAGCGGAGAAATCGTCAGAATCGAGAATTCTTCTGCTGTCAGAAATGATCCCGCAACTGAACTTCGGCTATAATCTATCATCTTTTCCTCATCTCACTTATGTAAAGAATAATAGCATCATACAATGCTATGTAAAGTCCTATTCCCATCCCTATCCCAATGAGCAACAGAAGCGCTCCTAAGTGCTTCGTTGTCATGCAGACTAAGATGACATGGAGCAAAATCGTTCCTACGATACTATCCACGGTCGCATCTTGCACTGAGACGGACTGTTTCGGTTTAAATAACAAATACATGCCGGCGGTAGATAAAATGATGCCTAAACCGCTGATTGAAAATAAATCAATTACTAACATCTTTCTTGTTACTCCTTTTTATATAAACTCGGTAGTTGAAATAAAAAATAGTGAAATCCGAGTACTCTCCTGTTCAAAGTTTAGATTCAATCCTCCTAGATGTCTACCAAAATTTTCAAACAAAAACAGCATGCCCAATTCAGGCATGCTGTGGTTCATATCTCTATTTCTACAGTTTTAACCTTACGCTTGAAGCGTGACGTTCAGTTCTTCCGCGACCGCCTTGAAGGCAGCGAGCGCACGTTCGAGGTCGTTACGGGTATGTTCCGCCGTCACGATCGTCCGAATCCGAGCCTTGCCTTTCTCGACCGTCGGGAAAGCGATGCTCTGTGCGAACACGCCGTGGTCTTTCAATTTGTCCGAGAACGTGTGCGCGAGCGTCTCTTCGCCGAGCATGACCGGTGTGATCGGCGTCGTCGCATGGCCGATATCGAAGCCGAGATCACGAAGACCCGTCTTGAAGAACTCGGTGTTCGCCCAAAGCTTATCGAACAGCTCTTCCTCCTCTTTCATGACACGGATCGCCTCACGGTTCGCCGCGACGACCGCTGGCGGGTGTGACGTCGAGAACAAGAACGGACGTCCCTTTTGAATCAAGAAGTCACGGATGTCGTTCGAGCAGGCGACGTAGCCGCCGAGGACACCAATCGCTTTCGACAACGTCCCGACTTGTAGCGCGACCCGGCCGTCGAGCCCGAAGTGGTTGACCGTACCGCGGCCGTTTTTGCCCAGCACGCCCGAGGCGTGGGCATCGTCGACCATGACCGCCGCGTCATACTTCTCGGCGAGCTCGACGATTTCTGGGAGCGGCGCGATGTTGCCGTCCATCGAGAAGACGCCGTCCGTGACGACGAGACGCGTCCGATAATCTTGCGTCTCTTTCAACGCCGCCTCTAAATCGGCGAGGTCGGTGTGCTTATAGATGCGGCGGGCCGCTTTCGTCAACCGGATGCCGTCGATAATCGAGGCGTGGTTGAGCGCGTCACTGATGACGACGTCTTCCGGACCGAGCAGTGCCGACAAGACGCCGAGGTTCGTCGCGAAGCCCGACTGGAACACGAGCGCCGCTTCCGTATGTTTGAATTCGGCGAGCTCGCGTTCGAACGCCTCGTGCATCTCGAACGTCCCGGCGATTGTCCGGACCGAACCTGTGCCGGCCCCGAACTGTTCGACCGCTTCAATCGCCGCTTGTTTCAAGCGCGGATGGTTGGCGAGTCCGAGATAGTTGTTCGAAGACAACTGGACGAGCGACTTGCCGTCGATCGTGACTTCGTTCGCTTGCGCCGACTCGAGCGGCACGAGCGAGCGGAACGTGCCCGCTTGTTTCATTTCATTGACTGCTTCTGTAATATGTTCAAATGCCATATCGATTCCCCCTGTTATGGTATTAAGACGACCTTTCCACATTTCCCGGCACGCATAAGCTCGAAACCTTGCTCGAACTCCTCAAGCTTGAACACGTGCGTGATAATCGGTTCTACGTTCAGCTGACCTGTCGCGAGTAGCGTCGACACTTGACCCCACGTCTCATACATCTTACGTCCGGTGATGCCCTGAACGCGCACCCCTTTGAAGACGACGTCACGCGTCAAGTCGATGGCGACCGGCTTGGCTGGGAGTGACAACACATTGACGTCCCCGCCGGCCGTGACCATCTTGAACGCCTGGTCGATGGCGACCGGATGCCCGCTCATCTCACAGACGACATCGATACCGTCCCCGTCCGTCTGATCCATGATCAGCTCGAGCGGATTTTGCTCGAGGCTATTGATGACGACGTCCGCCCCCATGTCTTCGGCGAGCTTCAACCGGTACGGGTTGACGTCAATCGCATAGACGCGGCTCGCGCCCGCCGCCTTGGCGACGCCGACGGCCATGAGCCCGATTGGCCCACACCCGACGATGGCGACCGACTTGGCTGACACGTCACTCGCGAGCACTGTATGGACGGCGTTTCCGAGCGGCTCTTGAATCGAAGCGAGCTTGGCCGGCATCGACTCTGGATTGACCCACAAGTTCTCTTCGGGCATGACGACGTATTCAGCGAAACAGCCTTGCGTGTCGACACCGATGATTTTCGTGTTCTTACAGATGTGATACTGCCCGCGCAAACACTGTTTACATTGGTGACAGACGATATGCGTCTCGGCCGATACGGTCTGTCCGATTTGGATGCGTTTCGTTCCTTCCCCGAGCGCCACGACTTCCCCCGCGAACTCGTGACCGAACACGTATGGCGGTTTGACCCGGCTCTTTGCCCAGTCGTCCCACTCATAAATGTGGACATCGGTCCCGCAAATCGATGTCGCTTTCACTTTGATTAACACTTCCCCGGCTCCTGGTGTCGGGATTGGCACTTCGACCAATTGGGCCCCGAATCCGGCTGTATGTTTTTGAATCGCTTTCATCACAGGTGTCGTTGCTTCCTTCTCTGTCGTAGACACGAGCTGTTCCATTGAAAACGTCCCCCTCTTCATCTCTTAATCGAACTTCACGTTCTCTTTCATCTTGTCATAAAATGACGAACCTGAGAAGATAGAACGTCGATTTTCCAGACAAAAAAGAGAAGCCATCCGCGCCGATGGCTTCTCTTACAAGAATAGGACCTATGTCCCGACCGCAAGCTCATCTTGGTTCGATGATGAGCTTGATTGCCGTTCGTTCTTCTCCGTCAATCATAATATCGGTGAACGCCGGGATGCAAATCAAATCCAGCCCGCTCGGCGCGACGAAACCACGCGCGATCGCGACCGCTTTGATGGATTGATTGAGCGCTCCAGCGCCGATTGCTTGAATCTCACACGTTCCTTTTTCACGAAGTACGCCAGCGAGTGCACCCGCCACGGAGTTAGGATTCGATTTTGCCGAAACTTTGAGTACGTCCATTCTTGTTTCCCCCTCGGGTAGGTTGTTCAATCAAACCATACGGTCTGATCATCTAGGTGTATGCGTTCGATTTTCGTGGCTCGTTTCGATTGGTCATCGATTGTGATTAAAACTCCATTTAGTTGTTCCCGTCCCTCGGCAACTTCAAACCGGACCGGGAGCTGGGTGATGAATTTTCTTAAGACGACCTCGGCATCCATGCCGAGCACCCCGTCGAGCGGACCCGTCATCCCGACGTCGGTGATGTACGCCGTACCGTTTTGTAGGATGCGGTTGTCAGCCGTCTGGACGTGCGTATGGGTGCCGACGACGGCTTGGACGCGTCCGTCAAGATGATACCCCATCGCAATCTTCTCACTTGTCGCCTCGGCGTGCATGTCGACGAAAATCGCATCGACCTCGCCGCGAATCTCTTCGACGAGCGCGTCGACGGTGCGGAACGGACAGTCGAGCGACGGCAGGAACACCGTCCCCATCGCGTTGATGACGGCGAGCTTCTTCCCGCCTTGTTTCAACACCATCATCCCGACACCGGGCGTACCGGTAGGATAGTTGGCCGGGCGGACGATGCGGTCGGCATCATCAATCCAGTCAAAGATGTCACGGTTGTCCCAAGTATGATTCCCCATCGTCACGCCATGAAATCCAAGCTCGAGAAATTGTTGATAGATTTTTTTTGTGATACCACGTCCGTTGGCTGCGTTTTCACCGTTGACGAGCATGAACGTCGGGCTATATTTGCTTTTTAAGCGTCCGATTTGGGCGCTCAAGATGTCGCGACCTGGTTTTCCGACCACGTCGCCGATAAATAAGATTTTCATAGTCTTGTCCTCCTCCAATAGAAAAAGCGGAGAATGTCTCCGCTCTTGTTACTTCGCATAATCGACGGCACGCGTTTCGCGAATGACCGTCACTTTGATTTGGCCTGGATAGTCAAGCTCATCTTCGATCCGTTTACAGATGTCGCGGGCCATCTTGTTCGCCACGACGTCATCGACGACGTCTGGGCGGACGATGATCCGGACTTCACGTCCCGCTTGGATGGCATATGACTTCTCGACTCCTTCGAACGACTCACAGATCGCTTCGAGGCGCTCAAGGCGTCGGATATAGCTTTCGAGCGTCTCTTGACGGGCTCCTGGACGTGCCGCTGACAAGGCGTCAGCCGCTGCGACGAGGACCGCAATCGTCGACGTCGCTTCGACGTCCCCATGGTGCGAGGCAATCGAGTTGATGACGACTGGATGCTCTTTGTACTTCGTGGCGAGTTCGACACCAATCTCGACGTGGCTGCCTTCGACTTCATGGTCGATGGCTTTCCCGATATCGTGGAGGAGACCCGCTCGTTTGGCGAGCGTGACGTCTTCCCCGAGCTCGGCGGCCATCATGCCGGCGAGGTGGGCCACTTCGACCGAGTGGGCGAGCACGTTTTGACCGTAACTCGTCCGGTAACGCATTCGACCGAGCGTCTTGACGAGGTCCGGGTGGACGCCGTGGATGCCGGCTGAGAATGTCGCTTCTTCCCCGTATTCACGGATGCGCTCATCGACTTCACGACGTGATTTCTCGACCATCTCTTCAATGCGGGCCGGATGGATCCGACCGTCTTGAACGAGTTTTTCGAGCGTCATCTTGGCGATTTCACGACGGACCGGGTCAAATCCAGATAGGATGACCGCTTCCGGCGTGTCATCGATGATGAGGTCGATGCCGGTGAGTGTCTCGAGCGTGCGGATGTTACGTCCTTCACGTCCGATAATCCGCCCTTTCATCTCATCACTCGGCAAGTTGACGACTGACACGGTCGTCTCGGCGACGTGTTCGGCCGCATAACGTTGCATCGTGAGAGACAAGAGGTGTTTCGCTTTTTTATCAGCTTCTAATTTTGCTTTTTGCTCGATTTCTTTTTGAAGGAGAGCAGCATCGTGAAGCGCTTCCTGCTTCGCTTCGTCCATGATGATGGTCCGTGCTTCTTCTTTCGACAAGGCTGCCACGCGTACTAGTTCTTGGCGTGCCTCCTCATATAATTCCTCCACTTTGCTCTCGAGCGTTTCCGCTTCACGCTTCCGTTTCGCGAGTGCAGCCTCACGTTCATCCAGGGCGTCTTCTTTCCGTTCAAGCATGTCTGCTTTCCGGTCGAGAAGCTCTTCCTTTTGGACGAAACGATTTTCTTTCACTTTCTGCTCTTCACGTCGTTCGCGCAATTCTTGTTCGGTTTCATTGCGAAGTTGAATCATCTCTTCTTTTACTTCAAGCCGTGCTTCTTTTTGCATCGCTTCCGATTGTTGTCGCGCTTGCTCTACAATCTTGGTCGCTTCCGTCTCGGCACCTTGAATCTTCGCTTCGGCGATCGATTTACGCACAAAAAAACCTGCAACAAAAGCTATCGGCAAAAGGAGGATCAGAATAAGCTCTAATAGCCATTCCATCATGTTCACCTCCCTTTCGCAAGGTTATTTTATTTTTTCATGAATGAAAACGCGAGCGAGCCCGCGTATAGCTTTATTGTACTTATTTACCTGTTAGAATGCAATGCACGGACAGGATAGAACTACCAATTCATCAAAAAAATTATACTAAAAAAATCTCGCCTGAACCATGTCAGGCGAGAAACGTTACTTACTCTTCGTCTAAAAGTGAGAGGACGTCATCGTTGTCAGCTTCGACTGTGACCGTCTTTTCACCGTTGAGACCGTAGTGGTCGCGAATCCGTTCTTCGACCGATGCGGCCACCGACGGGTTCTCTTTCATATACTGCTTCGCGTTCTCACGGCCTTGACCGAGACGCTCCTCGTTGTACGAGTACCACGCGCCGCTCTTTTGAACGATATCGAGGTCGGCCCCGATGTCGATGAGCTCGCCTTCACGCGAGATTCCTTCGCCGTACATGATATCGACTTCTGCCGTCTTGAACGGTGGCGCGATCTTGTTTTTGACGACTTTGATTTTCGTCCGGTTCCCGACCATGTCTTGACCTTGTTTGAGCGTTTCAGCACGACGGACTTCGAGACGGACCGACGAATAGAACTTGAGGGCACGACCACCAGGTGTCGTTTCCGGGTTACCGAACATGATTCCGATTTTCTCACGGATTTGGTTGATGAAGATGACGATTGTCTTCGACTTGTTCGTCGCACCAGACAATTTACGGAGCGCTTGGCTCATGAGGCGGGCTTGAAGACCGACGTGTGAGTCTCCCATCTCCCCTTCAATCTCGGCTTTCGGAACGAGTGCCGCAACCGAGTCGACGACGAGGATATCGACCGCACCAGAGCGGACGAGGGCTTCCGCGATCTCAAGGGCTTGTTCCCCTGTATCCGGTTGTGATAAGAGCAACTCATCGATGTTGACGCCCAAGTTTTGTGCGTATTTCGGGTCGAGCGCGTGCTCGGCGTCGACGAAGGCAGCTTGTCCGCCGCGCTTTTGAACTTCAGCGATAGCATGAAGCGCCACCGTCGTCTTACCTGACGATTCAGGTCCGTACACTTCGATGACACGACCACGTGGATAACCACCTGCACCGAGGGCGATGTCGAGGGCGATTGAGCCTGACGGGGTCACCGAAACTTGCTGATCTGTATTTTCACCGAGGCGCATGATTGAGCCTTTACCGAATTGTTTCTCAATTTGGCGTAATGCCATTTCTAACGCTTGTTTACGATCACTCATAGATTAATGAGCCTCCTTTGATTGATACTTTCATTATAAGCGAAGCGAAGACGATACACAAGTTTTTTGCGAACGTTTATTCGCCTTTTTTCATTTGTTGCAGGAGCGCCCACATTCCGTCTTTCGTAGCCCGGGCTTGAATGACATGCCGCTCTTGATGCGGGTAATCACGTTCAATCACGTCAATCCCGTCCGGTGACCGGATGCCGATGAACACTTTTCCGACCGGCTGACCCGAATTTGACGTCGGACCGGCCTCGCCGGTGAACGCCAGCCCATAATCCGTTCCGGTCTGACGCGTCAGACCGAGGATCATTTCAAAGGCGACTTCTTTTGAGACGACCGAGTGTGAATCAATTGTATCAAGGGACACCCCTAAAAACCTATTTTTTAGCTCGTCGGAGTACGTGACGACCCCGCCCTTGAACACCGAGGATGCTCCTGGAACGGCCGTGAGCATCGCTTGGGCTTGACCGCCCGTGAGCGACTCGGCAATCGACAGCGTCGCCTTGCGCGCTTGTAACTCGTGAATCAGCCGTGCGGCGAGCGTATCCTCGTCTGAACCGAAGTAATAGTGACCGACCCGCGCCAAAATATCCTGTTTGACCCGTTCAATCATCTCCCGCGCCACGGTCTCAGTATCGGCGCGGGCGCTGATGCGCAGTCGTGCCTCGCCCGACTCGGCGTATGGGGCGACCGTCGGGTTCGACCCGGTCATCAAATCGACGACGGCCGCGTCGAGCGCCGACTCACCGATTTCATAAAAGCGCAACGATTCAGAGACGATGGTCATCCCGCCGAATTTTTCTGGGAACGTGGCGTCGACGATCGCTTTCATCTCCCACGGGACACCCGGTAACAACAGCCATGTCGGTTCGTCCTCGATCCACATCCCGGGCGCGAGACCGACCGGGTTGGTGAGCACTTCGGCCCCGGTTAAGACGTCTGCTTGCCGCGCGTCCCCTTCGTTCGGCTCGCGTCCGCGCGAGGCGACGAAACGATGGATCGTCTCGAGCGATGCCTCGTCACGGATGAGTGGACGACCGAGCACCTCGGCGAGTGTCGTCTTCGTGATATCATCCGCCGTCGGCCCAAGGCCGCCAGTGACGATGACGAATTCACTTCGTGATCGCGCTTGTTCGAATGTCGCTCGCAAACGTTCCTGATTATCTCCGACGACTACATGATACAGCACGGACAACCCATATTTCGACAGCTGTTCTGATAAGTAACGGGCGTTCGTGTTCGTGATTTCCCCTAAGAGCAGTTCAGAGCCTACCGCAATGATTTCGGTGCGTTTCATCCAAATTCCTCCTCCCAATAAAAAAACGAGCTGTTCGGCCAAGCTGAACAACTCGTCTATGCCGATGGTTACATCGACTTTACAATGATCTTATAGTTTTGTGCGAAATATTCGGCCCCTGAGTAAATCGTCAAGACGAGCGCGAGCCACATGGCCCATTCGCCGAACGGGATGCCGACATAGCTGAAAATCGGGTTGCCGAACAGCAGGAAGATGATGGCAAAGAGTTGGACCCATGTCTTCGCTTTGCCCGACTTCCCGGCCGCGACGACGATTCCTTCATCGGCCGCCACGAGACGAAGTCCCGTCACCGCGAACTCACGCGAGAGAATGACGACGACGACCCATGCCGCGACGAGATCCATCTCGACGAGCAGGACAAGTGCCGCCGTGACGAGTAGTTTGTCAGCGAGCGGATCCATGAATTTCCCAAAGTTGGTGACCAAGTTGTGCTTCCGGGCGAGATGCCCGTCAAGCCAGTCAGTGATAGCGGCAATCGTAAAGATGACCGCGGCGATGAATTGATGGAGCGGTACGTCCGCCCCGAGGAAAGCGATGTCTCCCCAATCAAAATCTACGGCGAGTAAGACGACGAACACGGGGATGAGCAACACCCGTAACATCGTCAAACGGTTAGGTAGGTTCATCGAGAACTCCTCCTCTAGAAGGAGAGTCAACTTATTCTGCGTCGACTCTCTTTACAAATATATTTTGTGTGACCGGCGAGTCGGCTAATTCAAGCTCCCGGCCATTGACAACAATTTTCTCGACCCCACCGATCAAGCCGATTCGGATGCGAAGCGTATCCGTCTCCGCGTCCTCGATGACAATCGGGTTTTGTTTCGATTGGTTCGGATATTCCGGAGCGAGGAACGCTCCCTCGAGTGAGGTGTCCCGAACACCGACATATGTCGCCGGCGACTCTTTCACATGAATCTCCGTCGTCAGTTTATCGGCCGTCGCGATCTCATATGTGAGGTCTGCCCCGTTCGTCGACGCGACCGCAATCGGTCCCGTCTCTTCTGCCGGTTCTTCTTCGACCGGTTCTTCAGCCGGTGGTTCTTCTTCGACCGGCTCTTCTTCCGGCACGTCCTTGTTTTGATCAATGGTTACACCCGAGTTCGTCTGTTCAGTCGGTGACGCGTTTTGGTCGCCGAAATCAAGGTTTCGGACGACGTAATAGACGGCCGTCATCAACAGGAACGCGACGAGCACGAGCATGACTTTCGGTACCCAACGCGAGACACGGCTCGACGTCTCGGACGCTTTCGAATAGGTTTGCTTTCGCGATAATTGAACGGTCGGTTGCGGCTCGATTTTCGGCAAGTCTTTCGCATACGTCTCGTACAGTTCATCGACATCAAGTCCTAACGATTCCGCATACGTTTTAATGAACGCCCGTGCATAGAACGAGCCAGGGAGATTTTTGTAATCACCTTCCTCGATCGCGATGATATAGCGTTTTTGAATCTTCGTCGTCTGCTGGATTTGGTCGAGCGTCAAACCGCTCGCCTCACGCCTTTGTTTCAAAAAAGTCCCTAGTTCTGTCACAGGGGTCCACACCTTCCATTCAAGTAGTTATTCAAACCATTCTGCCTCACGATGTGTCTCTTGAGGAATGATAATCTCCTCATCTTGTGAGTTCCTCAGTTCGATGATGTAATCAAAGTCTTCGAACACGCAATCGGTGTTGCGCACGTATAGGTCCGGATGCTCGATGACTTTCACGGACGGCAACCGCATGACTTCTCGAATCAATTGACGATGGCGTTCATCCATCGTCCGCGTCGAGACGGCACCGTCGATGATATAGACGTGGTCCCCTTCGCGTTCTTCTTCGAACAGCGAGGTCCGTACCGTTTGCTTCATGAGCGTCGATGACAGGAACAGCCAGCGCTTGTTCGCACAGACGCTCGCCGCAACAATCGACTCGGTCTTCCCGACACGCGGATTGCCGCGCACCCCGATCAACAAGTGCCGTTCTTCTTTCATCAGTTCGGCGACGAAGTCGACGAGGACACCTAAGTCCTCGCGGACGAATTTGAACGTCTTCTTGTCGTCATTGTCGTGCTCGATGTAGCGCCCATGTCGAATCGCGATTCGGTCGCGAAGCTTCGGTCGCCGGAGCTTGATGACGACGATGGCTTCCATCTTGCGCAAAATATGTTCCAGACGATGGACGTGATCCGCGGCCGGGGCCTTTAACAGCATGCCGCGGCGCTGGAGATCGACGCCGTTAATCGTCACGATTGAGATTTGAAGCATCCCCATCAGGGAAGCGATATCCCCCAGGATACCGGGCCGATTTTGGCAAAGTTCATATTCGAGATACCATTCTTCGAACTTATGATCCATCACGTCCACCCTTTCCGATGTGTGCTCGCTACCTTGTTCATTCTAAATTATTTTAGAAGAATTGAAAAGAACTCGTTTCAGTCGTGACGACAAAGTTTCACACCCAACCGCCATCGATACGGAGCACGGCACCGGTCATATAGGCTGCAGCCGGGGAGCAAAGGAAACGAATCGTCTCCGCCACTTCCTCAGGTCCGCCTAACCGGCCGAGCGGAATCTCCTCACGGGCCGTTTGTTTCGTCTCTTCTACCGTATCATTCATCGGAGTGTCAATCCACCCCGGTGTGACCGCGTTGATACGGACATGAAACGGTCCCGCCTCACGCGCGAACGCTTTGACGAAGCCGAGTTGGGCGGCCTTGACCGTCGAATAGAGGACTTCCCCGGCCGCACCGACCTCACCCCAGACGCTCGAGACGACGACGATATCTAGGGGGCGGTCGTACGCTTTTTGCCCGACGACGTGCTGCACGAGCCGGACCATCGAGCGGACATGAATCCGGTACAGCCGATCGAGTTCGAGGAGCGACTGGTCGACGAGCAACCCGTAGGCATGATTGCCGGCGACGTGGATGATGCGGTCGACCGGTCCGAGTGTGTCGAGCCAAGCCTCGAGCCCGGTCTCATCATCGAGGTCACACGTGACGACGTCAGCCGTCAGTCCTTCGCTCGCGACGAATGCACGGAGCGATTCCGCCTGCGTATGCGCCTGCAAGATGAGGTCATCGTCCCGGAACGACAGGGCGACGGCACGACCGATTGCCCCGCTCGCTCCCGTGATGAGCGTCGTCACGGCTTCTTGACGATGCAGACGGTCCGTTGATCGGCTTGGAATAGACGGTCATACGCGGCGTACAGATCGTCGAGTGAAATCGCATCGAGCAGATCAGGGATGTCGAACATATTACCGCCACTGAGCGCATAGCGTGAGAACTGGTTAGCGATGAACTCAGGTGAGTTGAGCGCCTTCAAAAACTGCCCTTTCATCATGCGCTTCTTGCGATCGAGTGTCTCGACGCCGAGTTCGAGCGGACGCTCGAGGGCGGACGTAATCCGATCGACGAACGTCTCGACGTGTGGCGTCTCCATCGACAGGACGGCGAAGGCGAACGTCTCTTCTGACGTATAGTCGAACGAGAACGCGTCATCAATCAATCCTTCGGCATACAGTTCCGCATAGAGCGGTGCCGTCGTGTCGAACAAGGCATGCATGAGGAGCTCGACGATGAGCTCTTGCTTCATGCCATCCTTGCCGGCAAGCGGCGTATCCTTATACCCGATCATCACTTTCGGGACGGAGACATCCATCTCGATGATGCGTTCGGCCAGATGCACCGTCTCCGGCTCCACGATTTCTTCGCGCGCTGTCAACAGCGGCTGCGGGAACGTCTTCGCCGCCTGGTTGGCGGTGATTTCAGCGAGTATCGCGTCCGGGTCGATATTCCCGACGACGAACAGCACCATGTTGCTCGGATGATAAAACGCTTGGTGGCAACGATACAAATCGTCCGCCGTGATGGCACTGATCGAGTCGATCGTCCCGGCGATATCGATTTTGACCGGGTGTTCGGCGTACATCGCCTCAATCAAACCGAAGTAGAGCCTCCAACCTGGATTGTCTTGATACATCTGAATCTCTTGACCGATGATGCCTTTCTCTTTTTCGACCGATGCTTCTGTAAAGTACGGCGCTTGGACGAAGTCGATTAACGTCTTCAAGTTCTCACTGACGTTCGACGTCGCACCGAACAAATATGCCGTCCGGGTGAACGACGTGAACGCGTTCGCCGACGCACCGAGGCGTCCGAATTGTTGGAACACGTCGCCGTCCTCTTTCTCGAACATCTTATGCTCGAGGAAATGGGCGATCCCGTCCGGTACGTCGACCCAGTCCTCTAGCTTGAACCGACGATCAATCGACCCGTATTTGGTCGTGAACGTGGCGTACGTTTTCTCATAGCCGGTCTTTTTCAATAAGTAAACCGTCAATCCGTTCTCGAGGACGGTATGATGAAGCGTCTCTCCGACGTTTGGAAAATCGAGTTTCATGCGGTTCCCCCCTTTAAACAATAGACGGCCTGTAGCGTCAATCGGTTCGCGAGCGCGGCCACGTCTTGACGCGACGTCCGTTCGATAATCGCCATCTCTTCGTCGAGCGAGAACGGACGGATGTCCGAACCGCTCATCCAAGCGATCAGTTGGCGCGGATTGTCGCCGAGTTGGCGACGCTGATGGAATAACATTGCTTTCGTCTGTTCGAGCGTCTCATCCTCGAACGTGCCGGCTTGAAGGTCGGCTAGCTGGTCGGCGATAATCGCCTCGGTCTTGGCCTGGTTCGAGGCATCGATTCCGGAGTAGACGAACAACATCCGGCTGAGCGAGCTATACTGCGAGGCCGCGTAATAGGCCAAGCTCTCTTTTTCGCGGACGTTCATGAACAGTTTCGAGTGCGGGAAGCCGCCGAATAAGCCGTTGACGACTTGCATCCGGACGGCGTCCTCACTTCTCGGGTCGATGTCGACTTGATAGGCAAGGTGCAACTTGCTCTGATTGATGGCTTGATGTTCCTCGAGCCGTTGAAACTCACGGTCGACCGGCTGGGGATACTCCCGAACGAGACGTTCTCCGAGCCCTTCGAGCGGGGCGAACGCGTCCGTCACTTGTTCACGACTGACGTCCCCGACGACATAGACGTCGACGCGGTCGTGACGGATCATCGCTTCATACGCCTCGAACAACGTCCGAGGTGTCACGTGCTCCAACTGGTCAAGTGTCCCAAGCGATGGGATGGCGAGTTCTTCGCCGAGCAGCTCTTGTAGACGTTGTTGGGCAAAGCGCATCTTGTCATCGTATACCGATTCGATCCGTTGACGCTGTAGACGAGCCTCTTGCTCGACGATGAGCGGTTGGAACGCCCCGTCATAGGCGTTCGGACGAAGTAGCACTTCCTCGAGCAGTTTGATGGCTTGAGCGAGCACCGGTTCGCCGACGAGTTCATCGTTCACGACTTCAAGCTGGAACTGGATGATATGCTCTTTGCCGACTTTTGAGGCCCCGGCGTACAGGCTTGCGTCATACAGTTGTTCGAGCGGCGTGTGGAACAGTTCGATCGACGGATAGGCTTCCGTCGCCTTCTCCATCACATACGGCAACAAGGCGCGGGCTGCAATCGTCTCAGGCGACAATGGCGCCGCGAACGAGACGAGACATGTCGTCGTCTTGAATTTTTGGGTCGGGTAGACCGAATAGTGCAATCGCTGTTGAAATTGTTCGATTCCTTTCATAACTGGATCTACTCCTTCTTCTTTTTCGTTTTAAAGACATCGGCACCGCGGGCGTACTCTTGATCAGGCACACCGGCCACGACGTTGGCGTAACGGGCCGCAGTAAATAAGTAATCACTCAATCGATTGTAGTACGGGAGTTGACGGACGGCTGCATCGACATTGACAAGTTCTCGTTCGACACGGCGACAGACGGTGCGCGCCACATGCAGGCTTGCCGCTCCGACACTGCCTCCCGGCAAAATGAACCGGACGAGCTCAGGACATTTGGCCTCAAGCTCGTCAATCCACGTCTCAAGCTCGGTGACGATCACTAAATCGACTTGTTGCGGCGGGTCTTGTTTATACATCAGCTCCGAGCCGAGATCGAACAAGTCGTGCTGGATTCGTGTCAATTGGGTCCGGAGCGTCTCGTCCGTCTGATGGGCGAGCGCGAGACCGATCTGACTGTTCAACTCATCTAACAGTCCCATCGCCTGGATGTGGGGATGGACTTTCAAGACGCGTCCACCGATGAGCGACGTCTCGCCCTTGTCCCCGCCTCGTGTGTACAGTTTCATGTCATTTCCTCCTTTATGCCACAAATGGTGACCCATAGGAGTCACCATTGTCGTTATGCCTGCGGTTGCGTGTACGGGAGACGGATTGTGAACGTCGTCCCTTCGTCGAGCGCGCTTGAGACGTCGACCGTGCCGTGATGGGCATCGATGACGTTCTTGACGATGGCGAGACCGATTCCGGTACCTGCCTTGCCGCCGCTCGTCCGTGCTTTATCCGCTTTGTAAAACCGTTCGAACACGAACGGTAAATCTTCTTTCGGGATGCCGCTGCCCGTGTCGGACAGACGGATCATGAAGCCGGTCTCTTCTGCGCTCGCTTCGAGTCGAATCGAACCGGACTCGGTATGTGCGATGGCATTGCCGATTAAATTCGTGAACACTTGTTCCAATCGGTCCCCGTCCGCCTCAATCGTGTGACGCGGAGCCTCAGTCGAGAGGGTGATCCCTTTCTCGTTCGCCATCTGGTTGAACTTGCGCATGACGCGCGGTAAAAACTCACCGAGGTCGAACGTTGCGAATTGCATCGTCTCTTTGCCTGATTCAATTCGTGCCAAGTCGAGTAAATCGTTGACGAGACGGGCGAGCCGGAGTGACTCATCATAGATGATGGAAGCGAATTCTTTCGTCGCATCATCACTCTCGGTCATGCCGTCGATAATCGCCTCGGAATACCCTTGGAGCGTCACGAGCGGGGTCCGGAGTTCATGGCTGACGTTGGCGACGAAATCGGTCCGCATCTTGTCGAGGCGATGGCTCTCTGTCGTGTCACGGATGACGACGACGGCCCCTTCGAAATCGTCCTCGCCAAGAAGCGGTGTCACGGTCAACGTGTAATAATGGTCGTGCTGTTTCACTTCAATCGTCTTCTCCGGAGCCCCGGCGACGACGTCCTCATAGAGCGACAACACGACTTCGTGCGGTTGCTCGTCAATGAGGAGCGGTTGGGCTTGAGGATTCGTCACGATGACGTTCGCATGGCGGTCGAGGGTGATGACCCCATCGGCCATCGACCGTAAAATCGAGGCCAATTGTAGCCGTTCCCGATCGAGCGCGTTCACATACGTCGACAGCTGGCTGCTCATCGCGTTGAACGAGCCGGCCAGTTCGCCGATCTCATCGTTCGACTTTTGAACGAGGCGCAGGTCGAACTGCCCTTCCCCTGTCTTGTTGACGGCGTCGCGCATCTCCCGGAGCGGTGCCGTGATGCGCGTCGATAAGAAGAACGCGAACACGGTCGTGACGATGATGGCCGAGGCGACCGTCCAAAAGATGATCGTCCGGGCCCCTTCGTTCGCACTCGAGATCGCATCAAGCGGTTCAATCAAATAAAGCGTATACTCGCCCGTCTCGAGTGAGAACGTCGTCCGGTATGCGAGCGCGGCCTGGTCGTCAAACGACGAGAAGTTCCCGATCGACGTCTCTCCGACGGCTTGATACGCTTCCCAGTCTTGACGTCCGAGTTCGGTCATGAGCCCATCGACTTCGGTCCCGAAATTCGAGCGGACCGTCCCGTTCTCCAATATATAGTTGGCGCCGTACACTTCGATGATTTGATCAACCGTCCGCGATGCGTCCCCTTCTTGGAGCAGTACGGATTGAACTTGTCCCCCGAGTTTGGCCAAATGGCCTCGTTCCTGATCAATATGAAACGAGTTGAAAAACTCGAGCATCAGAACGGAGACGATGAACAAGATAAGACTGACCAACACGAGAATCGTCAACCACAGCTTTGTGACGATGCTATTGCGGCGAATCATCACTCACTGACGACTTCGAACTTGTAACCGACACCCCATACCGTCGTAATCATGTGCGCGGCTTCTGGAGAGACCCGGTTCAACTTTTCCCGGAGTCGCTTCACGTGTGTGTCGACCGTTCGAAGGTCTCCAAAGAATTCATAGTTCCATACTTCTTTTAACAACTGTTCCCGTGAGAACACTTTGTCAACTTGCTTGGCCAAGAAGAACAACAATTCATACTCTTTCGGCGTGAGCGCAATCTCTTCCCCGTCGACCGTGACACGGTGCGCGTCGTTGTCGATCGTCAAATGCGGGAAGACGATTAAGTCTTTTGATTTTTCAGCCGTACGTAAATATTTGGTCGATCCTGAACGGCGGAGGAGCGCCTTGACGCGTAGGACGACCTCACGCGGGCTGAACGGTTTGACGATATAATCGTCGGCCCCGACCTCGAACCCTTGGACACGGTCGACTTCTTCCCCTTTCGCCGTCAACATGATGACCGGCGTCGCTTTCGATTTGCGAAGTTCGGTACACACCTCGACACCGTCCATTTTCGGCATCATCAAATCAAGCAGGATGACATCGAAATTATGCTCGAGGGCGAGCTGTAACGCCTCTTCCCCGTTCGTCGCTTCGACAATCACGTACTGTTCCCGTTCCAAATACATTTTTAATAGGCGGCGAATTCTTTCCTCGTCGTCGACCACTAAAATTTTTGTTTTATTAGCCATCCATTAAACCTCCTAATCGAACCATTACAAGATGTAGCGATTGTTGCACAATTGTGAACATTTCGCTCTCTTTCATAACTATACCACTCTATTATTTGGCTTCACAACGGTCAGTTGATAGCGCCATGAAAAAAGAAGCCACCGGAGTGACTTCTTTGTTTACGCATATGAATGCAAACCGGCGATGACAAGGTTGACGAAGACGAGGTTGAACATGATGACGGCGAATCCACCGACACAGAGCCAAGCCGCTTTCGTTCCCGTCCAGCCTCGCTGGATCCGCATATGCAAGTAATAGATATAGATGAGCATCGTGATGAGCGCCCACACTTCTTTCGGGTCCCAGCCCCAGAAACGGTTCCAGGCGATTTGGGCCCAAATCATGGCGAAGATGAGGCCCCCGAGAATGAACACCGGCAAGCCGATGGCGATCGAACGGTAACTGATCTCGTCAGCGAGGTCGAGGTCGACCTTTTTCGCGAGCGGCTGTAACGCCTCGGCGACGCGCTTGCGTAAGATGACGAAACGGAGCAACACATAAATCACGACGCCGGCGATGACCGACCAGATGAGTGTGTTCAATTTCAACGTGTTGATGAACGTCGGCAACTCGAGTGACAAGCCGCTGGCACCAGAGACAAGTTGCGCCCCTTCCGGTACGAACAGCATCGGCATGAAGTACTCATACGACTCTTGCGTTCCGCGATCGTTCGTGAACTCAACGACGCCACCGGCGCCAATCGCCTTGAAGAGCATCGAGACGAGAATGAAGCCGAGCGTACATATGAGTACGAACATCGTGACTTCAAGCCACGTCCGAGACTTCGACTGCTCGCGCATCGATGTCTCGTTTAGCAAGAAGATGAGGCCTGATGCAAAGCTGATGGCCAGAATCCCTTGTCCGAGCGCTGCGGTCGTGACGTGAATCTTCAACCAGACACTGTTCAAGGCTGGGATGAGCGGTGCCACTTCGCTCGAGAACATCGAGGCGAACGCGATGACGAGCAACGCCACCGGCATAGCGAACAACCCGAGCACATCATTCTTATAAATGCCATACACGACGAGGAAGCCAAGCACCATCATCATTCCGAAGAACGTCGTGTATTCGTATAGGTTCGATACCGGCGCATAGCCGACCCCGACCCACCGTAAAATAAAATATCCCATTTGGGCGATAAAGCCGATGACCGCCAGAATGAACGCATACTTTCCATAGGCGATACGGTTGACGTTGCGGTCCTTGCGCATCCCGCTGACCGCGATCGTGAACAACACGGTCGCGACGGCGTACAGGATGAACGCGATGAAGAGCAAACGACTGCTCCACTGAATCCACTCCATTATGATTCCCCTCTTTCATTGGTTGAGTTGTCGTCTGTCTTTTTTTCAAACCGTGCCTGATCTTCCCAGATCGGCAGGCCATGTTTCTCTAGGAGCGGTGTGATTTCGCGGTTAAGTGAAGATGGGTTCTTGTTCGTGAAACCGGCGACAAGCACGTCCGTCTCGCCGTGACGGCGAATCCAGATGCGACGGTGCGGCCAATACATACCCATCACGATCCCGACCATGAAGATGATTCCCCCGACGATTAACACTGGATACGTCGAGTCACTCTTGACGCGCAGACCGCTCGTGCTCGCCATCTCCGTCCCGGCGAATTGGACCGCATAGCGGTTCTCCTCGTCGGCGACGTTCAAGCGAATCCCGATCAAGTTCGATTCGGTCGTGCCGTCCGGCGTGTCAATCGCCATGAAGAAGGCCGGATTGAGCGCCCGTGGCGATTTCGTGTTCGGCTGGCCGTCCTTGACCTCAAAGTCCGGATACAAGTCGTTCAGTTTGACCGTGACGTCACCGAGGTCGTATGTCGTCTCCGGGTTTGTCAAATCGACCGTGAACGGTCCATACACGTCGCCTGTCTCTTTATCAGCGACATTGAATGACATCGACAAGAACTCTGGCCGACTCGAATACTGTTCTTGATACACTTCATATTTTTCAAACTTGAACGGATGGTTCACTTTCGTCGAACCGGTATCGACTTCCTCGAGTTGCGGCGATCCGTCCTCGTTCGTTCCGGTCTTCTTGAACAGCGTCAATTCCGTCTCATAGTTTTTTGGGACTGCACCCGCTTTTTCGATTGCCTCGGCAAACTTCGCATCTTCGGCGTTGTTTTCCGGATCATACATCTCTAAAATGAATTGATCGTTGCGGAGATAATATTCATCATCCGTCGCCTCGAGCGGAACCGTATCGCCTTCGCGCACCCATTCGAGCGTGTCCGTATGGAATGCCGGGAAGACGCGTAGCATCGCCCCGATGAAGAAGATGACGAGCCCGATGTGGTTGACGTATGGGCCCCAACGGCCAAAACGGTATTTTTCGGCGAGTAAGGCGTCGCCGTCACGCTTCACTTGATAGCGCTTCGCTTTTAAGGCGTCGCCGAACGCATCGATTTGTTCGTCCGAGCCTTTGCCTTCCCCAATCAGACGTTGTCCGCGCATGAAGCGATCGGTACGTCGGACCGGCTGGTTTTTCAACGCTTTATATAGCGGGAAAAATCGGTCGATTGACACGACGATGAGCGATAACGTCAGCATGACGATCAACGTGATGTACCACCACGATGTATAAAGGTTATGGAATCCTAACGTGTAATAAATCGTTCCCGGTGTCCCGTACTCGTCCGTATAATACTGGCTCGCCGGCAACTGTTGCGGAATATACATCTCTTGCGGAAAAATCGTTCCGACCGCCGATCCGACGATGATGAGCCCGATAAGCCATAGTCCGACCTTGACCGATGCAAAAAAGCTCCACACCCGATCAATCCATGACCGTGGACGACGCTTCGATCGTAAATCGGCGCCGTCGTATTTCATATCTAGCATATGTGCGCCCCCCGTTCGCTTACAATGACTTCTCGGCCAACTCCATCAGTTTCTCTTTCGTGAGTTCACCTTCGTACTTTTCAATCACTTTGCCATCGGCATCGATGACGAACGTGACCGGCAAGTTATAAATCCCGTACGCCTTCTCGACTTCGCTGCGCGTGTCCATCAAAATCGGATAGTCGAGCTTGACGCCGAGGTCGTTCACAAAGTTATCGACCCGGAGCGGTGTCTCACCGACATTGACCGCCCAAAAATCGACGCCCATGTCTTGAAGGGCCGCATAGTTTTCCTGGACGACCGGCATCTCTTTCTCACACGGTTCACAGAACGTGCCCCAGAAGTTCACGAGCAGCCCTTTGCCGTCGTATGTTTCACGCTCGACCATCGTCGTCCCGTCTAAACTGACGAGCTTGAAGTTCGGCGCATCGTCACCGGCCTCGACCCGTCCGTCGTTACCGGCTTGTTCAATCAATTGCATGATGACGACCGCTCCTGCGAACAGGACCATCGTCATGATCATGAGCCGCCAAAATGACCGTTTTTTCTTATGGGCCATCGCCTGATTCATGCGATCACCCGACTTTGTTTCTTTCGTCATGAGTTCACACCATCCTTCAGTTGTTATTGTACTGAAAAAACACCAAAAACGCACATTAACAGACTTTTTTCATCTTTTTGTCACACAATCTCCACAAACTAAAAAATCATCCTATCTCAGGACGATTTTTTAGTTGTTATTTTTTCTTTTTCTTGCCTCGTTGTACAGGGGGTACGGTCGGGTTGGCAAGTTCACGCAACTTGGATACTTCTTTACGTGACAGTTCACGCCATTCGCCCGTCGTGAGACCGTCGAGCGTCAAGAAACCGAACTGTTCGCGCTTCAATTTGATGACTTCCGAACCGACTGCTTCGAGCATGCGGCGGATTTGACGGTTATGGCCTTCCGAGATGACGATTTCTAGAATGGCCGAGTTTTTCTTATGGTCGACCGTCTTCATCTTCACTTGGGCACTGCCCGTCTTATATCCGTCATCGAGCTCGACGCCCGACTCGAGTTGTTTCATCGCGATATACGAAGGAATGTTCTTCACTTTCGCCACATAGCGTTTCGGGATTTTGAACTTCGGATGGGTCATCATGTTCGAGAACTCTCCATCGTTCGTCAAGATGATGAGTCCCGTCGTGTTATAGTCGAGACGTCCGACCGGGAAGACACGTGATCCGGGTGGGACGAGGTCGGTGATGACTTTACGACCTTTATCGTCTTCGACCGTCGAGACGTAACCGCTCGGCTTGTAGAGGACATAGTAGACATGCTCTTCTTGTTCGATTTTCACACCGTCGACTTCGACTTCAGACTTCGGTCCGACTTTCGTCCCGAGTTCGCGCACGACTTTCCCGTTGACGCGGACCCGTCCATCTAAAATCATTTCTTCGGCTTTGCGCCGTGAGGCGACACCTGCTTGGGCAATCACTTTTTGTAAACGTTCCATTTATTCATTCTCCAATCTATCTTGCATAATCGCAGACGGCTGGCCGAAGAACAAATCGCCTTCGTCCGAGAGCTCGTCTTCAAACGTTAATGGGGGCAATTCATCAAGTGAATTAAACCCGAAATGGTCCAGGAAATGCTCGGTCGTGCGGTACAACTTGGCCCGTCCAATCGTCTTGGCCCGGCCCGCCGACTCAATCAACCCTTTTGATAACAGCGTATGGATGACGCGTTCGACTTTGACGCCCCGAACTTCTTCGATATCGGCCCGGGTGACCGGTTGCTTGTACGCGATGATGACGAGCGTCTCCATCGCGGCCCGAGACAACGCTTGTTCGGCCATCGTGCCAACGTAACGCTGAATATACTCGGATACCTCGGGGACCGTCACGAGCTTGTACACGCCCGCCGATTCAATCAATTGGAACGGGCGACCGGAGTCTTTAAACGATACTTCTAGCTTACTCAACTGTTCGCGGGCGGCGGCTTCCGAAATGTCGAGCGTATCCGCGAGGGCACGCACTTCCATCCCTTCTTCACCGACGACGAACAGTAGACTCTCAATAATCGTTTCATAAGACAGCAACGGCTTCATTCCTTTCCTTTGATGATTCGACGAACGAGATTTGAATGTCCCGTTCTTCTTGTTTGGTCGTGACGACACGCAACTTGATTAGCTCAAGCAACGCCATGAACGTGACGACGAGGTCGGAGACATCGGGCCGCTCTTCAAAAAACGAAAAGAACGAGGTCGTCCCTGCTGCCGAGACATGCTCGTGCAACCGCGTCATCTGCTCCTCCAGCGTCCGTTCTTCGCGTTTGATCGTCTTCTTGCGGCGTTCTTTCCACCGCTTGCGCTCGACCATCTTCGAATAGGCGTGCAACAAGTCCGAGAAGTTGAGCGGTCCGTCGTACGGTTGGACGAGGTCGGACATATAGCGCGTCAAATCTTCGCCCGGACGGCTGTACAGTTCGAGCCGAGACTCTTCCTGCTCGCGCATGAACACGACCGCTTCTTTATAGGCCTTATATTCAATCAACTGTCGAATCAACCCTTCGCGGGTCGGTTCTTCGCCGAAGTCAGGAATGTCATCCTCTTCGACCGGTACCGGTGGCAACAGCTGCTTGCTCTTCAATTGGAGCAACGTCGCCGCCATGACCAAATACTCACTGGCCACATCGAGCTCAAATTTTTGCATCGTCCGGATAAAGGCGACATACTGGTCCGTGACCTCGGAGACAGAGATGTCCGCGATGTCGAGCTCCATCTTGCCGATCAAGTGGAGCAACAAGTCGAGCGGACCTTCGAACGTATCGATTTTGACGTTGTACGCTTCCATAGAGACACCTGCCATTTACATTTTTGCGCTTTAGTATAACATGTTTTGTAGTACCGTGACCACGAAAGGAGAAATTTGATGTCAACGCCTTTAATCCAGTATACGCTCTTGTTTGAATGCCATGCCGATTATTTCGAATGCCACGAAGTGCTCGAGGAAGCATGGCAAGACGGAGGCCGTCAAGATTTAGGTTACGCCGCCTTGATTCAGTACGCCGTCGCCCATTACCATGCCCGCCGCGGCAATACGGCCGGGGCGAAAAAGAGCATCGCGGCGTTACAACAGAAACTTGGGCTGGCCGCGACCGAGCTCGAGGGGCACGGCATCGATGTGGAAACGTTCGCCAAGGATTTGGAGTGTTGGCCGCTCCCCGAGACGCTGCCGCTCGACAAATCGACGCGCCGACAAATCGAGCGCTTGAAACCGACATTCGAACCGACCGCGCTCACGTTTGACGAGCTCGTCCATAAACATATGTATCGAGACCGGACACCGGTCGTCACCGAGCGGCTCCGGGCGCTCGAGGCACGCAAAAAAGCTAGGCGCTGAGCCTAGCTTTTTTAGATGACGACTTGATTCCATTTATCGAGCAAGTCCCCGGTCTTGCCTTGACCGACGAGCTTCAAGTCGAGCGGCAATAAGTTCCGGGTCTCATCGAGCAGTTCATAGGAACGTTTCTCGCCACGGAACGACGGAGACAGCGCAATATGATGGATGAACATCGTCGTCTCTTGTTGCTCCATCCCGATAATCCCGACGAAGTCTTCCCCGACTCTCCAGAGATAAAGGAATTTGGCAGGGTCTTCTTCGTAGGACCGGACGAGTTCGAGCAAGGCGAGCGGAGATTTGTCGCTACATGAGAACGCGAGCAAGCCCATCGCCGTCTTTTCGTACGATTGTTTATATTTCACCAGCATCGCTGGTTTCACCACCTTTAGTCATTCATGTTTCACTAAGTGAACACGTGAGAGACATGGCTCATTGTGTCATAACATTCAGGCAGAAATCAATTCTCGTCCCAAACTTTGACTTCGGCCATCTTCGTGCCTTGACGAAGTTTGACCGCGTACTCGAGGCCAGACGTCACTTTTCCGAAGACCGTGTGGACGCCATCAAGGTGCGGTTGTGGCTCATGGACGATAAAGAACTGTGACGAGCCCGTGTTGCGTCCAGCGTGCGCCATTGAGAGCGAACCGGCTTCATGCTTGTACGGGAATGACGTCGACGTCTCACATGGGATCGTGTAGCCTGCGCCGCCCATGCCTGTGCCTTCTGGGCAGCCGCCTTGGCTGACGAAGCCTGGGATGACCCGGTGGAATGTCAAACCGTTATAGAAACCGCTGTTCGCGAGCTTCTCGAAGTTTTCAACCGTGATCGGTGCCGCATCGTGGAACAAATCGAATTCGATCATTTCGCCGTTCTCTAATTTCATTGATCCTTTTTTCATATCAAGTTACCCCTTTATGTTCATATTATCTTTCTCACTCACACATTGCCCATTCTATCAAAAAAAACCGTCTGTCTCCACTATTTTGTGGAAACAGACGTTCTGACTAGCTACTTACTGGATGACAGCGTGGACGAGTGGACGCGCCGTCGGCTCTGTCGCACCGATCGTATACGCGTGGTCCATCCGCTCGAGCGCAGAGGTCATATCTTCTTTGTTCGAACGGAGCACGGCGATCACGTCACCGGCTTCGACCTTGTCACCGACTTTCTTCTCGAGCGTGATACCGGCCGCAAAGTCGAGCTGATCATCTTTTGTCGCCCGACCTGCGCCGAGGAGCATCGCTGCCACACCGACTTCGTCAGCGATAATCGACTCGACGTAACCCGCTTGTTTCGCGACGAACGTCGTCTCATACTTCGCTTGCGGAAGTTTCGACAAGTCATCGACGAGCGACGCGTCGCCACCTTGTGCCGCTACGAACTGACGGAACACTTCGAGGGCATGACCATCCGCCATCCGTTTCTCGAGGTCAGCGTACGCCTCGTCGAACGTCAGATAGAACTCTCCAAGTACAGCCATATGGCCGGCGATCGTGAGGGCAATCGTCTTCAAGTCGTTCACGTCTTTGCCCGAGAGGACTTCGATCGCTTCTTTCACTTCATTCGCGTTCCCGATTTCGAAACCGAGCGGCTGGTCCATGTCCGTGATGACGGCAACCGTTTGACGGCCGACGTTCTTCCCGATCGCGACCATCTCTTCAGCGAGCGCTTTTGCATCATCGAACGACTTCATGAACGCGCCTGAACCCGTCTTGACGTCGAGGACGATGCTGTCGGCACCGGCCGCGATTTTCTTCGACATGATCGAGCTCGCGATGAGCGGGATCGAATCGACCGTCGCCGTCACGTCACGGAGTGCGTAAAGACGTTTGTCGGCAGGCGTCAAGTTACCCGTCTGACCGATGATGGACATCTTGATATCGTTGACTTGCTTCGTGAACTGTTCTTCCGTCAACTCGACGTTGAAACCAGGGAACGATTCGAGCTTATCGATTGTCCCGCCCGTGTGGCCGAGACCGCGCCCGCTCATCTTCGCGACCGGAATGCCGATTGACGCGACGAGCGGAGCGACGATTAAGCTGATTTTGTCACCGACACCGCCGGTCGAGTGTTTATCGACTTTTTTACCTTGGATGTTCGAAAGATCGATGACGTCACCAGACTTGACCATCTCCATAGTCAAGGCTGCCGTCTCTTTCTCTGTCATGCCGTTAAAGTAAATCGCCATTGAAAGGGCCGACATCTGATAATCAGGAATCGTCTCGTTCGTGAAGCCTTCGATGATGAAGCGAATCTCCTCTTCGTTTAATTCGCCACCGTTACGTTTTTTCAAAATCAAATCGACCATGCGCATAAGTTTCGTCCTCCTAATTGGGTAGTGGTTACATGCTTTGAATCGTGCCGCGTACGAGTGAAAGGAAGTCTTGGCGGACGCGTTCTGTCGTCTCGATGACCTCTTCATGGTTGAGCGGTTGATCTAAAATCCCGGCTGCCATGTTCGACACGCACGAGATGCCAAGCACACGCATATCCGAATGACGGGCCACGATGACTTCAGGTACCGTCGACATGCCGACGACGTCGCCGCCGAGGAGGCGTGCCATCTTCACTTCGGCTGGTGTCTCGTATGTCGGACCTGTGTTTCCGAAATAGACGCCTTTTTGAATCGAGAGGCCGAGCTTCGCAGCGACACCTTCCGTCAACGTGACGAGCTCTTTATCATACGCTTCTGACATATCTGGGAAACGTGTCCCGAAGTCGCTCGCGTTCTTGCCGATGAGCGGGCTCGTGCCGAAGAAGTTGATGTGATCCGTGATGATCATCAAATCGCCCGGGTTGAACGACTCGTTGCAAGCACCAGCCGCGTTCGTGACGATGAGCGTCTCGACACCGATCAATTTGAGGACGCGGACCGGGAACGTGACTTGTTCCATCGAGTAACCTTCATAGAAATGGAATCGTCCTTGCATCGCGACGACGCGTTTTCCTTCGAGGTCACCGAAGACGAGTTGTCCAGCGTGTCCTTCGACGGTCGATACCGGGAAGTGCGGGATGTCCTCGTAAGGGATTTTGACCGCGTTCTCGATCTCATCGGCGAGGACGCCGAGTCCTGAGCCGAGGATGAGTCCGATTTCTGGTGTTCCGTTCATGCGTTCCTGTAAAAATGCCTTTGTTTCGTTCCAATTTACCATGAGTAGTGCCTCCTCAAATTTCGTTTAAGAAACTCTTTCCGTGTGCTGGTGCATCGACATCGAAGTTATCCGCGACTGTGGCGCCGATGTCGGCGAACGTTCCTCGAATCCCGAGGTCGACTGCTGTCGCGCCGTGATGATGAACGATGAGCGGCACGTATTCACGCGTATGGTCCGTGCCTGGTGCCGTCGGATCGTTCCCGTGGTCGGCCGTGATGATGAGCAAGTCGTCTTCACGCAACTTCTCCATCACTTCTGGTAGACGGGCGTCATACTCTTCAAGCGCGATCGCATAGCCTTCTGGGTCACGGCGGTGACCGAAGAGTGCGTCAAAGTCAACGAGGTTCAAGAAGCAGAGTCCTTCGAAGTCTTCATCGAGCGATTCGACAAGCTTGTCCATCCCGTCCATGTTCGACTTCGTCCGAATCGCTTTCGTGACGCCTTCGCCGTCGTAAATATCGCTGATTTTCCCGAGGGCGATCACGTCTTTACCGGCCGTCTCGAGCGTGTTCATGACCGTCTTGCCGAACGGTTTGAGCGCATAGTCGTGGCGGTTCGACGTACGGACCCAAGCGCCAGGTGTTCCGAGGAACGGGCGGGCGATGATGCGACCGAGCATGTACGGGTCTTCGCGCGTGATTTCACGGGCGTATTCGCAGATGCGATACAACTCGTCGAGCGGGACGACTTCTTCATGCGCCGCGATTTGAAGCACCGAATCAGCCGACGTGTAGACGATCAAGGCGCCCGTGTTGACGTGTTCTTCACCGAGCTCATCCAAAATCTCTGTGCCTGATGCCGGCTTATTACCGATGATGTCGCGACCGCTGAACTCTTTGAGACGATTGATCAAGTCATCCGGGAACTCTTCGAAGACGCGAAACGGCGTATCGATATGAAGGCCCATGATCTCCCAATGGCCGGTCATCGTGTCTTTACCTGCTGAAATCTCTTCCATGCGTCCGTAGGCGCTAGGCGTCTCCGATGATTCGATTCCTTCAATCGGTTTAATATTCGACAAGCCGAGACGGCCCATGTGCGGCATGTTTAAACCACCGTGCTCACGGGCGATATGTCCGAGCGTGTCCGAACCGACGTCACCGAACTGATCGGCATCCGGGGACTCCCCGATTCCGACCGAGTCCATGACGACCAAGAAAATACGTTTAAATTTCTTCACAAAAAGTTCCTCCTTTGGTGTCGTTACGCACGCGGGTGATGTTTTCGATAGACATCATGAAGTCGTGCCTTATTGACATGTGTGTAAATTTGAGTCGTGGAGAGGTCTGCATGCCCGAGCATCTGTTGAATGGCCCGAAGGTCGGCGCCGTTCTCAAGCAAGTGTGTCGCGAACGAATGCCGGAGTACGTGCGGCGTGATCTCTTTTTGAATGCCAGCCTCTTTGGCCCGTCGTTTAATCATCTTCCAGAATCCTTGACGACTGAGCCGGCCGCCACGTCCGTTCAAGAACAACGCCTCGGTCTCCCGACCACCGAGCCCGTTACGCGCCTGCTGGATATAGCGTTCGACAAAACTCTGGGCGACCGATGACACCGGGATAATCCGGGCACTCTCGCCTTTGCCTTCACACTGTAGATACCCCAATTCGAACTGTAAATCATCCAAATCGAGCCCAAGAAGTTCACTGACGCGCATGCCCGTGCCGTAGAGCAGTTCGAGCATGGCCCGATCGCGCAGCGCAAGCGGGTCTGACGTCGGAACGCTGTCGAGTAACCGCTCGACTTCGTCTTGCGACCACGTGTCCGGCAGATGGCGCTCTGCTTTCGGCGTCTCTAAATAGAGCGCCGGGTCAGTCGTTGCCCCACCCGTCATCTTTAAATGATGATGGAACGTCCGAATCGAACTGACGGCCCTCCGCAATGATGAGGCGGCCCGACCGGCTTGCGACAACTCTTCCATATGCTTGACGATATGTGCCCGCGTGACTTCATTCCATTCGGTCACCCCGAGTTGGGTCAACGTCGATAAGTACTGGGTCAAATCGCTCGCATAGGCTTGTCTCGTGTTCGTTGACATTCGTTTTTCTACCGTCATGTACTGCAAAAATGACTCGACTTGCGAACGCATGACATCCCCCTCCTTTCTCGTTACACCTGAATACGCTTACATCATATCACTTATGTAAACCGTTGTGAAGACGTCTGACCTCATTTTTTTTAAAGCTTTTTTGTGACGGATTTTGGTGAGGTTTTTACGCTTTCCTTCCGATTGGGGGCTTACGAATCTCGTCACGATTTGGTACACTCAAGTCGACTTATTAAACCAATTTAAAAAGTTAGGAAGGAGTCGTCCATGGACCAGACCACTACTAATCTGACGGTCGCCGTCAGACGGCAACTCGTCTTGAACGGCCGCTCGACCGTCGCCGCCATCTCGGAGGCGACCCGGCTCAGCTTTCCGACCGTCAAGAAGCAGTTAGAGCAGTTGATGCAAGCCGGTGAAGTGTTCGAACACGGATTTGAGGACTCACGCGGCGGACGCCCTGCCAAACGTTACATCTATAATGAGAGGTTCACGCACGGATTGACGCTATACGTCGAGAAGACGGTAGTCCGCTATCGTCTCATCGATTGCAAAGGCGCAACGATTGACGACGGGACGCAAATGATTCTAGACGGGGACCACCTTGGTGCGCTCGGTGCGGTACTCGATCGACAGTTGGACCAGACCTCCGACGTGAGTGCGATCTCCATCGGTGTCGCGGCGGCCGTCGCGGACGGGACGGTCATCTTCGCCCCGGACTATACGACGTTCGCACACCTCGACTTGAAACATTGGGTCGAGTCACGCACCGCTCGCCCTGCCGTCATCGAGAACGACATGAACGCGGCTGTCTATGGATACGGACACACGCACGAACTCACTGGCGACCAGTCAATCGTCTACATCTATCTGGGAAAAAACGGACCCGGTGCCGGGATACTCATCAACGGACAGCTCATCCGTGGAAAGACCGGGTTCAGCGGGGAGATCTCGTTTCTACCGCTCTATGACGACTCGACGTTTCATGACCGGATAGCGAGTGAGCGGTCGGCCCCGGCCCCATTGTCGGACGCCGCGCTCGATGCGCTCGGTCGGCTCGTCGCGACCTTCACCGCGACGCTCAATCCGCACGCCATCATTTTTTCGGACGTCGATCTCGTCGATACCGAGTTGGAGGGGATTCGGCACGCCTGCCAGCGTCATATTCCGGCGGCTCACACCCCAGATTTATTGATCGGCATATGGGAGGAAGATTATTTCGCAGGCTTAGCTCGACGTTGCGTCGGGTTGATCCTTGAATCGATTTGAAGAGGTGAATTATGACAGGATTTTTATTATTGACCGTGATTTACATTGCCTTTATCAGTCTTGGCCTGCCCGACGCCTTGCTCGGTGTCAGTTGGCCGTTGATGCACGTCGAGTTCAACGCCCCGATCTCGATGGCCGGATGGATTTTTATGACCATTGCTGCAGGCACGATTTTATCGAGCCTACTCAGCGGTAGGTTGCTCGAACGTTTCGATACGAAGCAAGTCACGTTCGGCTCCGGACTCGTGACGGCAATGTGCCTGCTCGGCTTTTACGCGGCCCCGTCCTTGATTTGGCTGTTCGTCCTATCGATTCCACTCGGACTTGGTGCCGGGGCGGTCGATGCCGCGCTCAACCATTACGTCGCAGAAAACTATCAGGCGCACCATATGAACTGGCTCCATTGTTTCTGGGGCGTCGGAGCGACGGGCGGACCGCTCGTCATGGCCGGTGTCTTGACGGAGAGCGGTTGGCGTGACGGCTATTTAATCGTCGCGTTGATTCAGTTCGCGCTCGCCTTCCTCCTGCTCCTGTCGTTCCCGCTTTGGAAGCGCGAAATCAAAACGGAGCCCTCCACGCTCGAACGACAAGAGACGGCTGCGGCCGCGCTCGAACGAAAGATGCCGAAAGGCCTCTCGTATGCGCTGGCCACGTTCCTGCTCTATTGTGGGATTGAGGCGCTCATCGGCCTGTGGGCCAGCAGTTATCTCGTCCAGATGAAACAGTTCTCTGTCGCGACGGCCGCGACGTGGGTTTCAATCTATTACGGCAGCATCACGCTCGGTCGCTTCCTGAGCGGGTTCCTCTCGTTCCGCTTCACGAATCGACAAATGATTCGGCTCGGGCAAACCTTCGCTTTAATCGGTAGCCTCGTGTTTCTCATTCCGGCGACCGGAGCGATGATGATCGGATTGATTTGTATCGGGCTAGGCTTGGCCCCGATTTACCCGAGCATGCTTCATGAGACGCCGCAGCGGTTCGGGAAGGAACGGGCAAAACGGTTGATGGGCTTCCAGATGGCGTTCGCCTACACGGGCAGCACGTTCCTGCCACCGCTATTCGGACTCATCGTGTCTCAGACGTCGCTCGGCCTATTCCCGCTCGTGACCGTCTTGATCATGCTCGGGATGCTCTTGAACACGGAACGCTTGAACTTGATCATGCACCAACCATCAAAGGAGGAACTCACATGAAAATCGAACACATCGCCATATGGGTGAACGACCTCGAACCGATGCGCCGCTTCTACGAGACGTACCTCGGGGCAACTGCGAACGACAAGTATACGAACGAACAAAAACAGTTCGAATCCTATTTTTTGACGTTCCCTGATTCGACATGCCGGCTCGAGTTGATGCGACGCCCGGACGTCCAAGGCACACCACGCGAAACGATTGGCTACGCGCATATCGCGTTCGCGCTCGGTAGCAAAGAGGCGGTCGATGCGTTGACACGACGACTCGAAGTCGACGGGTATCCGCTCATCGACGGACCGCGGACGACGGGAGACGGTTATTATGAAAGTGTCCTGCTCGACCCCGAACAAAATAAACTTGAATTGACGATTTAAGGAGATGAGACGATGATTCAGGCGATTTTACTCGACCTTGACGGAACGTTATTGACCGACCAGAAGATGATTTCACCGCGCACGAAACAGATATTGCTCGACCTCCAGGCGGAAGGCAAAAAAGTCGTACTCGCCTCCGGCCGGCCGAAACGGGGCATCGAACCGTTCGCCGAAGAGCTCAGACTGCATGAATACGGGGGACTCATCGTCTCCTCGAACGGGGCGTGCGTCACGGATGCTGCGACGAATGAAACATTGTTCGAACAGGCGATTCATCCGAACGACGCTCGTGCCATTTTGGATCATTTGACCGGCTTCGACGTCATTCCGATGATCAATGACGAGACGTATATGTATGTCAATGACGTCTTCAACGGCATGCTCGAGTTGAACGGTGAGCCGTTCAATATTATTGAGTATGAGTCGCGCGGCGGTCGGTTCCGATTACGGGAAGCACCCCGTCTCGCCGACGCCATCCATTTCCCCGTCTATAAGATTCTCGTCGCGGGACAACCTGACTATCTGCAGGCGCATGCCGCTTCTCTCGCCGGACCGTTCACGGACCGCGTCACCGGCATGTTCACGGCCGCCATGTACTACGAGTTCACAGATCTCGGCATCGACAAGGCCCGGGCGCTCGACCATGTGTTCCAAAACATCGGGATCAGCCGCGACCGTGTCATCGCGTTCGGTGACGGGCATAACGACCGGTCGATCATCGAGTATGCCGGCATCGGCGTCGCCATGGGCAACGCCGTCGAGGACATCTTGACCATCGCCACGGAAGTGACGACATCGAACAATGAAGACGGGATCGCCACCGTCTTGTCCCGTTACTTGACGACGTGACGACATACAAAAGACAGGCAGCCTTTGAGGGGCTGCCTGTCTTGCTTTATCCGTTGATGACTGCTTTGTGACCCTCGAGCGTGACGCCTTTGGCTTGGCAAACTTTACAGATGCCGTGAAACGTCAAGCGATGGTCTTTGATTAAAAATTCGTATTTGCTTTCGACTTTCTTCTCGACGTCGACGAGCAAGTCTTCCATGATCTCCTCGACCGAACCGCACTCGACACAGACGAGATGATGGTGCGAATGGTTCGCGCCTTCTGGTCTGAGGTCGAAACGGGCGACGCCGTCACCGAAGTTGACTTTGTCGACGACACCGAGCTCCGTCAATAGCTCCAGCGTCCGATAGACGGTCGCGAGCCCGATTTCCGGTGCGATGCTTTTGACGAGCATGAACACGTTCTCTGCGCTCAAATGGTCCGTCTCATTCTCAAGTAGAATCCGGACAGTTGATTCTCGTTGCGGTGTCAATTTATATCCTTTGGCGCTCAATTGCTGTTTGATCCGTTCAATTCGCGTTTCCATAAGGCGCCCCCTCTTAGCATAATTCACTATTCAAAGCATACCGAAGTTCGTCCGGTTTTTCAAATTAAAATGATTCCTATGTAAGTGTAACATATCTCACTCTAGTTTAGAATCATTTCAATTTAGATAATTGCCACCACTGAATCGCCATAATCGTCTTCGCGTCAGTGATGCGGCCACTCGCCAGCAAGTCGACCGCTTCGTCGAACGTGAAGCGTTGGACTTGTAAAAACTCGTCCTCATCAAGGTTCATCGTACCGGCCGTCAAGCCATGGGCGACATAGACATCGACCCGTTCACTACAAAAACCGGGTGCCCCGTAAAATGAGAAGATTTTTTCGAGCGTCTCGGCCGTATAACCGGTCTCTTCTTCGAGTTCGCGCTTCGCGCTCGCGAGCGGTTCCTCACCGACTTCTAATTTACCGGCCGGAATCTCGAGTGACATCGATTCAAACGCTTTCCGGTACTGCTCGACGAGGACGATGCGATCGTCTTCATCGACGACGAGGACGGCGACGGCCCCGTTATGGTAGACGAGTTCACGGACCGAGGTCCCTCCGTTCGGGAGCGAGACGACGTGTTTCTCAACGTTAAAGATCTTTCCTTCGTAAATGACTTCCCGTTCAATCGTTTTCTCTTCCATTTGTATGTACCCCTCACTTTTCCTATATACTGTGATTATGATTCATATCGTCAGACGGAACAAGGAGGAATTATCAATGGCAGAGTTAGGATTAGGAACCATGTCGATTTTAAAACACGGGGAAGCAGAAGGTCGTCGGATTCTAGAGGCCGCCTACGACGCTGGGATTCGGCATTTCGATACGGCCGACGTCTACGATCACTTCAAGGTGGAACGTCTAGTCGGTTCGACGTTTGCCGGACGCCGGAACGAACTGTTCTTGACGAGCAAGGGCGGGAACGTGCGAACGGAGGATGGGATGCGCTGGGATCCGAGCGCCGCGTATTTGGAGCAGGCGCTCGCCGATTCGCTCGAACGTCTCCAGACTGACTATTTGGATTTATATTACGTCCATGGCGGCACGATCGAGGACGACCTCGATGAGACAATCGCCTTCATGCGCCGGCAAAAACAAGCCGGGGTCGTCCGACAAATCGGACTGTCCTCGATTCGTCCGAACGTCATTCACTATTGGCTCGAGCACGGTGAACTCGACGTCTTGATGACGCCCTATTCGTTGCTCGATCGTCGCGTCGAATCACTCGACCTCGACATCCCGATTGTCGGGCGCGGACCGCTCGCCAAAGGACTATTGACCGCCGAGTGGTCCGAGCGCTTGACGGACAAAGGCTTCGAAGCATGGACTGCATCAGAGTTACGCGACGTGTTGCCGACGATCCCGACGCCGATTCAAGCTTACGCCCTTGCCGCCGCGAAACGAACGTGTGCCGTCGTCCTGCCGGGTGCCTCTTCGGTCGATCAATTGAACGAATTGATTGCCGCCAATCAAGCCGACGTCGATTCGGACAAACTTGATGAGCTGTTGGCACGGCTGCCTATTCACCCCTACACAAAACATGCGACCTGAACGTCAGGTCGCATCGGTGTCACGTTGTTTCATTTGTTCGATGGCCCAATCGGCCCAACCGGCGTAGTTTTCCATCATCCGAATCGCATACTCGCTCGTCAGTAAATAGCCGAGCGTATCGGCCTCGGACTGATGGGCCGCTTGAAACGCCCGGATTTGATGGGCGACTTGCTCGTGATGCGCTTTCGTCTCTTCGACGTAGCGAATCGCCTCGTCGAGCGGGAGCAACTGCAACAGGCTGACCCGGAGCAAGTTCTCGTCTTTCATTTTCGGTTGGTACGAGGTCGGTTGCCGCAACCAGTCGATCAACTCTTGACGTCCCGTGTCGGTGATCGAGTAAATCTTTTTGTCCGGTAAATCATGTTGGGCCACATGCTCAGAGGAGACGAGTGCTTCGTCTTCCATTTTTAACAGTTCACGGTAAATCTGTGTATGATGGGCGTGCCAAAAATGAATCATTTGCGCTTTGAACGTCGCGTTCAAGGCATAGCCGGTAGCGGGTTGATGGGTCAATAACCCGAGTAGTGCATGACGTAACGCCATAACCATCACCTATCCCTTGCGGTTCTATTTTTATTAGTGTATCACATATTGCAGCGCGACCGAGAATGCCAATCGGTTGACGCCCATTGCGATTACACAGACAATATACGTGAAGGGAGAGATTTTTTATGAAACCGATTCAATCCGATCAGCAATTCCAAGAAGCCATTCAAGATAAAGGCATGGTCGTCTTCACGACGTCATGGTGCCCTGACTGCCGTCGACTCGACATGTACGTCGACGAGCTCGTCAAAGACTACCCACAGTTCAACTGGTACGTCGTCGACCGCGACGAATTGCCGGAACTGTCGGACGCGCAAGAAGTACGGGGCATTCCCTCGCTTCTCTTCTATAAAGAAGGCGTCAAACAAGAGCATCTCCACTCGGCGAACGCCAAGACAGAGATGCAAATCCGCTCGTTCCTCGATACGTTGAACGACTAAACAAAAAGACGACCGTCATGGTCGTCTTTTTTCGTTCTTTCAAGTAAATCGTTCGACGTAGCGTCGGTCGATTGTCCGTTTCAACCAAAACGGTAACCGCCCGTGCCACGTCAACTTCCCGTACGTCAAGAGTGCTTGTCCCGGAGTCGTCAGCAAGATGTTGAGCGATGTCCGTGATTTGAACGGCCGCTTTGTGCCCAGCAGCAGACGTGCGACGTGTCGGCCCGAGCGGACGGCATCGACGCCGCCGTTCAATCGGGCTGCCATATCGCCCGTAACAAAGATATCGCGATAGACCGGGTGCCGTAAATCGTCTTCGGTCTCGATGAACGCCGCTTCTTCCGCCAGTCCGGCCGCTGACCACCAGTCGTCGGCGACGACACCGGTCGCATCCAAGACGAGTCCGTCCCCTTGTCCGGGTTGGAACGGGGCCAGGATGATCGTCACGCCGCTCCGGACGAGACGACGTGCCATACGCTGAGCGACGCGCCGTGGGAGTTCAGGCAACAGGCGACGCGCATACAATGTCACGCGCCGCTTTTGTCGGATGCATGCGAAGGCGAGCTCGACCCCGGCCTTGCCACCGCCGACGACGGTGACCGCCTCACTGTTGAGAATGTCGTCCAACACATATGACGTCATCGGTTTGAGGCCCGTCCCGAGTCCACGACTTTTCGCACCGGTCGCGAGCACGAGGAGATCATATCCGACTTGCCCGTGTTCGGTCTCGACGATTCGGGCATCCGGATCGAGCCCGATGAGGCGATTGGCGACCGGCGTGACATCAGGGCGCAACCGTGTCGTCGCCGATTCCATCTCCCCGGCGATCACTTGCGGGAACGCGCCCGTGTATATCGTTTCGCGTCCCCCGATATACTGGACGTCATACCGTTCATGGAGCGCGTCGAGCCGAGCGAGAATCTCAAGTTGCCCGTGACCGAGTCCGACGAGGACGAGACGCGGCTTCATCGTAAAATCCGCCGCGCTTCTAACAACCGCTGTAAAATGGTCGACACTTCAAGGACGAGGAAAATCGTCGCGATGACGCCAATCCATGTCGGGAATAAAATCATGAGCGTGAACAAGATGAAGCATTCCGTCCGTTCTAAAATACCAGGTTGGTAATAAAACGACTTCTCCGACCGACGGGAGCTGCTCGCCCCAACGGCGAGGAACAATGTCATCGCCACGACGAACGACCCGAGCAACAGCAGAAAGACCGGCATATGCTCCGGATGGCGTAAGGCGAGCGCGATGACGACGGCAATCTCGACGATGCGGTCGAACACGAGATCGAGTACCGTCCCGAAGCTAGTTTTTTGCGAGCGACGCGCCATCGTCCCATCGAGGACGTCGAACAGACCGGACACCCATAATAGCAAGACGGCCGTCCACAGCATGTCGTTGTAAATGAAGAGACAGACCGAAACGCCGATGATGCCCCCGAGGACGGTCACCTCATTCGGGGTGAACTTCCATTTCAAGAGCCGATCGGCCCCACGTTCGATGACGGGACGAACGAACCGGCTACCGTATGTGTCTAACATCATATTCCTCCTTGTCTCTTACGTAAATAATACGTCTCACCGTCTCGGAACGATTCATCCCGTGGCAAGATGACGTAGTCCCCCTGGCCGCGGCGATATTCGCCGAGACGATGCCCGAATCGCGTGAACGACCGGATCAGCACGACCGTCTCGTCCGTCGGGGAGTCCGTCACCTCGATATGAAGCGAGGGATACAGACTGCCACCCAGTTCGATAAAGTCGCCGAACGTCGATTCCGTCTCGGATAACGCTTGTGGGGTGCCGCTCGCGCGGACGAGCCCCGCTTCGAGCAGGGTCACCCGGTCAGCGACGAGCATCGCTTCTTCCCGGTCATGCGTCACGAGGAGCGCCGTCAATCCAAGTTCACGAACGAGGTCGCGAATCAAACGTTGCAACTCATATTTGAGCTCGGGATCGAGGTTCGTGAACGGCTCATCGAGCAGAATGAGCCGCGGTGAAGCCGCGAGTGCCCGGGAAAAGCTCACGCGTTGTTGTTCTCCGCCGGAAAGCTCGTGAATCTCAGCGTCATAGCGACCAGGCAGCCGGACGCGGGCGAGCCATGTCTCTGCTTCTTGGCGCGATCGGTTCGGTGTGGCGAGTGTCACGTTCTCCCCGACCGTCAAATGTGGGAACAAGAGCGGGGATTGCGACAACATCGTGATCCGGCGCAAGTGAGGTGGCACTCCGTCAAGCGGTGTCTCCTCCCACGTCACTGTCCCGGAGTCGTGTGTCTCTAATCCTGCAATGATGCGGAGCAACGTCGACTTCCCGGACCCGCTCACGCCGACGAGAGCATGAATCTCGCCGTTCGGAATTTCTAGATCAATGCCGCGTAACACGTCACGGTCTTTAAAGCGTTTATGAACGCCTGATAATACTAAGCTCATTGCAACCGTCCTTTCACCAATCTAATCCAGATGCCGAACAGTCCGCCGAGCCCAAGATAGAGGAGGACCGGAACGAGGATGAGCACCCATGTATTCTGTAACGCCAGCGAGACGTCATTGCCTGCATAGGACTGATAAAGCCGCGTTGTGACCGTCGGAACGAGCCCCGCTCCGATCAATTGAACGAGCACGAATTGACTCAAGACGATAACCGTCGAGAACAAGACGATCGTTCGAATCGTCTCTTTCAAGAGCGGGAATAGCACGAGACCGAACCGGGTCCACGGGGCGAGCATCAACGTCTGTTCAAGAAGCGTTCGGCCAATCACATACATGGCGTTATATGCCAGCCGGATGGAATACGGCAACGTCGTGACGAGCAGGACGAGGCCAACTCCAATGTGCGTGCCGACAAGGCCGAGTTGCGCCAAAGCGATATACATGCCGAACATGCTGGCCATGACCGGGATGAACAGTGGAAGGAACGTGAACCATTCGACTGAAGTTTTCCATCTCGACTCGGTGAACATAAGCCACCAAGCCGTACCGATACCGAGCCATACGTTGATGAAGCCGAGGATGATGACATAGATGACCGTGTTTCCGAACGCCTCATCCCAACTGAAAGCGGCCGGGAACGCCAAAAACAGCCCGATGAATGGGAACAGGATCAAGCCAGCGGTGAGAATCCGACTCATCGTCTCACCCCCCGTTCGATACGTCGTCGTCGTTTCGCCGTCACCGCATAGGAGCTAATGACACCAATAAAGATGAATAGCGTCCAGATGAGGGCGACCGCATACGACTCGTACGCATTTAAAAACAACCCGGTCGTTAATCGTTCGTAGGCGAGTACCCCGAGCAGTTCAGGGAAGGTGACCCCTAACAAGGCCGGCACTTCATAGGCAAACGAGATAAAAGCGACGAGCACCCAAAACGAATCGAGGAGCGGTTTAACGAGGAATGGCCATTCCGCCACTTTAAATTGTTTAAACGGCGTGAGTTGAAGTGTTTTCGCCATATCCAAATAACCCCGATTCAATTGGGCATACGTCCCAATCACCATCAAAAACACGAATGGCACTTCTTTCCAAACATACGTGAAGATGACGACGAGATGGTGGCGTTCATTCGCCTCAATCAATCCATAGAATGGGAAGACGCCTGAGAACAACAAATAAAATAAATACGCGGCTGCGACGTGCGGTATGAACATCGGCCATCTGAGAAGTGACGCGAGCCACGTCGACCGATGTCGATACACCGAACGGGCGAGCCACGTCCCGATGACAAGTGAGAGGATCGTCGAAACGACTGTCACATACAGCGTCACGGCGAGACTGGCACGCCACGCCGCGTCGTTCAACTCAGACCAGTCGAACCCTATGGTCTCGTAAATCAGAAAGGCAACACCGGTGAACGGTAATGCCAGAACGAACAGACTAAGCCATAGACTACTTCGCGACACGGTCCCACTCCTCACGAATCGCATCGATCACGGCTGGACCATAGTCAGGGATTGAGCGTTCGGCGAGACGTTCCGGGTCAGGATAAGTGACACCTTCATCGAGCTTTAAGAATGCGTCACGGTCTGCCGTATCGAGTTTGGTCAAATCGAGCGATGTCCCGTCTCCCCAGTACGTCGAGTCTTGTTTGGCGAGCTGGGCTTCGGGCGACAACAACTCATTGATGACCACGAGCGCACCGTTCGGATTTTTGGCGTTAAATGGAACGGCGAGAAAATGCGTCGAGGCGATCGAATGTTCGAGCACGAGTGCCCGTGTCCCACTAGGAAACACGCCATTTTCACGCTCGGCCTCGGCGCGTCGTTCATTGAAGCCCATCGTCATCCAGACGTCACCCGCGGCGTACAACTGGTCGAGCTGGGCCAGCGATTTCGGATACGTCGTCCCTTGTTTCCATAGGGTCGGCGACCACGCCGCAAGCTTCTCCCAGAACTCGTCTGGAATCTCACCGTCACCGGCCTCAGTCCCATACTCGGCGTAGAGCAGATGGCGGACGAACGCGTTTCCTGTGAAGTCTGTCACTTCAGGATACGTGAAACGGCCAGGATTTTCTTCGGTCCAACGATGTAATTCGTCGAACGTCGTCGGCGGATTTTTGACTTTGTCCGCATCATAGTGCATGACGAACTGCACGTTCCCCCAAGCGACTTCGAGCCCGTTCGTCGGAGTTCCCGCATCGGTCGCTTGCGCTTCCTCGTTCAATAACTTGGCGTTCGGGATTTTGTCGAGCAGGTCACCCTGCAACAAATCCGCCTCGGCAGCGTTACGGAAATTGTCTCCATTGATCCACACGAGGTCAATCGTTCCTTCTTCTCGATTCGCCCGCTTGTCGAGCGACAATTGACGCACGAATTCAGCCGTGTCCATCGGGACGCGGTTCAACTCCACGTCATACGTCTCTTTCAGGCGGGGCGCGACATACTCATCGATATAGCGATTGATGCCGTCATCGCCTCCCCACATATAAAAATTGACCGTCGACTGTTTCGCTTCTTCGGCCGCCTGTTCGAACGTCGGTGCGATTTCGGCGCGCGTCGTCCCGCAGGCAGCGAGGAAGATGAGTGACAGCATCAAGCCAAACTGTTTCAATCGGCGCATCGTGTCTCCCCCTTTTTTTCTCTATGTTGACGCATTTACTTTCTGTCAAATCCCCGTTTTGCGAGCCGTTCGAACATGACCGGGCACATTGCGTACAGTTTCGCGCCAAGTTCCATCCACCACGGGGCGTTCACTTCACGTTTCGACGCCTCACATGCTGCGACGACGCGTTTCGCGAGACGATTGGGATCGAGCATAATTGATTTCACACTCGCTTCGTAACGTCCACTCTTGTCGGCCCGGAGAAAAAACGGCGTCGCAATCGGTCCCGGGTTGACGGTCAATACATGAATCCCAGCCGGCTTCAGTTCCAACCGGAGCGCGTTCGAGAACTGGAGCAGCGCCGCTTTCGATCCGGCATAGACGGCCGATTTTGGGGTCGGGACTTTTGCCGCTTGCGAGCAGACGTTGATGATCGTACTGCCACGGCGCATCGTTCGCGCACAATCACGCGCGAGCAACATCGGTGCGATCGCGTTCAAGCGCATCATCTCCTCGATGACGTCGGTCGTTTGATCGACGACCCGGTCGAACTCGCCGATTCCGGCATTGTTCACCCAGACGTCGATTGCTCCATATGTACGTTCGACTTGGGCCACGAGCGTGTCATAGTCGGTACAGACGTCGGCCACCATCCAATCGGCCGATAACTTCTGTCCGAGTTCGCGCAACCGCTCCTCGTTCCGTGCAATCAACGTCAATCGGGCACCCGACTCATAAAAAGAATGCGCCAGCGCGGCCCCAAAGCCGCTCGACGCACCCGTGATGACAATATGTCTCATTCTACGATGTCCTCCACTCTCACATAAATCCATTTTCCATCCGTCAACTGTTTGACGACGCGCCCACGTTCCTCGAGCAACGTCAACCGGGCGAACACCTCACTGAAGACGAGCGGCATCGCCCGCCGCATCTTGCGTCCATACAGGCGCATCGACCAATCGAAAACGCTCAAGCCGTCCACCCAGTCGTTCAGGAGCAGTTCACTTCGCTCATAGCGCTGACTGATACGGGCCTCAATCAATGGACGCGGTTTGTGAATCGGTTCCCCATGCCCGCTCACGACGAGCTTCAAGTCGACCGACTGCAGTTTCCGCAGCGAATCGAGATACAGGACGACCGGCGAAGCGAACCCTTCCTCTTCGTACGGCTGCTCGATGAGCGGGTTCGGTTCGACCGCATCGATTAAATGGTCGCCCGCGATTAACACGCCACCTGGACCGAGCAGTCCGAGCTGGTCACTCGCATGCCCAGGCAGATGGATCGTCTTCCACGCCCCGTCGCTCGTCACGTCCTGTCCATCCTCGAATGTCATCGTCACAGTCGTCGGACCGATCCAGCGCAGTGCCTCCCGATAATCGGGCAATTTGTTCACAATCGTCTCCGGGGTCCCGAACCAGTGCGCCAGATCGTGCAAAAACTGGTTGCCCCGTTTGATGAAGTTCGGTGTCTGTTCTAAATAGCGAACGAGCTTCTCATGTCCGTAGACGGGAATCGAGGCGTCACGCAGACGCCACGCCTGACCCGCATGGTCGGCATGATGGTGCGTCAAAAATAAAAAATCAATATCCGCGAGCGTCAACTCGAGCTCGGCCAGTTGTGTCGTCAATGAGGTCCACGCCTCTTCCGTATCCGGTCCGCAATCGACCATAAAGAAACGGTTCATGTGTTCGACGACATAAACGTTTACGTTGCCGACCTCGAACGGCGTCGGTATATCGAGTCTTGCCAGTTGGCTTGAAATCCAGTTCGCCACGTCCCCACAACCCCTTCCACCTATCTTCACTCATTATACCTGTCGATAAGAATGGATTTCAATCACACAAAAAAAGGAGAGGATTTCTCCTCTCCGATGTCTTATAGGTTGATGACCGTGACTTTATCTCGTGTCATCGTCTCGAGGCTGCGTCCAATCCCTTGAACACCGAGGCCTGACTGTTTCACGCCGATGAACGGGAAGTGGTCTGGGCCACGTTCCGTGCGGCCGTTCACTTGGACCGTACCGACGTCGAGCTTGTCGGCGACCGTGAAGGCGCTGTTCACGTTTTGCGTGAACACACTCGCTTGAAGACCGAACTCAGACTCGTTCGTGAGTTCAATCATCTCGTCGAGCGAGTTGACGCGGATGATCGGCAAGACTGGTCCGAACGGCTCTTCCCAAGCGACACGCATTTCACGTGTGACGTGGTCGAGGAGCGTCGGGTGCAAGAGGTTGCCGTCGCGCTCGTTTCCGTGGACGACCGTCGCTTGCTTGTTGACGGCATCGTCAATCAAGCCTTGGACGTAATCCGCCGACTTCTTGTCAATGAGTGGGACGATGAAGCTGTTATCGACCGGTGACCCGACCGTGAGCTTCTCGACGCGCTCTTTCAACATGCCGACGAGTTCGTCTGCTTGGTGCTCGAGCACGAATACGCGCTTAATCGCCGTACAGCGTTGTCCTGAATACGAGAACGCCCCGCTGACGATTTGATCAGCCGCGAGCGTGAGGTCTGCGTCTTCGAGGACGAGCGCCGGATCTTTCCCGCCAAGTTCGAGCACGACAGGTACCATCGATGCTTGTTGCGACAAGTGTTGACCTGTCCCGGTACCGCCCGTGAACGTGATCATGTCGATGCCAGGGTGTGACGTCAAGTAGTCACCGATGACCGACCCGCGCCCTGTGACGAGGTTCAAGAGACCGCTTGGAAGACCTGCATCTTGGAGTGCCTCGATCATCTTCACACCACTGATGGCACCTTGTGTCGCCGGTTTGAAGACGACCGCGTTACCTGTGATGAGCGCCGGTGCGATTTTGGCTGCTGCCAAGTTCACCGGGTAGTTGAATGGTGAAATCGCGAGGACGACACCGAGAGCTTCTTTCTTGATGATTGCCATCTTGTTCTTCGAACCGCCAGGGAATGAGTCCCCTTGCATGAACCCGCCCGTGAAGCGAAGACCTTCTTCGGCCGTATAGCGGATGATTTCCGCCGTCCGGACGACTTCTTTCTTCGCGTCGCTCAAGTTCTTGCCGACTTCGCGCATGATGATTTGACCGATCTCATCAACGCGTTCTTCGAGTTTGTCCGCCCAAGCGTACAACAGTTCGGCACGCTTGTTGACCGGAAGCGCCGCCCATTCCTGTTGTGCGCTTTTCGCGCCGTGAATCGCCTCGTCGACTTCGTCGCGAGACATCGCCTGGACGTGCCCGACGACTTCATCTGTATAAGGTGAAACGAGTTCGATTGTTTCGTTCGTTGTCGATTCCTGCCATTGTCCATTAATTAAATATGGATACGTGTTCATACTCATAATCTCTATCTGCCTCCTGAGTAAGCTTTGATATCTCGTTGCCACCCCCATTGTATGCAAAATCAAATCGGTTGAACAACTATAAAGATTCAGTTTATGTAATGTAAACGGTTACTCGTCAATTTTTTGTCAATTCCGCCTCGACTTTGCCACTTTCAACTGAAGATGTTCATCAAATCGACCGATAGAAGAGATGAGAGTACGTGAACTAGGAGGGACCACCAGTGAGCATGGATCATAATATTTTACTTGAGGCAGGCACGAACGAATTAGAGATCGTCATTTTCCAGTCAGGCCCGTTCATTTTCGGGATTAACGTCATGAAGGTACGTGAGATCATCACGATGCTTCCCCTCACTCCGCTCCCGGGCACTCCGGAAGCAATCATGGGGTTGATTGAGCTCCGCGGTGAGGTCATGACGGTCATCGATTTACCGATGGTCATCGGACATCCGCGTGACGTCGGAGACAACGATCGCTTGATCGTCTGTGAGTTTAACGGAGAGAAATCGGTGCTCCGCGTCGATCAAGTGACAGAGATTAAGCGTATCTCTTGGGAACAGATCGACACGCCGTCTGATCTCGCACGCGGCATGCAAGGAATCACGAACGGGGTCGTCAAGACAGGCGACCAGATGATCATCCTTCTTGACTACGAGCGCATCGCCCTCGAACTGTCCCGTAAAGACATCATGGCCCGTGAATCGGTCAAACGACTCGGTGCCCGGGAGCGCTCGAACAAACACGTCTGGATCGCGGAAGACTCGGAGATGTTGCGGACGCTCATCATCGATACGCTCGATGACGCCGGCTATTTCAACACGACGATTTTCAATAACGGGAAGGAAGCGCTCGATGCGTTCGAACAGAGCGACGTCCATTGTGACTTGCTGATCACCGATATCGAGATGCCGCAAATGGACGGCTTGCATTTGACGAAACGACTCCGTGAGATGGATCGTTTCGCCGACCTGCCGATCATCATCTTCTCTTCGCTCATCTCGGACGACTTGAAACATAAAGGCGACGCGGTCGGGGCGAACGCCCAAATCACGAAGCCAGAGATTGGCATGTTGATTGCCACACTCGACGAATTTTTAGCCTAATCCGAAAAACGGGACTTCGCCTTGCGGCGAAATCCCGTTTTATTTATGATAATGCATTCAAGCGCGCTTCCCATTCTTGGTCGAAGCGACGCATATCGGCTTCGATGTCGTCGAGAATCGGTTCAAGGTTTTCGGTCTCGTTCGTCTCTCCAGCCACTTCGAGCTGTTGGAACCGGGCAGCCGTCTCGTCGAGGCCGACAGAATAGGAGGCCCCTTTCAACAAGTGGGCGAGCTGTTCGATTTGTTCATGGTTTCGTTCCAGCACCATGCGTCTCAATTCCGGGAATTTCGCCTCGAATTGGCGGATATATGTCTCGGCAATCTTTTTTAAGAAATCTTTATTTCCGCTAGCGATTTGATGGAGCTCCGCCAACTTTTCTTCGTTAAACAGAGCATTATGGGGCGTTTGTGACAACTCCATCCCTCCTTTGCTTCAATCCTACTAACATTCCTAACCACTGTAGCATGTTTTCGAGAAAAAACAAAAAAACTCCTCCTTTTCCGATTGCACTCTCCCATTCGCCTACCTATAATTAGGTTGAGCTAAGGTAGGAGGAACATTATGCTAACGATTTACCGTACCGACGCATCTGGGCGTGTCGACGAAATCGAAGACTTTGACAAAGGGAGCTGGATTCAACTCGTCAATCCGACGAAAGATGAGGCCGATCAAGTCATCGCCGCCTCCGGCATTCCTGAAGATTTCGTCTACGACCCGCTTGATATTGAAGAAAAACCACGATTTGAAAAAGATGATGAGGGCCTCCTCATGATCATTGACGTCCCATATGTGGAAGAAGACGACACAGGACGCGCCTATAATACGATTCCACTTGGGATTATCGTCACGGGACGACACTTCATCACCGTCTGTTCGCGTGACCTCGACGTGCTCAATTTGTTCGCCAACGGAAAAGCCCGTTTGTTCCGGACGAACTACCGGAGCCGGTTCGTCTTTCAGATTTTGCACCGAGTCAGCATGACGTACTTGCGCTTCCTTCGCCAAATCGATCGGCGCATGGACGAGCTCGAGCAAGAGTTGCAACGTTCGATGCGAAATCAGGAAATCTTTCAATTGATGAACTTACAGAAGTCGCTCGTCTACTTCATGACGTCGCTCAAAGCGAACGACAGCGTCCTCGATCGCATCGTCAAGACACCGAGTCTCGAGAAGCACGAGGAAGACGAGGAGTTGCTCGAAGACGTGTTCGTCGAGCACCGTCAGGCGATGGAGATGGCGTCGATTTATAACGATATCATCAGCATCAAGATGGACGCCTTCGGTTCGATCATCTCGAACAACGTCAACTTCGTCATGAAGTTCTTGGCCTCGATCACAATCGTACTTAGTATTCCGACGATGATTTCTGGAATATTCGGGATGAACGTCCAAGTGCCGTGGGAAGGACAACCGATCGGCTTTGTGTTCGCCATTACGATGATGATCGGTTTCTCAAGCCTCGCCTTTTACATTTTGTGGCGCAAGCGATATTTCTAAAAAAAGATGGTGTTGCCCGTTTCGGCGACACCATCTTTTTACATCAATTTGACCGTGACGAGACACAAGTCATCGTCAATCTCGATTTTAGGGACGAGTTGTTCGGCGACGTGACGCGCGTAGTCAAGCCCGTATGACGCGACGTCCTTCTCGAGCCAGCGGATGCCGTCGTCAATGTCTTTGCTGTAACATTCCATCAATCCATCTGTATACATATGCATCGTCATCCCCGGTTCGATGTCGATGACCTTCGACTCAAAATTCGGCTCCTCGAACATGCCGACCGGGACACCGGTCGTCTCGAGACGGGTCACACCCGAGTCCGACGTCACGATGACCGGCGGATGACCGGCGTTGACGTACTCGATTTGACGCTTCGTCGTGTCGATATAACAATAGACGGCCGTGAAATAGCTCTGCATGTCCTCTCCCGAGAACAAGAACGTCATCTGACGGTTCAACTCACTCATCACATCGACCGGGTATTGGACGTTGCTGACGAGACCGGGCAAAATCGACCGAATCCCCATCGTAATCAACGCCGACGAGACACCATGCCCCATCACGTCGAAGATGATGACCCCATAGCGATCCGGTGCGACCTGGAACCAGGCATACATATCCCCGGCCAGTTTTTTAGACGGCAAATAGAGGGCCCGGACGTCAATCTCATCGTTGCTGATGGGCGGGGTCAACGCGCTCTGTTGAATCTTTTGCGCGAGATCGAGGTCATATTGGAGCCGCGCCTCATATTTTTTGCGTTCATCGACGGCCGCTTTGTAACGGAGTGCGGAGCGGATGCGCGCGAGCAGTTCCGTGATTTTAATCGGTTTCGTCGTATAGTCGGACGCTTCAGCGTCGAGACCTTCCGCGATTTGCTTTTCCTCGGTGCGACCCGAGACCATAATCACGGGAAGTTCCTCATAGCCGCTCATCTGTCGAATCCGTTTGCACGTCTCGATTCCAGAGATTCCTGGCATCTCGACATCAAGCAGGACAAGGTCGTATAGCGACGGGGCTTGCGGGTCCATCAGGAGCGCGAGCGCATCTTCACCACTCGAGACTGAAATCGTCTCATAATCATGTTGATGCAATAATTGTTCGAGAACCATCGTATTGACCGGTTCGTCGTCCACAATCAAAATCGCCATAGTCATCCCTACTTTCTCTGTCAGTGTTCTTCTGCATATTATTGTATCATATCTAATCGCTTCATTAGGTATTTCAATGCTGTGACAGTTCGAAGTGGTTCAAAGATGGAGAATCTCGTTCGTTTTTGGCATACTGGAAGTACGAAAGCGAGGAATGCCGCATGGGATGGATATTCGCTGTGAGCGGTTTGATTATTTTGCTCGTCTTAATCGCGTCAATCGTTGTCATTCAAAAAGGATATGCCTATAAAGACAACAAGGACGACATCGTGCTCGATTACGATGAAATCAATCGCCGCATCACTGAAGAAGAACAGCAGAAAAAATAGAGCCATCGGCGGATGGCTCTATTTTTTATTTAAATTCGAATCGAAGTGCCCCTTTTTCAAGGTAGAGCACGGCATCGAACGTCTTGTCCCCTTTTTTGAACGTGTGCACGTTCGATTGCCCGCCGTTAATCATCTGTTTCAGTTCATCTTTGGCAATTCCGACGCCGAGTACTTGTTTCGACATCGTAAACTTGCAACCTTCGCGAAAGCCGCTACAACCGATGAATTTCGCATGCTCGACGAGTCCCTTGCCACAGCTCGGGCAGACGCCGAACGATGCTTTCGGCCGCGCCGCCGACTTCTTCCCGAAACGTCGGGCTTCAATCGTATAGCCTTCCGGGTTCGCCGTCTCGACTCGCGCTTTCGCCTCTTCGACGAGATGAATCGACATCTTTTTCGCCTGGTCGATAAATTCGGCGGCCGAAGCCGATGCCTGCCCGATTTCGTTGAGACGTTTCTCCCATTTGGCCGTCATGGCCGGTGAAGCAAGGATACTGTCACCGAGCACGTCAATCAACAAGCGCCCTTTATCGGTCGGGACGAGTTCTTTCTTTTGTAGGTCGACATAGCCCCGCTTCTTCAATCCGTCGATAATATTGGCTCGTGTCGCCTCGGTTCCAAGCCCTTCGACTTCTTTCATGATATGAATCAGTTCTTCATCATCGAGCTGCTTACCGGCCACCTTCATCGCCATGATGAGCGCGCCTTCTGTATACCGTTTCGGTGGCTCCGTTTGTTTCGATAATACTTCGACTTTCTTTTCCGTCAACGGCTCCCCGAGTGTGAGCGCCGGGAGTTCGACGTCTTTGGACTTCATCTCGACGACTTGACGATAGCCGGCACTGACGACGACCGTCCCTTTTGCACGGTACAGGTCGTCGCCGTCCATGAGGTCGACCGTCGTTTTCTCAAGCTTGGCCGGAGGGGCGAACGCCGCAAGAAAGCGACGGTTAATCAAATCGTATAGTTTTGCCTCATCCCCGCTAAGTCGGGCCACATCGCCACACGCCTCGGTCGGGATGATCGCATAGTGATCACTGACCTTTTTCGCGTTGACGTAGCGGCTGTTCCGGGACGGGTTCTCGGTCAACACGTCTTTCAACTCGGCATAGGCCGCCGACTTCAATAGCCTTGCTTTCGTCTGTGGGAACAACGTCGCCTCGTCAGGTGTGACGAAACTTGAGTCAGTCCGAGGATAACTGATCCATCCTTTCGTATATAGCTTTTGAGCGATGTCGAGCGTCTTCTTCGCCCCGAAGCCGAACCGCTTGCCGGCTTCGGCCTGCAAACCCGATAAACTGAACCAAAACGGCGGGTATTCCGTCTTGTCCTCTTTGTCAATCGAACGGACAATCGCCGTCCCGGTCGCCCGGTTGACGACCGCGTCGGCTTGTTCGCGAGCCTTTAGTTTCGTCGTCTTACCGAGCGTGTATTTCGCTTTGAACGTGCCGCGTCCTTTTTGAAGCGTCGCCTCGACCTCAAAATACGGCTCTGGGACGAACTGTTTAATCTCACGTTCGCGATTGACAATCAAAGCGAGCGTCGGAGTCTGGACACGGCCTAGCGAAAACACGTCTTCGATGCCAATCGTCTTCAACAGCGTTGTATACGCTCTTGATGCGTTCATGCCGACGAGCCAGTCGGCACAGGCGCGACTCATTGCTTCGTGATAGTACGGGACCGTCTGGTCGCCTGGTAGCAGTGCGGCGAAACCACGGTCGACCGCCTGCTCGGTCAAACTCGAGATCCATAGGCGCGACAAAGGTTTTTGATTGCCGGCGAGCCGTAAAATGAGACGGACGATGGCTTCTCCTTCCCGCTCGGCATCGGATGCGATGATGACGTCGGTGATGGACCGGTCGTGCAACCATTTCTTAATCGTCTGGAACGGTTTCGACTTGCCTTTCGAGATGCGATAGTCGAATCGGTCCGGCACGATTGGGAGCGACTCATATTTCCAAGACTTCCATTCCGGCTTATAATGGGACGGTTCTTGCAGCTCGCATAAGTGACCGACCGCCCAGACGACGATGGCGCCTTCTGGGAACCGGGCACATGAAGCGATCTCAATCTCGTCTTTTTTCTTTTTTGATGGATACGGCGCAGCCAGTTTTTGGGCCTGCGACGGTTTCTCCGCAATAATTAATCTCATAGGATCCCTACTTTCACAGTCATCCGAAATCTCGTCGGAACGACACTTTCGAGAAAGAATGTATTTTCTTATCTATTCTATAATATCATTAGAAGAGTATGTACAACATAAAGGGGGATGTCTCTTGTCTTATCTTATCTTATTCGCCGCCGTTTTCTTCTTATCGACGAGCGTCTTGTTCGTCAAATGGACGTCCGCACCGGCCGAGACGGCCGCGTTTTACCGTATGCTGATCACGTGCCTGATGTTGTTGCCCTTCGTCGATTTCAAGTCGCTCCTCGGGACACGACTCATGACGCGATATGCCTTGCTCCTCAGCGGGACGTTGCTCGCGTTCCATTTTTGGCTCTGGTTTTTATCGCTCGATTATACAACCGTCGCCAGCTCGACGCTGTTCGTCACTTCGAGCCCGATTTTTGTCTTAATCGGGAACGCCTTGATTTTTAAAAAGAATCCGACCCGGAAAGGGTTAGCCTTCGCGCTCATCGCCGTCTTCGGAGGTATGCTTGTCGCGGCAGGCGACATTCAACTCGGACGTGAAGCGCTGTTCGGGGACTTGCTCGCTTTAATCGCCGCTCTGCTCATCGCGGGCTATTGGCTCGTCGGCCAACACGTCCGGACCGAAATGAACACGAATACATACTCGTTCAGCGTCTATCTCGTAGCAGCGGTCGTCCTCTGTTTCATGCTTCTCGTCCGGGGGACGACGTTCACCGCGTTCGAATCGGTCAACTGGTGGTATTTCCTCGCCCTCGCCTTCTTCCCGACGATTTTAGGACATAACTTGTTCAACTATGCGCTCGCCCGTGTCAGTGCGACCGTTGTCAGCATCACCATCCTTGGCGAGGCATTATGGGGCATGCTGTTCGGGTTCGTCTTCTTCGACGAGCGTCTCGGCGTGATGCAATGGGTCGGTGCGGCCGTCCTGCTCGGCGGAATTTACTTGTTCCTAAAAGAAGACGCCCGTTCCACAAGAACGGACGTCGCTTCATAAATTGGTTGCTTTCGCTTCGATTTCGTCTTCTGACGGGCGGAATAAGAGCTTGCGATCCCAAACAGCCATCCCGACCGCTGTCAGGAAGGTCATCGCATCAGCGATTGGGAACGCGAGCCAGACACCGAATACGCCGAAGAAGTTCGGCAGGATGAAGACGAGTGGAATCGTATAGAGCGTCTGCCGCGACAGCGACAAGAACATCGCGACCCGAGCCTTCCCGAGTGATTGGTAGATGCCGTTGACGAGCATTTGCACACTCGGGAGGAACGAGACGGCGAACAACACATGAATCGCCGTCACACCGCCGGCAATCAAGTTGGCGTCGGTCGTGAACATGCGCATCAGTTGTTCCGGAATCAACTGGAGCGTCAACCAGATGATGACGGCGATGGCAATTCCAGCCCGCATTGCCGTCCAAATCGTTTCCCTCATCCGGTCGAATTGTTTGGCGCCGAAATTGTAACCGACAATCGGCTGCATGCCTTGGACGATACCCATAATCGGCATCCCGACGAGCGCCATGAATTTATTGATAATCGCAAAGATGGCAAGTTCCTCGGTCCCGCCGTACGTTCCGAGCATGACGTTGACCCCGACGAATAAAATCGACTGGGAGACCATCATGATGAACGAAGATGAGCCGATCGCCATAATCTCCTTCAATTCGCCGAACCGTAATCGAAACTTCCGCCATTGGAAATCGAGCTCGGTGCGGCGATTTTTTGAGAAGAAGAAACGGAGCATGAGCACAGACCCGACGACTTGAGCGAGCGCCGTCGACCAAGCGGCCCCGTAAATGCCCCAGCCGAACGTGAAGATGAATAGCGGCGTCGTCACCAAGTTGACGACAACGGTCGTGAGCATCACTTTCATCTGATAAGGCGCCTGTCCTTCAGCCCGTACCATCGCGCTCGCCGCGAGTGTGAACATGAAGAACGGAGAGCTAATGAGCACGACCGATAAGTATTGTCGGCTCAGTTCCATGATGGCCGACGTCGCTCCGAACACTTTCAAGATGTCATCCAACATGAAAAAGGCGGAACTGACCGCAAAAGCGGCGAACACACCGACGAGGACGAGCACGTTCAAAAACGTGACGGCGGCACCGGCATCGTCGCCTTTGCCGAGTTTCCTTGAACTGATGGATGCCCCGCCCAACCCGACAGCGCTCGAGACGGCCATAAGAATCATTTGAATCGGAAAGGCGATCCCGATGGCAGCCACGGCAGTCGACCCGATGCCACGGGCGACGAAGATTGTATCAATGATGTTGTACAGTGCCGTCACCAGCATCCCGATCATTGCCGGTAGCGACAGTTTGAACAGCAGGCTTCCGATTGGATCGGTCCGGAGCTGCTCCGTATTCTGATTCATGCTTCCATCCCCTTTGTCGTCTATGTTAACAGGTTAGCAAGATTGGATGGAACGGTCGACTATGTTGTCTTGCCGGATGTGTCAGACCGGGCTCGGCACAGGTGTGTTCACGACGCCGGCTTTTCGCTTGCGCATGATGAAATCGGTCGCGACCGGTTGCTCGACCTTGACACGTACCGTCATCATCGCCTGGTTCGCCGTCTCGAGGCTTTCTCCCGACTCATCGTACAGCTCATCGATGCGCTGCGAGAAACGGACGAAGCCGGGACCGAAGAACTCGACTTCTTCCCCGCGCCGAAAATGGTTTCGTTGCTCGAGTGTCGCTATTTTTGTCGTCGGTTCATACGCGATGACGCGTGCCGCGAATGCATATTGCGGGATGGCGCGCGGCTTACCGAATAGTTGCTCGTTCTCGGTCGGGACGCCGTAATAGAATCCGGTCGCGAGTTCTCGTTGTGCCGCTTTCCAGATTTCTTCTTCCCACGCCGGATTAAACTCGAAGCCCTCGGGGTCATTACAGTACGCGTCGATGACTTGACGATAGACGTTACAAACGGTCGCCACATAGTGAATCGATTTCATCCGTCCCTCAATTTTCAAGCTGTCGACGCCAGCGTCGACCAAGTCCGGAATGTGACGTACCATCGCCAAGTCGACCGAGCTCATCGAGAACGGTTCCTCGTCGCGTGCTGCCATCTCGTCAGTCAACAGTTCGTCCGCCTCAAAGAATCCGTACTTCCAACGGCACGACTGGGCACAGCCACCCCGGTTCGCATCGCGGAGCGCCATATGGTTCGATAAGGTGCAACGTCCCGAGTACGAGATGCACATCGCCCCATGGACGAACGTCTCGATTTCGACATCGACTTGCCGTTTCATCTCTTTGATTTCTTCCATCGATACTTCGCGGGCGAGAACGATTCGCTCCAATCCTTCCTCTTGCCAAAAGCGGAGCGTCTCATAGTTCGTCGCTGACGCCTGCGTCGACAAATGGACCGGAAGTCCCGGCGCATCCGTGAGGCATACCTCAATCATGGCCGGGTCGGACACGATGACGGCATCAATGCCGATATCGCGAAGCTTGCAAAAGAACTCGCCCGCGCCATCGATATCGCCTTCATGGGTCACCATATTCGCGGCGACATACACTTTTGCCCCGCGCGCATGGGCGAACGCGACGCCTTCGGCCATCTCGTCATACCCAAAATTGCCGGCCCGAGAGCGGAGTCCGAACTGTTGTCCCCCGATAAAGACCGCATCGGCCCCATACAAAATCGCCATCTTCAATTTTTCTAAGTTGCCGGCCGGTGCTAATAATTCTGGACGTTTTTTCATCTCAATCCCTCACTTGATCTCTTCTGGATTTCGTAACAATAGTCCCGTCCCGAGCCGGAATTGTTCCGGCTGCAGTTCGGCGAGACGCCGTTCCATGACGAGACGGTCGAATCGACCGTTCAATAAATCTGAGCGGGCCTTATCGAACAAGCGGACGATATCAACGAATGCATCACCCGCGTGCCAACCCTCGAGCTTCCACGTGTGTAGGCCGCCTGTTATTAAAGTGGGCAGTTGTCCCATAAGCGTCAAATCCTCAGAGAACACATGCGTCCCGTTTTCGTCTTCATACACCGGATAGCGGCTGTCCGCATCCGATGGTTCGCTCACATAGTATTCGCGTGCTTCTGCCAACGTGTTCGATCGGCCAATTTCATTGAAGTAGTTCGTCAAGAGCGGACGTTTCGAATGATGGATACACGTCGGTCCGTACACTTGGACTTCGACCGGCAATCCGATTTGCTGTTGAATCAGCCCGAGTTCAGTCAACGTCACTTCACGGGCCGCGATTGCCCCGATTGCATCGCGTTTGCCCCAAAATTGAATGTGTCGGGCCGACGTGACGAGCGTTTGAGCATCATACCAATAGGGGATATTTGCATTACGGATTAAGCGGATGGCGCCCGGGTCACCGGCCGTCACACTGTCAACCCCGATTGTTTTTAAAGCCGATAAATAGTCAGGCAGCGTCTCAATCTGATGATTGTGCATCAAATTATTGACGGCGACGGTCACTTCTTTGCCATAACGGTGGGCAATCGCTGTGACTTCTCGCACAGCCTCCAACGACCAGTCTCCCTTATGGCGTAACCCGTATGTTGCTTCTCCGATATAGATGCGGTCAGAGCCCGCCATAATCAGCGCTTCTGCTTGCTCGACGCCCTGTGCTGTAGTCACTAGCTGTATCATCATCTGGTTTCTTCTCCTCACTCTGTGAGTCTAATCACATATTCTTGCTATACTCTAGCATACGTTTTGACGTCGCGGCCGAGCAGGAATTTAACAACTCGTGAAGAAATCAGTAACAATGTATGACTTTTTATATCGAAGGAGTGGACGATTTTGACAAAAACAGCCTTAATTACTGGAGCCTCGACAGGAATCGGACTCGATCTTGCCGTTTTAGCGGCCCGGGATGGATTTGATTGTATCCTCGTGTCTCGCAACGAGCCGCGGTTGCACGAATTAAAAAAAGTACTGGAGAAACGTTACCGTGTCAGCGTACACGTCTTCGCCCTCGATTTGTCTGAACACCAAGCCGTAAAACGATTGACGAGTGCAATCGCCGATGCCGGACTGACGGTCGACTTTTTAATCAACAATGCCGGTTTCGGAACGGCCGGCGAGTTTATCGAGCTCGATGCCGAGACCGAGGCCGAAGAAGTCCGTTTGAACGTCAACGCCTTGACCGAATTGACGAAAGCTTATTTGCCGGGCATGGTGGAACGGAATCATGGCTATGTGTTGAACGTCGCATCGGTCGCCGCCTTCCAACCTGGTCCGTATATGGCGGTCTACTACGCGACGAAGGCCTACGTGTTGTCGCTCACCGAGGCGCTCCATGCCGAAGTGAAAGGAACAGGCGTGCACGTGAGTGTCCTCTGTCCAGGTCCAACCGATACCGGATTCTTCAATCGGGCCGGCAGCGAGATGATGGTGTCAAAAATGCCGTCTCATCTCGTCGCTTTCTTCGGCTATAAAGGCGTCATGACCAACAAACGCGTCATCGTGCCGGGTGTGTCGAACCAACTGCTTGTCGCCGCGGCCAAGCTCATGCCACGCGCAGTCAGCCTTGAGATTTTGCGCCGCTTCCAAAAACCATCAGATGCTGGATCGGAAGACGTCTCGACGATTTAACCCATGTATGCACGTAAAAAAGGAGGAAGTCCCCCGGGGGACCTCCTCCTGCTTTATGTGATTTGATTATGACCGCGCCAACTGAATCATGCGCCGGATGAGTGTTATGCCCGGAATACACACCATCAGTGTCGTCGCCACCACGACCGACCAAGCCAAGGTGCTTTCGAGGGTGAGCGCCCGTTCCGTCAGCCCGCCGAGGACGCTTCCACCTTGGACGGTCAAGACGATCATGAGTGCCGGCCAAACGCTGGCCCCGAGGATACTGAGCATCCCGTAGCGCGTCCGTAGCAGCCGACGTGACATCAAAAACAGATTGAGCCCCATAAACGACAGTCCGATGAAAAGAAACCAACCGATTTCAACCAGATTGACGTATCCGCTCATGCACGTGTCACCTCACTCGTGTGATACCTACTTGTTACCCGTCTTCCCGCACAAATATGCGAACGAACAAGTCATGCAACAAGATGAGGAAGACGGCGTTCCCGATGCCGTGGGCCACATCGAACGGTAGACTGAGCACGAGCAGTTTGACGAAGTCGACCCCGATGACCTCCGCGAACGAAAGATTGGCCGTCCAGCCGAAGAGAAAACCGGCCCCCAGACCTACGAAAGCTAGGAGCCACCGCGAGTGACGAAGCAGTGGTTTAAGTAAAATGACGACGAGTACGACGAGAAGCCATCCTAAAAATTGAAACAAGACGAACGGACCGAGTCCGAGCAACAGTCCCGATAAAATCGGGACGAACAACGCCAGCATCGCGGCGCTCGTGAACCCGAAATACAAGGCCGTCAACATGAGCAACGCCGTCGACGGTTGCACGTTCGGGATGGCCACGAATAACCAGCGCCCGATGACGGCAAGCGCGAGAATCTGTGTCAGAACGGCAATCGGGATGTCCGTCCGCTCAAATCTTGACATGATCCCCGCCGCAATGATTAGGATGAAGACGTATGTGACCATAGCGCACTCCGTTTCCTATACTCGGCTAAATCGCCATCGAAAACAATCGTACCGTTCGACAGGCAAAGGATGCGGTCTGCCGCCTGAATCAGTTGCTCATCATGCGTCGCACACAAAACATGTGCTGTCATGGCTTTCTCGGTTAACGCTCGTTCAAACTGAGAGCGCTCTTGCTCGGTCAAGCCCACGCTTGGCTCATCCAACAAGAACAGCGAAGCTTCGGAATCGAAGACGGCCTGCAGTTGAGCGACGCGACGATTCGCCGCATGCGGGAACGGGCCGTACTCTTGCTCGGCCGGTAAATAAACCGGCCGCTCGGCCCATTTGACCTTCCCATACAAGGGACGCACGCTTTTGGCAATCAATTCGAGCAACGTCGATTTCCCGCTCCCGTTCGTTCCGATACAGATGGTCAGTCCTGCCTGCTTCGCCTCGTATGACACATGCTCGACCGCATAGGAAGCCTGCAGCGGATGGCGATAGGACACGTCCGTCACGACAAGTTGGGGCTGATTCATGGTCGGATTGACGTGAAACGGGTCGGATGGGGTATGTTCGCGCGCCCTGTCTGTGTATGCAATCCGAACGCCGAGCCCGGTCAACCTGCTGAGCAACATCGTCAAATGCTCGACCCGAAACCGATCCAAATGTCGAAACGGCTCGATCAAGACGATCGCCTCGGATGAATTGGCCAGTGCGTGAGCGATTCGGACGAGTTGCCGTTCCCCACTTGAGCACTCGTCGAATCGCTTATGAAATAGATGATCGATTTGAAGAATGGCAGCCAGTTCGGCTCCTCGCAGGGCGTCACTCCCAGAAATGAGCGATGCGACTTTCCCAGCAAGCGGAGTGTCGAGGCGAACGACTCGCGCTTGTTCTTCCCTTACCCACTCCTCGAATTCATCATGTCCGTCTGCCAAGGATAACCAACGCATCGCGCACCCCTCCCTTCGTCAAATATGGATACAGAAGCCAAACGACCGGTGTGACCATACCCGCAATCGCCCCGAAACTAGCGAGGACGAGACATTGGACCCAGTCATGTCGTTCGAAGCGTCTCATCCGATTCGTCACATATACCGGCTCGAGGCGTTGGCTGTCGATGCCGACGACGACGGCCTCTTGCCAGTCACGTCGCGGATGACTGGCCAACGATAAACGGACCGCCCGTTCCATCGTCGGGACGAGCGCCCAACCGCCGTACAGCAACCTTGTCGAACGAGGCCATTTGTTCAAGAACGGCAATAAACGCTCGAGGCGCATGAATCGATTGACCCAAATCATACCGAACAAAAAAGTCGCGAGTGGAATCAATTGATTTGTGACACCACCGACCGAAATCCTCCAACCGAGAACGAACGGGGCAAGTGAAATCAATAAGAACGCGAGGATAACACCGAGCATCGCCAGTGGAAACCGTCGTTCCATCAGTAACAAACCGAACAGACCGAGGAGGAGCCAAATCGAGTCATTCAAGTATGTCAACACGTACAAATGGACGAGTAAGAAGAAAAGGAGCGTGACCGGATGTCTGCGCTCCCAATCTGCCTCATTCGAAGAAAGAAATCGCATCTTCTTCGAACCGCCATTGAATGATGTCGGTCGATTCGACTTCTTTGGCTCCGGCGCCTTCATCGCCCGGGCTACCATTGAAGGCGTAAACCCAGCCTGAGGATTGTCCGGCCGACTTCTCTTCAATCCCGTCAACGGCCGTGACATAAGTCATGTCTCCGTCGCCGACCGATTCAATGTCAAGCTCGGTCGCTTCAAGGGCATCGAGTACCGTCGCCCCTTCTTCTAAGCAGACACTCTTCTCATTGAACAGCGTCTCTTCGGTCGCCGCATTGTAAACAGAAATCGTCGGCTCGACATCACAAGCCGCTTCCTCGGTCGATGTCGTATCTCCTCCGCATGCGGTCAAAAGCGGGACTAGTAAACTCATCAGAAGCAAATTTTTCATAAATCAGTCAAATCCTCTCGTTGATGGATAGAGTAGTTGTATAGAATCGTGTATTTCTCACCCGTCGTCCGCCCTTGCTGGCTCAATCCCGACAATTGAATGCTGTTGGCGAGCACCGGCTCGCGTTGCAACCAGAACTTGACGAGGCGATTATCCCGATTGATCATGAGCATCGACTCATTCTCGAACGTGTACATGTCGTACAGCCCATCGAATGAGAACTGGAGGAACGGGGCATCGACTTGGGTCGTGAATTCAGACCAGGCCGGTTTCCGGATCGCGTCGAGCATATGTTCAAAGTCGACGAGTTTCTCGAAGAACGCACTTCCCGAATCCTTATTCAGTTCGTCGACTTGACGATACGTCAGCTCGCCCGATTCGTCGTAGTTGATTCGAATCTGTTGATACGAATTTGCGCGTTCGACCATGAGCAAATATTCGAGCGAACGGAGTTCACCGTCCTCGCTGAAAATCATTTTGCTTCGGTCGAGTTTAATGGACTCACTGTTAATCCGGCGCAGAATGTTGTCTGTCATCTCGTCAAACGTCTCGTCTTGAATCGACACCGTTCCAATCTGTTGTGACTCGGCCCGGAATTCGGATTGATCAAACAGCGGGACGAACAAGAGGACGATGAAGAAAAAGAACCCGACGAGCGCCCCGTACCATTTATAGCGGCTATTGCGTTTCGGGAAGAATAAGAACGACATCAGGAATCCGATTGGAATATGAAAGCCACCAATCGGGAATGAAACGATCCCGAGTAATGAAAAAAATAAAAATTTGATAAGAAAGTTTGGTTCCGGTTCTTTCAGTTGATTTAAGCGTAAACCTAGCAACGTACTGATGACGAAAAAGCCTAGCCATACGTATAGTTGTACTGTCACGTTAATCCCCCACTGTAAACTCGAAGAAGTCAGTCGCTACATGGCTGTCTGGAAACACGGTGCGCACTTCATCCACAAACGCCTCGTCTCGACCTTGATAGCGGGCCGAGATATGCGTGACAATCAAACGGCCAACTTGCGCCGTTTTTGCGAGCGTTGCCGCCTCAACTGTCGTCGAGTGGCCGTATTGTCGGGCGAGCTTCGCCTCTGCTTGCATGAACGTCGCTTCATGAACGAGCACGTCGACGCCAGTGGCGAGGATGGCTGCGTTCGGACAAGGGACCGTATCGCCTAGAATCGCCACGACCGGTCCGGGAACCGCGTCAGTGACGTATTCTTTAGAGGCGTACGTTTTCCCTTCAAACTCGAACGTGTCAGACTGCTTGATCGTCCGATAAATCGGTCCGCTCGGGATGCCGAGCGCCTTCACTTTTTCGACGAGCAATGCGCCCGGTCGTTCCGGCGCTTCGATGCGGAATCCATAAGACGGAAAGCGATGTTCAAGCCGTCTGACCGTGACGATGTGCCCGTCCTGTTCGAACGTATCGCCGTCCTCGTACTCGACAATCGTCAAATCATAGCCGAGATAAGAACCGGTTACTTTCATCGTCAACTCGAGCCATTTCTTGATGCCTTTCGGTCCATACAAGGTGAGCGGGCTCGATCCGTCGAGCGCCGAGCGCGTCGACAGAAACCCGGGCAGACCGAAGACGTGATCCCCGTGAAGGTGTGTCACCCAGACGGCTGAGACTTTGCGCGGCTTGACTTTCGTATGCAACATTTGGTGCTGGGTCGCCTCGCCACAATCGATAAGCCACGTCTGTTTCGCAAGCGTAAGTGCCAACCCCGAGACGTTCCGTTGTTTCGACGGCATACCGGAGCCAGTTCCTAAAAATTGTAACTTCATAAATAATATTGTCCTTTCTTGTCGTCCATTCCATGCTATACTGTAGGCAATCGTTGAAAAAGGATGTGATCCGTGATGAAGAAAGTTGAACATTCCGACTCGATCTATCAACAGATCCGGGAACGGGCGACTTCAATGAATCGCAAACACCAACAAGAATTAGGCACCTCAATCCTCATTCACGACATAGCGATGGAACTTCACTGTTCAGACGAACTCGTTTTAGAATCGTTGGAGTTCGCCGCATAATAGCTCGAACACATAGGAAGAGCCGACATCACGTCGGCTCTTTTTCATTTCGTTTTAGGTGTCGCGACGAGCTCGACAATTTGAACGACATATTCAACCAACTTGTACAGTTCGACGAGTGGCATACGCTCGTTCGTCGTATGAATTTCTTCATATCCGACAGCAAGGTTGACGGTCGGAATCCCACCGCCGGCAATCACGTTGGCGTCAGAACCGCCGCCCGAATGCAAGATTCGAATTGGACGGCCAATCGCTGTCGCGGCTGCTTTCGCCACTTCGACGACTTCGTCCCCTTCTTCGAACTTAAAGCCTGGGTACATGATGTCGATGTCGACTTCCGCACGTCCGCCATGTTCTTCAGCTGCGTCAAGATACGCTTGTTTCATCGCTTCGGCTTGTGCTTCCATTTTTTCATGAATCAATGAACGCGCCTCGGCGAGGACTTCGACGTAGTCGCAGACGATGTTCGTGGCACGGCCGCCTTCGAAGCGTCCGATGTTTGCCGTCGTCTCATCATCGATGCGACCTAACTTCATCTTCGCGATTGCTTTCGCCGCGATTTGAATCGCCGATACACCTTTTTCCGGGGCTACACCGGCATGAGCCGTCTTGCCATAGATTTTGGCGTTCACTTTCGCCTGAGTCGGTGCTGCGACGATAATGTCGCCGACCGGGCCATCCGAATCGAGCGCGAATCCAAACTTCGCATCAATTTTCGAAAGATCGAGCACTTTTGCCCCGACGAGCCCAGATTCTTCTCCGACTGTGATCACGAACTGGATTTGACCGTGTGGAATCGCTTGTTCCGTCAACACGCGAACGAGTTCGATCATCGCCGTCAATCCGGTTTTATCATCCGCCCCGAGGATGGTCGTCCCATCCGTCACGACGTAACCGTCTTGAATACTCGTCTTGATCCCTTTACCAGGTGTGACCGTATCCATATGCGCCGTGAAATAGATCGGGTCGACGCCTTGTTTCGTCGCCGGTAGCGTAATAATCAAGTTGTTACCTGAATGAGCCGTTTTCGTCGACGCATCGTCTTCATAGACGTCGCATCCGAGCTCTGTGAAGACCGCCTTTAAATGCTCACAGATGACTGCTTCTTCTTTCGTCTCTGAGTCGATCCCGACCAGTTGTAAAAATGTGTCAAGCACTCGTTTCTCGTTTACCATGAAAACATCCCTCCATCCAAACATTTCTAGGTTATTATAACAAACTCGTGCCGTTTGCACGAACCTTTTCCATTCTGTACAATGAGGACAAACACATTTGGAGGAACGTCATGAGTAAGAAACAGAAAAAGCGTCAACGCATCATTCAAATCGGTGTCGTCGTCATCGTATCCATCTTTTTATTGAGCACGTTTTTGTCCGGGGTGGCCATGTTCCTGTAACAGCAGGATATACCGCTCTTTTAAAATCAAGTAGCTCTTCACGTCCGACAAAATATTTAATAACGATGAACGTACCTCAAATTCCTCACGCGACGTGGGGAGGGGTACGTTTTTTCGATAATGCTCAATCGTCTCTTCGAGCTCCCGTAGGAACGTCGAAGCGTCGGCCCGTTGGTTGACGTTGTCGCCGACGCGCCGAAGGAACGTCGCGACCGGTTTGGCCTCATTGACGACCATCGTGATCTCCCGTGAGTTCTCGGCGATGCGCTTCAAGATGTCATATTGCCGCTCCCGCATTCGGAAGTACAGGTAATCCATGTCCTCGTTCCGCTTCCCAATCGAGTTCCCCATGCGACGGAGCGCGAGGTCTTTCCCTTGTTTCAAATAATCCCGCGTCTTCAAGAGCATCATCGAATGGTCGTTATAGACGCCCGTCTCGACACAGGCGGCCACATCATAAAAGTGAACGGCGAGGGCCCGGTCGATATTGTCTTTGATGCGCTCGATCTCTTTATCAAGTGTCGGCATATACATGTTGACGACGAGTCCGACCCCGACGCCGATGGCGATCAATAACAGCTCGTTCACGAACAAATCGAGCGAGAACTGCCCTTCCGTATATAGATGGGTCAAGATGACGACACTCGTGATCATGCCGTCCTGCAGTTTGAGCTGTTGAACGAGCGGGATGAACATGACAAAATAAAGTGTGAGCGTCGCCGGTGAATAACCGAGCAAGGTGAACATCAATGCCCCCATGCCGATTGCAATCAGGCTGGCCATGACCCGCTCATAGGAAGCCCGAAACGACTTTTTCCGTGTCTCCTGAATACTGAGGATGGCGATGATGGCTGCGAAGACGTAGTAATCGAGATGAATCGTCTCGGAGATGAGCATGGCGATCCCGGCTGCCGCCGCAGTCTTGAGCGTGCGTGATCCGATTTTCATAAATATCTCCTCCTCTCTCACAAAATTGTTCACTAGTTTGTTCCGTTTGGCAATCCATATGTTTGGAAGTGATCGTATTGAAAAGAAAAAAACGTGGCGTGATTCCCACGCTGCTCACGCTCGCCCTCGCCGTTTTAGGTTTCCTTTGGCTCCAAGACCGTCCGAGCGGCTCGTATACCGTTCAGACCTATGACAGCGGGGACGTCTCGACCCGATCATTTGAGTCACTCGACGAGGCGCGGGCCTATATGGAACGTGGGGGCAACCGGGCCCTGCTCGATGCGTCAGGCGACGTCATCGACTTCATAGGTACCGGTATCGCCGTCACCCCGACCGACCGAATCACGAACTTGTATCAAGACGCCGAGTTTAAGAAACGGCAGTCGTATGTCGCCGGCGGGACCCGCCTCCGTCTCGTGCAGACGGCCGACAAGCATTTGTTGGTGAACATTTCCGGCGCCGACGTCTACGTGAAGCCGGCCGACATGACGCTTTATCCGGACGCCGTCGTCGAGCGTCGCGGCTTCTATCAGATGCGGGACGGACAAGTGTTCCATACCGTCGAGGCGAACGGCAACTTGGCCGGGACGTTCCTCGTCGGACCGGCGCCGCAACAGTCGTCCGACCGCTATTACACGGAGGACGTGCGCGACGTGTTCGATTCGCCATACCAGTTCGCCTCGATCGCGTCGAAGGCACCGTATTCGGCTCGCGAGCTCGACGCCTTCCTCGGCTCACTCGACGACAGCCCGCTCACCGGTAAAGGCGACGCCTTCAAAGATGCCGAGGCAGAGTTCGGCATCAACGCCTTGTTCCTCATGGCCGTCGCCGGACACGAGTCCGGGTTCGGTACGTCAGCCATCGCCCGGGAAAAGAATAACTTGTTCGGCTTCCAAGCGACTGACAACGACCCGAGCGGAAATGCAGCCTCCTACCCGTCTGTCGAGGCGAGCATCGATGCGGCGGCTCGTTTATTCGCCGAAAAGTACGTGACGGGCGCCTATGACCGAGGACCGTTCCCTGGCAATAAACAAGAAGGCGTCAACGTCAATTACGCCTCGGACCCGTATTGGGGCGAGAAAGTCGCCGGGACGATGTATCGCATCGACCGTGAACTCGGATTGACCTATTTAGAGCAGTTGAAGTGATGGCCCAACGGCCGTCACTTTTTTTGCAGGAATCCCCTCTTCGCTGAGCGAATACATAAACTGAACGACCATTCATTCCAAAGGGGGATTTGTATGAAAACGATTTGGATCACAGGTGGCTCATCGGGGATGGGCAAGGCGATGGCGCTAAAATTCAAGACCGAGGGCTGGAACGTCGCCATCAGCGGCCGCAACGAGGAGCGGCTACAAGAAGCGATGGGCGAACTGGAGACCATCGGGGCCGGAGCGGCGATAGCCGTGCAACACGATGTGCGTGACTATGAGGGGTGTGCCGTTGCGCTCGATCAAATCATTGAACGGTTCGGTCCAGTGCACGCGCTCGTTAACAACGCGGCCGGTAATTTCGTCTGCCCGACGCTCGACTTGACGCCGAACGGATGGACGAGCGTCATCGACATCGTCTTGAACGGGACGTTCAACTGCACCCACGTGCTCGGCAAGCATTGGGAACGGGAGCAACTGCGTGACGGCTCCATCATCAACATGGTCGCGTCGTATGCCTGGCAAGCGGGCGCCGGTGTCGCACCGAGCGCGGCCGCCAAGGCCGGCGTGCTCAATTTGACGCGAACGCTCGCCGTCGAATGGGGATATCAGTTCGGGGCGCGTGTGAACGCGATTAGCCCGGGTCCAATCGAGCGGACAGGTGGAGCCGACAAACTAGCCGTCCACGTCAAAGAAGTCGAGCGCATCCGCCGCAATGTGCCGCTCGGACGGTTCGGGACACCGGAAGAGATTGCCGACCTCGCCTATTGGATGGCGTCGGACGAGATGCGCTATTTGAACGGGGAATGCATTTCCCTCGACGGTGGCCATTGGCTAAATAAACATCCGTTTTAACCAAAAAACGGCCGAGGGATTCCTCGGCCGTTTCATATGTCTTGCCCTGTCCATTCCGCTTCGAACCGGTCCAAAAAAGTAACCATGAACGCGTGGCGGTCCCGGGCGATTCGTCTCGCCAGTTCCGTATGCATTTGATTCGCGAGCCGGAGCAACTTCTCCTCGAAATGAGCGATCGCGCTTTTCGAGTCACCCTCGCCGTGGAGGCTATTGCCACGTGCGCCGGCAAATTGGAACGTCCGGGCGATGCCGATTGCCCCAATCGCGTCGAGCCGGTCGGCGTCTTGCAGCATCGCGCTCTCACGTGACGACGGGGACCGTCCTTTTGAAAAGGACGACTCTTCAATCATCGTCAGGACGTGAGCCCGTTGTTCGGGGTCGATCGGTAACGTGTCAAGGTGACGTGCGACGAGACCTTTATCACGTCCAAGCTTCTCATCCTCGACATCATGCAAGAGCGCCGCGAGCGTCAAAGCGAGACCGTCGACCGCTTCGCCTTCCGCGAGATGCGTCGTCAAACGGCGCACTCGGTCGAGATGGGCCATATCATGGCCGGTATGGTCTCCGGCATGCAGCTTCGCCACGTACCGTTCGGTCTCGAGCACCGCTGGATGCATCATCAAATCTCAATCGTCGTGTTCGGCTCAATCAAGAGACCACGTTGGTGCAATTGATCGCAGAACGCCCGTGCGTCTTGTTTGATGGGCGGGAACGTATCAAAATGGATTGGGACGACTCGTTTCGCTTGGAGCCAGTGCGCCGCATCGAGTGCGTCGACCGGTCCCATCGTGAAGTTATCCCCGATCGGGAGGAAGGCGACGTCAATCTCGAAGCGTTCGCCGTACAGTTTCATATCCGAAAATAGCGCCGTGTCCCCGGCATGGTACACCGTGAGTGCGTTCGTCTCGATGATGAACCCGCCCGGCATTCCCATATAAACCGGGATGTCGCCCATGTCGAGACTCGAGCTATGGAACGCCTGCGTCATCGTGACGCGGCCGAACGCGAACGAATGGCCGCCCCCGATGTTCATGCCGTGGACCGAAAAACCCTTCTTCTCATAATATGTCGCCAGCTCGTGTGTCGCGACGATCGTTGCGCCCGTCTGTTTCGCAATCAATTCGACGTCTTCGATATGGTCAAAATGGGCGTGGGTGAGCAAGATATAGTCTGCTTTGACACTCGCCGGGTCGACGTCCGTATGCGGATTGCTCGTCAGGAACGGGTCGATTAAGACGGATGTCCCGTCGATATCGAGTTGCACGGTCGCGTGGCCATAGTAGGTGATCTTCATAGAAATCCTCCCTTTCTGGTGTCAGATGGATCGTTTCAGTTATAAGACTTTTTCTAAGAAGCGTTTTGCGCGGTCGGTTTGCGGGTTGAGAAGCAAGTCGGCCGGTTTGCCTTCCTCCATCAAGATGCCTTCGTCGAGGAAGAGGACACGGTCCGCCACTTCACGGGCAAAGCCCATCTCGTGCGTGACGACGACCATCGTCATCCCAGACTCGGCGAGCCCTTTCATGACATCGAGCACTTCGTTGACCATCTCTGGGTCGAGCGCTGACGTCGGCTCATCGAACAACATGACGTTCGGCTCCATGGCGAGCGCCCGGGCGATCGCGACACGTTGTTTTTGTCCACCCGACAGTTGACTCGGATAGGCGTCGATTTTCTCGGACAATCCGACCCGTTCGAGGAGCTTTTTCGCCCGTTCAATCGCCTCGGCCTTGCTCACTTTCAAGACGTTGATCGGCGCGTATATCAAATTGTCGAGCACGCTCATATGCGGGAACAAGTTGAACTGTTGAAACACCATCCCGATATTTTGGCGTGCTTTCGAGACGTTCGCCCCTTTTTTCGTGAGCTCATAGCCGGCGACGCTGACCGTTCCAGACGTCGGCACCTCGAGCATGTTCAAGCAACGGAGGAACGTCGATTTCCCCGAACCGGACGGACCGATGACGGCGACGACCTCCCCTTTCTCAATCGATGTCGTAATGCCTTTGAGGACCTCGAGGTCACCAAATTGTTTGTATAAATCGTTTACTTGTATCATCTGCCATCACTCTTTCTAAGCCGTTTTTCTAGACGTTGACCAAGATACGTCAACACCATCACTATTGTAAAGTATATCACACCGGCAAACAGGAGCGGTTCAAAGTAGATCGCCTTTTGCCCACCGACGATTTGCGCCCGGCGCATGATGTCGAGCACACCGACCGTCGAGACGAGCGCCGATTCTTTCGTGAGCGTGATCATCTCGTTGACGAGGGCCGGCAAGATGTTTTTGAACGCCTGCGGCAAGATGATTGATCGCAGTTGTTTGACGTACGGGACGCCAAGGGCATCCGACGCTTCCCACTGGCCTTTATCGACCGCTTGAATCCCGGCCCGAATGATTTCCGAGATATACGCCGCCGAGTTCAGTGAGAAGGCGATGACGGCCGATTGGTATGGCGTCGTGATATATCCGGTCAACTGCGGCAATCCGAAGTGGATGATCGCGAGTTGCAAGATGAGCGGGGTTCCGCGGAACACGGCCGTATAGGCGTGCCCGATGAAGTTGACGAGACGGTTTGGGACGATTTTGAATGTGGCGACGACGACGCCAAGCGTAATCCCGAACAAGGCCGAGACGAGCACGACTTGGAACATGACGGGAATCCCTTCGAGAATATACGGGATAGAATCATAAATCCGACTAAAATCCATTGTGAGTTCCTCCTAAAAAAGGCTGACTGATGCTTTCAGTCAGCCTTCTACAATCTTTATTCAGCTGGTGCAGCTTCTTGTTCGAACCATTTTTGAGCCAACTTCTCGATTTCTCCTGAATCGATCATCTTGTTCAACTCTTCATTGAACTGATCACGGAGCTCGTCGTCCTTACGGAAGGCAGCGGCTGAACCGGCCTCTTCCTCGTCGACGATTTCAAACGTCGTGAGTTCGCTGTCTTGATCGAGATATTTCTTCGCGACCGTGTCCTCGATGACCATCGCATCGATGCGGCCGGTCTTGATTTCTTGAATAATCTCTGGAATCTTGTTCAAGGCGACGATTTCAGCACCCGGGATTTGCTCTTTGGCAATCCCTTCTTGAATCGATCCGAGTTGGACCCCGACTTGTTTCCCGTCCAAGTCCTCAAGCGACTGGATGGCATCCCCTTTTGACAAAATCAAGTTCTTCGCCGTGAAGTAGATGTCTGAGAAATCGGCGTTCTCTTTCCGTTCTTCTGTCGGTGTCATACCCGCCATGACGAAATCGACACGACCGGCGTTGAGCGCCCCGAGCAGGCTCCCGAAGTCCATGTCTTCAATTTTCAATTCGTAGCCCATGTTCTCGGCCACTTGCTTGGCGATATCGATATCGAATCCGACAATCTCATCCCCGTTCGCCGTATCGACGAATTCATATGGGAAGTAGTCCGCACTCGTCCCCATGACGATGACTTTGTCATCTTCATCGGTCGATGTCGAACCTCCTTCGTTCACGTCTGCCCCACAGGCTACAGTAAAAGCGGCTAGGCTTGCGATACATAATGCTAGAAAACCTTTTTTCATGTTCATCGTCCCTTTCTTCAATAGGATGAAATTATCAGAACTTTAACAAAATTATGACATATATGTGAATGTTGCTCAACTGTTCTCTGACTCATCATATGTCCGACTTGTTCTTCAACCACTATATACACATAATTATTACTTGTAAAGTATATTCATGCATAAAATCTAAAAAAAATACGGTCACATTCGCTCGTAAGCAAAATAAGTGACCGTACCATTGTCCCGAGAGCCGTAGGGCTGCACTCGTTTGACCGAAGCGATGGGAATGGCGCTATACACGTGGGGATAGCGTTCCCCGTCCTCGTCAAACTCATAGTGGAGCAGGCTGCCGAGACGTCCGACATGGAACGAGACGAGCACGACTCGCTCCCCATGATAATGTCGACGCACGAATTTCCCGATCTGTTGCGGGGTGCAACAACGAATGTACCCTTCCGTTTGGAGGGTCGGCTCGTTGATCTCGCCGCGCGACAAAGCAATCGTATATTCGGCCTCGCTCATGATTTTGACGACTGGTTCCATCTCATCGATCCCTTCTTAAGGAAAAGCGCAAAGGCAATGCCTCTGCGCTCACTTCTTAGGCGTAGTAAATATCGAACAACGTCTGTAACTGCTCGACGAGCTCTTCGGTCGTTGATGACTCGATTGTGCTCCGTTCGACCATTGTGACGATATTGCCGTCTTCTAACAGCGCGATCGATGGTGACGACGGGGCGTAACCTTCGAAGTATTCACGGGCGCGGTCAGTCGCTTCACGGTCTTGACCCGCGAACACAGTCACGAACTGGTCCGGTTTGACGCCTTCCATCTTATTCACGTACGCTGCTGCCGGACGAGCGATGCCACCGGCACAGCCACATACCGAGTTGACGAGCACGAGCGTTTTGCCTTCTTTCGTTAACGCCGCGTCGACTTCTTCCGGTGTGGTGAGTTCTGTGTACCCTGCAGAGCGTACCTCATTGCGAGCTTGTTCGACTACATCTTGAAAGTATAATTGAAAATCCATATTGTTTCCCCTTTCGACTTGCGTCTGTTCTTTCTTATTTTACGTCTAGTGGATCGGTTAGGACAAGTCTATCGCTCAATTGTCCTTCGAGGAACGGTGTCGCGTTCAACAGCGTCTTGAAGGCCACATAGCGGGCCCGCGCTTCAGCGGTCGCTTCCCGGTTCGTCAAATAGGCCCGGATGAGGATGTTCTTCGGCGTGTGCTCCATATCGATGAACTCGAGGAGTTGCGCCTCATAGCCGACGAGTCCAAGTAATTCGGCCCGAATCGAATCGGTGGCGAGCGCCGCGAACCGTTCTTTGATGAGTCCATGCTGCAACATGACGTCAAGTCTCGGTGCCTCAAGTTGACGGTTCAATTCTTTTTGACAACACGGCACGCTCAAGATGACTTTCGCCCCCCAACGCACGGCCCGAGCGAGCGCCATATCCGTTGCGACGTCGCACGCATGAAGTGTGACGACCATATCGACCGCCGTCTCCCCTTCGAACTCATTGATGTCACCGACGAGGAACTCGAGACGTTCATACCCAAGGTCGCGCGCAATCCCGGCACATTCCTCGATGACTTCTTTCTTCAAATCGAGCCCGGTGATATGGACGTCATAGCCTTTCATCTCATGCAAGAAGTGATAGAGGGCGAACGTCAAATACGACTTCCCGGAGCCGAAATCGAGAATCCGGATGGTCCGGTCGGTCGGTAAATGTTTGATCGAGTCTTCGATAAATTCGAGGAAGCGGTTGATTTGCTTGAACTTGTCATACTTTTGGCGTTTCACTTTCCCATCCTCGGACTGGACGCCGAGTCGGATGAGGAACGGTACCGGCTCATCGAGCGGCAACAGGTACTGCTTCTCGCGGTTATGACTCAGCTTCACTTGTTTGACGGCCGTCTCGCGCTCCTTGAACGTCACTTTGAACTTTTTAGACAGTTGAAAGTGGAACTCGGACGCCTTCAACTGGAACTGTCCTTGGCGGAACGTCTCGAGCAATTCATCGAGTTCGATGACCGCCTCGTCCGGTGTGAGATTTTTATGTTTCATTACCCGTTCAAATTGGTATTCGAATTGTATATGGTACTCGCCTTTCAACAGGACCGGCTTCAATTTGACCCGGCGTAAATCGTTCGACTTTTGACGCGGTTGACTGATTGTCGCTGTGACGAGCTCGTTCTGGCGAATCACATCAGCCAGCCGTTCGGTTAATGCTGTATATTCCACTGCGTTCATCCTTTTTTCAATAGTTTCGAAACTTTTGTTCACGTGTATTCGTACATACTATTACACGAACACGTGCAAACGTCAAAGGAGGATCATTGTATGTTCAAAAAGTTATTATCATCGATTGGAATCGGCGCCGCGACGGTGGATACGCGACTCGAAGAGAGTGCCTGTGTGCCAGGCGGGACACTGAATGGTGTCGTCCATATCAAGGGCGGCAGCACCGAGCAATCGGTCGACCGGATTTACATCTTCTTCAACACGCTCTATAAGCATGAGGTGAACGACAAGACGACGTATTCGACGTTCACGATCGAGAAGATTTTGTTGAACGAAGCGCCGTTCATGATCGATCCCGAAGAAGTGAAGGAAATCCCGTTCACGATTGACGTGCCGTTCAACACGCCGATTTCGGTCAGCCAATCGAAATCGTGGATCGAGACCGGTCTCGATATCGCCCAGGCCGTCGACCCGAAAGACGAGGACTCGATTCTCGTCAAACCGAACCAGGCCCAGCAGGTCGTCCTCGACGTGCTCGACGACATCGGCTTCCGCTTGAAGAAGGCCGATACGGAGATGCTTCCGGCCCGCCATCGTTCCGGCCGTCTCCCGATTGCCCAAGAGCTCGAATACTCGCCGAACGGGACGAGCTACGGACGTAAACTCGATGAGCTCGAAGTCGTCATGCTCCAAACAGAATCGTCGTTAGATTTATTGATTCAAGTCGACAAGAGCGTCCACAATCTCGGCAGCCTGTTCGCCGACTTGACCGGGACCGACGAATCGACACACCGCCTCAGCTACACGAACGCCGAGCTCACTTCGCCCGAACGAATTCGCCGCGATATCGAAGCGTTGATTGAACGTTCCATCTGAACCATGTTGCCACGGACAATTCCGTGGCTTTTTTATTTTCCATATGAAAAATCCTGCCCTCGGTCGAAGGCAGGACGTGAATCAATAGAGCGTATACGTGTCCGGGTCGATGGACTCGAGCGACTGTTTGATCGCCTGCAAGAACTGACCGGCGACGAGACCGTCGAGGACACGGTGGTCGACCGACATGCACAAGTTGACCATGTCACGCGCCGCGAACATCCCGTTCACCCAAACTGGGCGCTTCACGATCGACTCGACCGACAAGATCGCCGCTTGCGGGTAATTCAGAATCGGTGCCGACTGAATCGAACCGAACGCACCCGTATTGTTGATCGTGAACGTGCCGCCGCGCATCTCGTCCGCTTTCAAGCGGTTGCCGCGGGCACGGGCCGCGACGTCTTGAAGTGCGACGGTAAGACCTTTGATGTTCTTCTCGTCCGCGTGCTTGATGACCGGGACGTAGAGGGCGTCGTTCGCCGCGACGGCGACCGATAGATGGATGTCTTGATGGACTTTGATGTGATCGCCCGCCCATTCCGAGTTCATCATCGGATGTTTTTTGAGCGCCTCGATCGCCGCTTTCATAAAGAACGGCATAAACGTCAGTTTGACACCTTCCCGTTTGAAGAACTCGTCTTTCAACTTGGCCCGAGCCGTGACGAGGTTTGTCACATCGACCTCGATCATGAGCCACGCATGCGGGGCCTCATGTTTCGAGCGGACCATGTTGTTGGCAATCGCTTGACGGACACCTGCCGTCGGAATGAATTCGACTCGGTCCGACGACCCGTCGGTTGCCGGCACAGATGGTGACACGGAAGGTGCCGCGGCCGACTCAGGTACGTCGAGCTTCGTTTTTGTCATCGTCTCTTGAAGCGGCACTTGCGTCGCCGCTTCCGGCTTGACCGGACGGCCTTCCGATAAGTAGCGGAGGACATCTTTGCGCGTGATGCGACCACCGAGGCCACTGCCGTCGAGTTCGTTCAAGTCGATCGCGTTCTCATTGGCGAGTCGGATGACGGCCGGCGAGAAACGACCGTTATTCTGTTTTCGTGGCGCGGCCGACGCTACAGTGACCGCTTGCTTCGTCTCGACCGGGGCCGCTTCGACTTGTGCCGGTTCTGCTACCACTTCTGCTTTCGCTGGCGCCGAATCGGCACCTTCGACTTCCATGACGAGGACCGGTGTGCCGACGGCGACCGTGTCGCCTTCACTGATTAAAATCTGTTTCACGACACCGGCACTCGTCGCCGGAATCTCAGCGGTTACTTTATCGGTCATGACCTCGGCGAGCGGCTCATACTCCTCGACGCGGTCACCTGGTTTGACGAGAAACGTTGTGATCGTCCCCTCAGTGACACTTTCCCCGAGCTGTGGCATTTTAATTGTCTGTTCCATATGACCCCTCCTTAAAAGGCGGCGAGCTGACGTGCCCGCTCCGCGATTTTTTCAGGGGATACGATGAAGAACTTCTCCATCGGTGGTGCATACGGCATCGACGGAACGTCCGGTCCCGCCAGACGCTCGATCGGCGCATCGAGTTCGAACAGCGCTTTCTCCGCGATGATGGCCGCGACTTCCCCGATGATGCTGCCTTCCTTATTGTCCTCGGTGAGGAGGAGCACTTTCCCGGTCTTCTTGACGGCTTCGACGATCCCTTCTTGGTCGAGCGGATAGATCGTGCGCAAATCGAGGATGTGCGTGCTGATGCCTTCGGCTTCGAGCGTTTTCGCCGCTTCCTGGGCCATGTGGACGCACAGACCGTACGTGATGATTGTGATGTCGTCCCCTTCCCGCTTGACGGCGGCCTTGCCGATTTCGACCGTATAGTCGTCGGTCGGAAGGTCGGCTTTCAAGAGGCGGTACGCCCGTTTATGTTCGAAGAAGAGGACCGGGTCGTTCGAGCGGATGGCTGCCTTGAGCAACCCTTTCGCATCGACCGGGTCAGATGGGATGACGACTTTGAGTCCAGGCGTCGAGTTGAACATCGCCTCGACCGATTGGGAGTGATAGAGTGCGCCATGAATCCCGCCGCCGAACGGTGCACGGATGACCATCGGGCACGTCCAATCGTTATTTGAACGGTAGCGGATTTTTGCCGCTTCGGAGACGATTTGGTTGACCGCTGGCATGATGAAGTCGGCGAATTGCATTTCGGCGATTGGACGCATGCCATACATGGCCGCCCCGATCCCGACACCTGCGATCGCGCTCTCGGCGAGCGGCGCATCGATGACGCGGTCCTCGCCGTACTTCTCAATCAAGCCTTGCGTCGCGCGGAACACACCGCCTCGGACGCCGACATCTTCCCCGAGCACGAAGACGTTCTCATCGCGTTCCATTTCTTCATGGATCGCTTCATTGATCGCTTCAATAAACGTTTTCATCACATTTCCCCCTCGTACACATGGTCCATCGTCGATTCAGGAGACGCATATGGTGCCTTATCGGCGTAAGCAGTCGCCTCATTGACTTCACGATCGACGTTCGCCTCGATCTCTGCGAGTTCCTCCTCGGTCATGACGCCATCTTCAATCAAACGCTTCCGGAACAATTGATTCCCGTCACGATTCTTAAGGTCGGCCAACTCTTCGACCGAGCGATACGCTTTGTCATCGTCATCCGACGAGTGCGGTACGAGACGTTCGACTTCGGCTTCGATGAGCGTCGGGCCTTCGCCGCGAAGGGCGCGGGCGCGGGCTTCTTTCACGGCGACATAAACGGCAATCGGATCTGTCCCATCGACCGTGACGCCTGGCATCCCGTAACCTTTGGCGCGGTCCGATACGCGCTCGCAAGCGAGTTGCTTCGAGAGCGGTACCGAGATGGCGTATTTGTTGTTCTCACAGAACAAAATCACAGGCAACTTATGCACGCCCGCGAAGTTCGCACCTTCGTGGAAGTCACCTTGGTTCGACGAGCCTTCTCCGAACGAGACGAACGTGACGAGCTCTTCTTTTTTCAGTTTGGCGGCAAGCGCCACACCGACCGCATGCGGCACTTGTGTCGTCACCGGAGACGAGCCCGTCACGATGCGATGCTGTTTCGAACCGAAATGGCCCGGCATTTGACGGCCGCCTGAGTTTGGGTCTTCCGCCTTGGCGAACGCCGACAACATTAAATCGCGAGCCGTCTGTCCGAAGTGGAGGACAACGGCGACATCGCGGTAATACGGAAGAATATAGTCCGTCCCTTTTTCGAGCGCGAACGCCGCCCCGACTTGGGCCGCCTCTTGTCCTTGACACGAGACGACGAACGGGATTTTTCCGGCACGGTTCAATTTCCACATGCGCTCATCGATTTTACGGGCACGGACCATCGTCTCGTACATCGCACCGAGGTCTTGTTTCGTCAATCCTAATTCCTCATATGAATTCACAGTCATCTGTTCCATTCTGTTTCCTCCTTAGGCGTGAATCGGTAATCCGTCAACGGCCAGTGCCGCTTCTTGGAACGCTTCGCTCAGCGCCGGGTGAGGATGGACGAGTTGGCCCATTTCCCATGCCGTGGCGTTCAAGACGAGAGCGAGTCCGCCTTCTGTGATTAATTCCGTCGCTTTCGGCCCGACGATGTGTACACCGAGCAGGTCGTCCGTCGTCTTGTCCGACACGAGTTTGACGAATCCATCCGCTTGCCCTTCGATACGGGCCTTGCCGAGGCCGTTGAAACGATACGTGCCCGTTTTGACTTCATGCCCGGCTGCTTTGGCACCTTCTTCGGTCATGCCGACCGATGCGACTTCCGGGACCCCATAGACACAACGCGGGATCAAGGCGTAGTCGAGCGGAGTCGGCTCGTGACCGAGAATCGTCTCGACCGCCTTCACACCTTCCGCCGAGGCGACATGGGCGAGTTGAAGTTTGCCGATGCAGTCTCCGATGGCGAAGATGTGACGTTCTTTCGTCCGATACTGTTCATCGACTTGGATGACACCGTTCTCGACGACAATCGATGTGTTCTGTAAGCCGAGATGTTCCGTATTGGCGACCCGTCCGACCGAGACGAGTACACACTCGACCGAGATCGTCTCTTCGCCGACCGCGAGCGAGACGGCATCGGTTGCTACTTCTGTACGCTCCGGGTCGACGGTGACGTTCTTCAACACACGGACGCCCCGTTTTTTCAGGAGTCGCTCGACTTCCCGTGACACCGCCTTGTCTTCGAGCGGCAACAGACGCTCCCCGACTTCAATCAGCGTGACCGCGACATCAAGGTCGATGAGCATCGAGGCCCATTCGACACCGATGACCCCACCGCCGACGATGGCGATGGATTCTGGCAACTGTTCGAACTGGAGCAGGTCGTCCGAGTTCAAGATGCGTGTATGGTCAAACGGCAGCCCTGGCAGTTCGCGCGGAATCGACCCTGTCGCGATGATGAGCTGGTTCGGCAAGATGAGCTCGGACTCACCGGATTCGTCTTCAACCGCGACCGTTCCCGGCTGCGGCGAGAAGATGCTCGGTCCCAAAATCGATGCCTTTCCGCGAAACACCTCGATTTTACCTTGCTTCATCAAGTGCTCAATACCTTTTTCTAGTCCCGCGACCAAGTCGCGTTTGAACGACTGGGCCCGCTCCATGTTGAACGAAACGGATCCCGTCTCAACACCGTACGTGCTCCCGTGTTTTGCCGTCTGATAGACGTGGGCCGCTTTCAACAACGCCTTCGTCGGGATGCAGCCTTTATGTAGACATGTCCCGCCGAGTTTCTCGGCCTCCACGATTGCGACAGTTTTCCCGGCTTGGGCCGCCTTGATGGCTGCGACATATCCGCCAGGACCGCCGCCGATGACGACGATCTCATATTCTCGTGCCATGTGTATCCCCCTCATATTCTCGAACTGCTTCTTCATGTCGGATGGCCCGGAGTGCGCCTTCGGCGAGTGCCTTCAGCTCATCTTCGCCCGGATAGATGTGAACCGGCGCCAAATAGCCGACGCGCGCACTGATTTGCTCGGTCAGCCAAGTCGAATAGGCGATGCCACCCGTCAACAGAATCGCGTCGACGTCGCCGCGTAGGGTGGCGCCATGTTTGGCGATTTCCTGGGCGACGCGGTATGCCATCGTCTCGTAAAGAAGAGCGGCCTGTTCATCGCCATCTGCCATGCGCTGTTCGATCTCGATCGCGTCGAACGTTCCGAGGTGGGCAAAAAGCCCGCCTCGTCCGACGATTTTCTGTTTCATTTCCGACTCTTTATACCTGGTACTATAACATAGTTCTACTACCTGTCCAACAGGAATCGAGCCTGCCCGTTCCGGTGCGAGCGGCCCGTCGCCGTCGAGTCCGTTGTTCACATCGATGACTGCCCCTTTGGCGTGGGCACCGACTGTGATACCTCCTCCGAGGTGGGCGATAATCAAGTTAAGCTGTTTGTAATCGCTTCCATTTTCGGCCGCGAAACGTTTTGCGACCGCCTTTTGATTCAAGGCGTGGAAGATGCTGCGACGATTGATCTCCGGCATTCCCGTCGCACGCGCGAGCGGGCCGAGCTCATCGACGACGACTGGATCGACGATGAAATTCGGTACCTGAAATAATTCACCGAGTTTATAAGCGAGTAGTCCGCCCAAGTTCGAGGCATGCATCCCGAAACGACCGCTCGCCAAATCTTCACGCATGAGCGGGTTGACAGCGTACGTCCCCGATGTCATCGGGGCCAGCAATCCCCCGCGACCGACGATTGCGGACAAGTCCTCGCCCGCAATGCCCGTTTCGGCCAATAAGTCCCGCACTTCACGTTCTCGATGCGGGAGTTGCTCCGGAAGTGACAATCCTGTGACGTCGGCCTCGTGACGGACGGTACGAGATAAAATCTCGTCCGCTCCGTCAAACAAGCCGACCTTCGTCGAAGTCGAACCCGGGTTGATGGCGAGAATGAGCTGTCGTGTCATCTCAGCGCCCACCGAGTAAGCTCTTTTCGACTTTCAAGAACTGGCTGCGCGAACGCGACATCATCTGAATCCGCTCCTCTGCCATCTTCTCGGCGGCGACATGCGTCGGTACCCCGTCGCGCTCGGCAATCTCGAAGACGCGCTGCATGTTGTCATAGATGAGTTCGACTTTCTTCATCGCCCGCTCACGGTTATAGCCTTCGAGCTCGTCGGCCACGTTGATGACACCGCCCGCGTTGATGACGAAGTCCGGCGCATACAGAATGCCGCGCTCCTCGAGCACGTCCCCGTGACGATCCTCAGCGAGCTGGTTATTGGCCGCACCGGCGACGATTTGAGCCTTGAGTAGCGGGATCGTCTTGTCATTGATGATCGCACCGAGCGCACACGGGGCGAAGATGTCACAATCGACCGCATAAATCTCGTCCGGTTTGACGACCGTCGCGCCGAAGTCCGTCTCCGCGCGTTTGAGCGCCTCTTCGTTAATGTCGGTGACGACCAAGTGGGCCCCTTCTTCATGTAAGTGACGGCACAAGTTGTAGGCGACGTTGCCGACCCCTTGGACAGCGACCGTCTTGCCGGCGAGCGAATCCGAACCGAACTTCCATTTCGCTGCCGCCTTCATGCCGCGATACACGCCATACGCCGTCACCGGCGATGGGTTGCCGCTCGATCCGAACGCCGGGCTGACGCCGGTCACGTAATCCGTTTCCATGTGGATGAAGTCCATATCGGCGACCGACGTATTGACGTCCTCGGCCGTGATATAGCGTCCGCTGAGCGATTGCACGTAACGACCGAATGCACGGAACAACGCCTCTGATTTGTCCGTCTTCGCATTGCCGATGATGACGGCCTTCCCGCCACCAAGGTTGAGTCCCGCCGCCGCGTTTTTGTACGTCATCCCTTTTGCGAGACGAAGGACGTCCGTGAGCGCTTCTTCTTCCGACGCATAGTTCCACATCCGCAGCCCCCCGAGAGCCGGCCCGAGTGTCGTGTCATGAATGGCGATAATCGCCTTCAGTCCTGACGCCTGGTCTTGGCAAAAGACGATTTGCTCATAGTCCTCGGCCTGCAAGACGTCGAAAATTCGAAAGCGTGGTTCCATGTTTGTTTCCATCATTGATGATTCCTCCATAAAATTTATTTTTTAGCGTGCAAGAGCGCGAATGCGAGTGAGTACAGTTTGGCCTCGGCCGTATCGGCCCGGCTCGTCAAAACGACCGGTGCGGCTGCGCCGACGACGATCGCCGCCACGCTCGCTCCGGCGAAGTACATCATCGACTTATAAAGGACGTTGCCGACCTCTATGTATGGGACGAGCAATAGGTCGGCTTGTCCGGCGACCTCACTCTCGATGCCTTTTTGTTTGGCCGCGACCATGTCGACGGCGTTATCGAGCGCAAGCGGTCCGTCGACGACACATCCTTTGATTTGGCCGCGACGGTTCATTTGGGCGAGCAGCGCCGCGTCTGTCGTGGCGGCCATCTGTGGATTGACCACTTCGACGGCGGCGATGGCAGCGACACGCGGTAGCTCGTACCCGATGTCTGTCATCGCATCGACCGCATTGGCGATGATGTCCACTTTCTCTTCGAGCGTCGGCGCGATATGGATGGCCGCGTCGGTCACACCGATTAATCGTTCCCGGTTCGGGATTTGAAATAAGGCGATATGGCTGAGCGTCCGGTTCGTCCGGAGTCCTGCCTCGCGGCTGAGCACAGCTTTCATGAACGTCGACGTCGCGACCATTCCTTTCATGAGCACATCCGCTTCTCCTGTCTTGACCGCGAGCGTCGCTCGTTTGGCAATCTCTTTATCGCCTTTGATGTGGATGATATCGACCGCGTGATCTTCGATGCCGTGCTCGTCGCATAATCGTTTAATCTCCCGGGCATCTCCAATCAATTTAAATCGAGATAGACCGTGATCGGTCGCGAGTTTGACGGCGCGAATGACCTCCACATCGGCGGCCCCGGCAATCGAGACGGTGCGCCCGTCCAACCGCTTCGCCTTTTCGAGCATCCGTTCAAAATTCATGCATGTCCCCCCTTGCCTGTCTTCATCCACTAACAAGCAATTTTGTTTCCACTTTTGAAAGCGCTTTAATAGGTCGTATACTCTGCACTTTTTTGCGTGGTATGAAAAAAAATGCAGGTAATTTATTGCATACGTTCAAGTTTATTATACAGCGTCCGAATCGAAATGTGTAATCGCCGGGCGGCCTCTGACTTGTTGCCGTCCGCCTCCTCGATGGCCCGTTCAATCAAATCACGCTCATAGCGCGACACGGCATCCTGTAACGACAGCGCGTCGGTCGGTCGGGCCGATGCGACACGCGGTGACAGCTGTAGGTGGTGCGGCGCGATCCACTGCTCGGAACTCGCCATATAGATGATCGCCCGCCCGAGGACATTCTCGAGCTCTCGGACGTTGCCTTTCCAATACTGATTCTTCAACAGCTCGGTCGCCTCGCGGTTCACCCCACGCACGCTGCGGCCGTACTCTTGGTTCAGCTTGCGGACGATGCGTTCGCAGAGTGGCTCGATTTCTTCGAGCCGGTCCCGGAGCGGCGGGATGTGGATCGGCATCCGGTTGATCCGGTAATATAAGTCTTCACGGAACGTGCCGTCCGCCACTTTTTGTTCAAGGTCGGCGTTCGTCGCCGCGATGATGCGGACGTCGACCGGGATCGCATTCGTGCCCCCGACCCGGACGATCTCATGCTCTTGCAGGACACGGAGGAGTTTGACTTGGACATCGACCGGGAGTTCGCCGATCTCGTCTAGGAAGAGAGAGCCGCCATCGGCCTCTTCGAAATAACCGACCTTCCCCCCGCGTTTCGCCCCGCTGAAGGCGCCGTCCTCGTAGCCGAACAATTCACTCTCGAGCAGCGTCGGGGAGATGGCCGCACAATTGACGCGGACGAACTTTTTATATTTGCGCGGTGACTCCCCATGAATGGCGTGGGCGAACAGTTCCTTGCCCGTCCCCGACTCCCCGCGAATAAGGACGGTGACCGGCGTGACCGCGGCGAGGCGGGCCTGTTCGATGACGAAGCGCATCGCGTCGCTCGACGCGATGATGTCGGCGAACTGGTATTTCGCCTCGAGGTTGCGGATGCGTGTCTTCGCTTCTTGCAGCTCGTCACGGAGCGCTCGGATTTGAGACACGTCCCGGATGACACCGACCGACCCGCGCAACTTCCCTTCGACGATAATCGGTTCGGCATTGACGAGAATGTCGCGCCGCGTCGCCCCGATTTGCATCCGGATATCGCGGACTCCTTGCCCGGTCGACAGCACTTTCAAGTGGACACTCTCCTGCATGCCGATGTCGGCCGTCGCCGGCTTGTCGACGACGTCTTCTTTCTTGAATCCCGTCAGTCGCGTATAGGACGGGTTGATTAAAATCGTGTTCCCGTTGTGGTCGGCGACCGAGATGGCCTCGCTCGTACAGTCGATAATCGCCTCGAGCATCTGTTGATTTTGCTTCAGCCGTTCGACGACGATGCGGATGAACTCGCCAGGCAAGACGACCGCGTCGGCGAAATGTCCTTTCAATTCATCGAACGTCTCGGAGCGGCCCGTCGTCTCGATCACGAAATCGGGACGCTTGTCGGCACATGCCCGCCAATCCTCCGCCGTCATAATCCCCTGGTTCCGCGCGAGTTGCATCCCTTCGGCCGTCTGTTCCGGGTCGATGACGGCGACGACGGTGACGAGCGGCGAGTCGAGCAACATTTTCAGCACTTCGGTCCCGCCTTTTCCCGCACCGACAATCATCAATCGTTTATTCATTCTGAAATCCCCCAATTTTACCGTTCTGCATTCATGCTACTGAACCTGAACTGATTTCGCAACCTCACAAAAAAGGCCGTGTCGAGCTATGTATTTTCTGGTAAACTTATGAGTGTTAAGGAGGAGATCCTATGCGCATCATCGCACTGTTGATCTTAATCATCCCTGGCCTCTTCGGTGTCTATGGCATCAAGTTACTTCGCGACAGTTTCTTCCTCAAGACGAGCGTCCCGTTCTCTTGGATCGAGTCGGTGGCAGCCGCCTCGATGTTACAAGGAACGTTCGGACTGTTGATCGCGATGGGCGGGATCGGTTTCGTGGCAGGTTATATCTTCAATCGTGACAAGAAAACAGGCAAAGTCCCACGAATAGATTCTTGAACACAAAAAAAGGTTCCCTAACTTGACTTCATTTCAAGTGCGGAACCTTTTTATTCGTATTGAATTGTGATCACTACGGATGATCTCCTCTCCTACTTGCTACAATCTTGTGACATGAGGGTCCAATGGTCTTCTTAATGAAGAAGTTTGAAAGAAATTAGTAACTGCCGTCTTGCGTGAACGGAAACGTACCCATTCGAGTTACTAACGATTATTCATCGGGTCATGTCGAACCATCCATCGTGAAGTCGAACGCTTGCAATAAACTGTTCAACGGTTGACAACACTCCTTTTGGTCAACTGAACGATTCGTTTTCCCCGGTCACGGTCCCTAGCTTCGAACTCGATGCCGGAATCGCCTCGCGAATGAGCGTACGTCGCGACCTCTCGTCGGGACGATGACGATTTGAGATGTCGTTCCCACCTCTGAGCTATTGACGGATAGCGGTCCGAGATGATTTCTTGCTCTAACACGTTCCGGAACACGTTAGAAAGCGTTCATCTGACGCTCGTCCAAGTAACTTGGTACACCTTTATTATAACAAGTTCCGCATGATTTGCAAGCGCTTTCTTTCACAAAGTAAAAGAAAATCAGGAGGCGGGCCTCCTGATCGATCATTGCTGTTTAAACGATTGATACGTGACGAAATACGAGATAAATTCCGAGTTTTTCGGACTGCGCTCGCGCTCGGGGCGACCGTTGAACATCTCGTGGTCCCGCATCCCGTTCTCCCACGCCGTCTTGATGGCGTGGCGCATCGCCCGCTCGACGCGGGACGAGGTCGTCTCATGCTCTTTCGCGATCATCGGATAGAGCTCCTTCGTAATCAATCCGAGCAGCTCCTGACGCTCTCGGACGTAGACGACGGCTTGGCGGATATATTTGAACCCTTTGATGCGCGGCGAGATGCCGAGTTGTTGCAGCAAGAGCGAGATGTCGAGTTCTTCCGGCGACATCGCTTCGAACTCACGGCTCGAACCGGCAGCGAGTTCGCGGATTTTCGTGATCAATTGTTGAATGTTGAACGGCTTGACCAGAAAGTAAGAAGCGCCGAGTTGAACGGCCTGCTTCGTGACTTCATCTTTCCCGAACGCACTGAGCATAATCACTTCTGGTTTAGCGTGCGCCAATTCCGTCTGTAACCGTTCGAGGACGCCGATGCCGTCTAAGTGAGGCATGATGATGTCGAGCAACAGCACGTCCGGCTGGTGTGTCTTGACGACGTCTAAGCATGCCTCGCCGTCGTAGGCGGTCCCAACGACTTTTAAGTCGTCTTCGGACTCGAGTTGGCGGGTCAACAAATCGACGATTTCTCGATTGTCGTCCGCGATGCATAATGTAATCAATTAAGACACCCCTTCGATAAACTTCCGTTTTAATTGGAGAGACATAGTGAGCAGTTCCTCCACGTGTTGTTTCGTCAATTCCGTCATCTGCGCCCCAGCAATCATCCGTCCGAGCTCATCGACCCGTTCGGCATGCCCGAGCGTCGAGACGTTCGTCTTCGTGCGCTCATCCGTCTCCGTCTTCGTGATATACAAGTGTTGGTCCGCCATGGCGGCCACTTGAGCCAAATGGGTGATGCAGAGCACTTGTGACCCGACCGACAACCGGAAAATCTTCTCGCCCATCGCTTGGGCGACCCGTCCCGACACGCCTGTGTCGACTTCGTCGAAGATGATGGACGCGACACCGACCGTACGCGAGAAAATCGACTTCAACGCGAGCATGACGCGGGATAGTTCTCCGCCTGAAGCGACTTTGGCGAGCGGCTTGAACGGTTCGCCGACGTTCGTCATCATATAGAACTCGACTTGGTCGAGTCCGTCTGCCTTGAACGGCCCTTCTTTGAACCGGACTTCGAACTGGGTCTTCTCCATATACAATTCCTTCAATTCACGCTGAATCGCTTTCTCGAGCTCGGTCGCCGCTTGTTTGCGGGCCGCCGATAACGCTAGTCCGGTCGTACGCACTTTTTGTTCGAGCTGGGCGAGCCGGTCCGATAGTTCTTGCAAGTGTTCTTCCCGATTCGTCATCGATTTTAACTCGTCGGCGATTTTTTCCCCATACGTGATGACCTCGTCGATCGTGGCCCCGTATTTCCGTTTCAACTGTTGGAACAAGGCGAGCCTCGTCTCAATTTCATCGAGCCGAATCGGATCAAATTCGAGTGAATCGAGCTGATCGCGCAACTGGAATTTGGCGTCCTCGAGCAAGAAATAAGCGTTCGAGATTGTTTCGGCCATCGGCGCGAGCGATGTCGACAATGAGGAAGCTTCCTCCATCTCGCGCATGGCGATCCCGATTTGATCGAGACCTTTCGCCTCATCCGCGACGGCCTCATACGATAACCGGACGTGCTGATGAATCCGCTCGAAGTTGGCGAGCTCGTTCCGTTCCTCGGTGAGCGCCTGTTCTTCTCCGACCTTCAGTTCGGCCGCCTCAATCTCATTCGTCTGGAACGCGAGCAGGTCCATGCGCTGGGCCAGTTCTTGTTCGCTTTGACTCAATCGTTTCAACTCGTCGGCGACGTTCTTCCAATCGACGTAAGCCTCTCGATAACGTTCGAGGAGCGGGGCGAGCTCGGTTTCGGCAAAACTATCTAAAATGCCGAGATGGTATTCGGCATCCATCAAGTGCTGGTGCTCATGCTGGCCATGAATATCGACGAGCAGCCGTCCGAGCTCGCGAAGCGTCGACAGCGGCATCATCTTACCGTTGACACGGCAAACACTCTTTCCGCTACTATGTAGGTCGCGGCGCAAAATGACGGTCCCTTCTTCAATCTCGATGCCGTATTGGGTCGCCGCCTCGATGATCGGATGGTCTGGTTCGACGTTGAACAGCCCTTCGATCTCCGCCTTGTCTTGACCATAGCGGACGAACTCGCTCGAGCCGCGGCCCCCGACGAGCAGGCCGATCGCATCGAGCAGAATCGATTTCCCCGCCCCGGTCTCACCCGTCAATACGGTCATCCCACGCTTGAACGTGATATTCAGTTCATCGATGATCGCAAATTGTTTGATCGATAGTTCTGCTAACATACGATAATTCACCTCATAACATTCCGAGTAGTCGTTCGATGATTCGCTTCGCTTGCTCTTCGTCCCGGGCGATCATCAAGATCGTGTCATCGCCACATACGGTCCCAATCAATTCGTCCCATGACAAATGGTCGATTAACACGCCGATCGCATCCGCGTTGCCAGGCAACACTTTCATGACGACCAAGTTTTGGGCCGAGTCGACCGAGACGAAACTGTCGCCAAGAATCCGTTTCATTTTCCCATACGGGTTAAAGCGCTGGTCGGCCGGCAGACTATACTTATAGCGGCCGTCGTTGAGCGGTACTTTCACGAGATGGAGCTCTTTGATGTCCCGCGACACGGTCGCCTGTGTCACTGGATATCCAGAGCGATGCAACTCGTCGACGAGCTCGTCTTGCGTCTCGATTTCACGATTTGTCACGATTTCTCGAATTTTAATCAAACGCTGTCCTTTATTCATCCTCGCTGACACCTCATTTGTTGTTTCGCATACTCAGTATCATTCTAAAGTATTGTCGAAAAAAGGTCTAGCATTCGCAGGATGATTTCCCCAGTCGGTCGCATTCCCACATGAAAAAGCTGCAGACGGTTCGTCTGCAGCTCAAGCGTTCTTCTTCAATTGCGCGTGGGCGGCGTCGATGACCGCGTCCACGTCGATGGCTGGGTCGACACTGCCGACACCGGTGAAACGGGCGAACAATAAGAATTCGATATTCCCATCCCCACCGGTGATCGGTGAAAAGTCGAGTCCCGCGACTTCGAATCCTTCCGAGGCGAAGTAACGGACCATGTCGTCGACGACCCGTTCATGGATGGCGCGGTCCCGGACGATGCCTTTTTTGCCGACATCGGCCTTCCCGGCCTCAAATTGCGGTTTGACGAGCGCCATGACGATGCCGTTAGGCTTCAAGATCGTCTTCAACGGCGGAATCATGAGCCGAAGTGAGATGAACGAGACATCGATCGTCGCGAAATCCGGCGTCACCGGGAACTGGTCAGCGGTCGCATGGCGGAAGTTCATCCGCTCCATGACGACGACACGGTCATCGCTCCGAAGTTTCCACGCCAACTGGTTATAGCCGACGTCGACGGCATACATTTGCGTGGCCCCGTTTTGGAGCGCACAATCGGTGAAACCGCCTGTCGATGAGCCGATATCGATGCCGATGTTACCAGCCACATCGAACGGGAAGACTTGGAGCGCTTTTTCAAGCTTCAGTCCGCCCCGTCCGACGTATGGCAACACTTGGCCTTTCACTTCGAGCGGAATGTCGTCGAACACTTTGTCGCCCGCCTTGTCGAGCCGTTCGGTCCCGCTATAGACGAGCCCGGCCATGACAGATCGCTTCGCCTTCTCTCTCGTCTCCGCTAAGCCGCGGTCGACGAGGAGCACATCTAATCTAGTTTTCTTTCGTTTTTCCATAGTTCCTCACACATTCTGTCGATTTGTCACTTGAACGAACTGCTGAACCGAGTCAGCGATTTGCGTCGGACGGAGCCCGATTTCTTCGAGTAGCTGATTGACGCCGCCGTGTTCGATATAGCGGTCCGGAATGCCGAGTCGGAGCACACGCGGGAACTGCCCCGCATCGCTCGCATGTTCGAGCACGCTGCTGCCGAAGCCACCGGCGAGCGCCGCTTCCTCTAACGTGACGAGCGGGATGCCTTCCGCATATAAAGCGGAGAGCATAACATCGTCGAGCGGTTTAATCGTCCGAGCGTTGATGACGCGGACGCTCACTTGTCCTTCAAGCAGCGCGCGTACTTCGAGCGCGTCTTGCACTTGTGGACCGAACGTCAAGATGGCGACGTCCGTCCCGTCTGCAACCGTCTCCCAGACGTCGAGCGGCAATTCGCGGAGCGTCTCGCTCATCGGTGTGCCGATTCCTTCACCACGCGGGAAGCGGACGGCAATTGGACCATCATCATACTTCAGCGCTGAATAGACAAGATGTTGCAACTCTTCCTCGTCTTTCGCCATCAAGATGCGAATATTCGGGACATGACGCATAAAGGCGATATCGAATACCCCTTGGTGCGTCTCCCCGTCCGCTCCGACGAGACCAGAACGATCGATTGTGAAGACGACGTTCAAGTTTTGACGGCAAATGTCGTGCACGAGCTGATCATAGGCGCGTTGGAAGAACGTCGAATAAATCGAGACGACCGGCTTCAAGCCTTGTGTCGCCTGTCCTCCGGCCAATGTGACCGCATGCTGTTCGGCGATGCCGACGTCAAACATCCGCTCCGGGAATTGCTTGTTGAAGCAATCGAGTTTCGAGCCGACGCTCATCGCGGGTGTGATGAGTGTCACGCGCTCGTCCGTCTCGGCAACTTTCGTGATCGTCTCAGCGACGACCTTCGAATAGCTCGGTCCTTTGACCTTGCCTTTGATGACTTCTCCCGACTCGATTTTATACGGTCCGAGGCCGTGCCACGTGCCGACACCATCGAGTTCGGCCGGGCGATAGCCCTTGCCTTTTTTCGTGATGACGTGGACGATGACCGGTCCATCGATTTTCTTGGCATATTCGAGCGTCTCAAGCAGGTCGCGTAAATCGTGACCGTCTGTCGGTCCGAAGTACGTGAATCCGAGCTCTTCGAAGAACGTCCCCGGGATGAGCGCTGATTTCAACATATCCTTCACACGTTCCCCGCTCCGTTCGAGCGAGTTGCCGACGATCGGGATATGTTTGATGAGCGTTTCGACTTCCTCACGGGCGTGTTTCAGTTTACGAGACGAGCGCATCCGACCGAGCATATTGTGCAAGGCACCGACGTTCGGGGCGATTGACATCTCATTGTCGTTCAAGATGACGATGACGTTTTGTTTCTCGGCGCCGATATGGTTGAGTGCTTCGAGCGCCATTCCCCCTGTGAGCGCCCCGTCCCCGATGATGGCGATGGCCCGGTCGTTCGCGCGCCCTTTCAATTCGTTCGCGATGGCGATTCCCATCGCGGCCGATAAGGACGTCGAGCTGTGCCCCGTCTCCCAGACGTCATGATCGCTCTCACAACGTTTCGGGAACCCGCATAAGCCGTTGTATTGACGGAGCGTGTCGAACTGACTCGTTCGTCCTGTCAAGATTTTGTGGACGTAGGCTTGATGCCCCACATCCCATACGAGTTGGTCTTTCGGACTGTCAAATACACGGTGCAAGGCAAGCGTCAATTCGACAACCCCTAGGTTTGGTCCCAAGTGCCCTCCCGTTTCAGCCAATTTTTCAATCAAAAACCGTCTGATGTCCGCGCCGAGTGCTTCTAACTCGGGTACCGACATCTTTTTTAAGAATGACGGGTCTTGAATGGATGTCAAGTCCATGATGACCATCCTTTCTCCTGTCTTATTACTGATTCGTACCTTACATTTTACAAGAATGTGTCCATAGATGCTATACATTCACAAAAACAAAGGTGACACGATGTGCTCATCGTGTCACCGAGATTAATGATTGCGCTGCACGACGAAGTCGAGAAGCTCTCGTAAACGGGGGGCCTCGACCGATAGTTCGGCCAATGCAGCCTCACTTTCCGTGACTTCCCGTTCGAGCGCTTGCTTCGCCCCATCGAGCCCGAGCAGTTTCGGATACGTCGCTTTATCGTTGCCTTCGTCCGAACCGACCCGCTTCCCGATGAGCGCCTCGTCTCCTTCGACGTCTAAAATATCGTCTTGGATTTGGAAGGCGACACCGAGATGTTTCCCGAAGCGAACGAGCGCCTGTCGGTCCGCCAATGGGGCGTCCGCCAAAATCGCGCCTGCTTCGAGGGCGTATACGAGCAGTGCCCCCGTCTTTCGCTCATGAATCGATTGCAAGGTCGACAGCGACACGCCGGCGCGTTTTTCGGCGAGCATGTCATCGAGCTGACCACCGACCATGCCGGCGCTGCCGGCCGCTTCACTGAAGCGGGCGATGAGCGCGACGCTCTTCACTGGTTCGAGCTCCGCATGGGCCAGAATCCGAAACGCGTCCGTCAATAGGGCGTCGCCTGCGAGAATCGCGGTCGCCTCATCGAACTGACGGTGATTCGTCGGACGCCCACGCCTTACGTCGTCATCATCCATCGCCGGAAGGTCGTCGTGGATGAGCGAGTACGTGTGGACCATCTCGAGGGCGACAGCCGCTTCATGACCGAGCGCCCGCGGACGTCCGTATGTATCGAGGACGGCATAAAGGAGAGCCGGACGAATCCGTTTCCCCCCTGCCTCGAGTGAGTACGTCATCGATTGGAACAAACGGTCCGGCATCGACGACGCGTCAATGAGACGGCGTGTCGCCGTCTCGACTTCCTGTTTCCACTCTTGAAGATAGGCTTGCGCGCTCATACGGTGCCACCCTTTTCACGGAGCGTCCCGTCGAGTTCGAGAATCTCGTCCATCTTCTGTTCCGCGGCCGTCAGTTTGGCCTGACAGAGTGCCGACAAGCGGACACCTTCCTCATAGAGGGTCATCGCTTCTTCAAGGGCGACTTCTCCTGTCTCGAGTTGCGTCACGATTTCCTCGAGGCGGGCGAGTGCCGCTTCAAACGTCTGTTCTGCTTGTTGTTTCGCCATCATGTCTCTCCTTCACTTCCGCAACGGCTTGGCCATCCCGAAACCGGATTGTCACCAGGCCGTCATGTAGTTGTTTGACATCTTTCACGTACGTCCCATCCTGCTCAATCAACGTATATCCTCGAGCGAGCACGGCGAGAGGACTGACCGCGTTCAAGCGACCGACTTGGGCTGCAAAGCGGTCCGTCGGTCGTTCGAGTGGGCGGATGCGCTTGAGGCGACCGTCGAATTGTCGGTGTGTCTCCTCGTTGCGACGAAGCGTCTGCGCCAGCTTTCGGACATCGAGCTGTTGTCGGGACTGGGCAAGGCGATGTTTGGCATGTGTCACTTGTTTCGTGACACCTTGTTCGAGCCGAATCTCGGCTTGTTCGAACCGCTCCCGCTTTTGTGTGAGCGTGAAGCGGGGCGACATTAAGCCGTAACTGTTCGTCGCCCGACCGAGCCGTTCCCGAATCGAGGACATCTGATTCGTGACGGACCGGGTCAACTGGGCCGTCAACCGTTCGACGTCTTTTCGTTGCGCCTCGATCGTCGCTGTCGCGAGCTCTGCCGCCGCCGTTGGTGTCGCGGCCCGCACGTCGGCGACAAAGTCAGCCAACGTGAAATCGGTCTCGTGCCCGACGGCCGAGATGACAGGAATCCTAGATTCGTGAATCGCTTCGACGACGACGTCCTCGTTGAACGCCCATAACTCTTCAATCGACCCGCCACCTCGGCCGACGATTAACACGTCGCAATCGGTGCGTTCGTTCATCCACCGAATCGCGCTCGCCACTTGCGGGGCGGATTGATCGCCTTGGACGGCGACGGGCGCGAACGTGATGGCCACGTGCGGCGCACGTCGTCTGAGTGTCGTGGCGATATCGTGGAGGGCCGCGCCTTTCGGCGAAGTGATAATCCCGATTCGCTCCGGGAAGGCCGGCAGCGGACGTTTCCGTTCCGCTGCGAACCATCCCTTCGCCTCGAGTTCACGTTTTCGTGCCTCATACCGTTCGAACAACATCCCGATGCCGTCCTGTCGCATCAGTTCGACGTACAGCTGGATGTCGCCTGTCGACTCGTACATCGTCACGCGGGCGACGACGATCACATTCATCCCGTCTTTCGGTTCGAAGTTGAGCGTCCGGGCGTCACGAGAGAACATGACCGCCTTCATCCGCGACGATTCGTCTTTGAGGGTAAAATAACAGTGCCCGGAGGCGTACCGTTTGAAGTTCGAAATCTCGCCGATGACGGCAAGTTGTTGCAGAATCGGGTCATCGTCGAGCTGTCGCTTCACGTAGCGGACGACTTCGGAAACTTGAATCGGATTAGCCACGAGAGGCGACCTCGACCGTGTTGTGCATGAGCATCGTAATCGTCATCGGGCCGACACCACCCGGAACAGGGGTGATGGCGCTCGCGACATCACGGACACCTGCAAAGTCGACGTCCCCGACGAGACGACTGTCGACGCGGTTGACACCGACATCGATGACGATCGCCCCAGGTTTGACCATGTCAGCTGTGACGAGACCGGCCCGACCGACGGCGACAATCAAAATATCGGCCTGCCGTGTCATCGCCCCGAGATCATTCGTCTTCGAATGGCAGTAGGTCACGGTCGCGGATTCGTTCAAGAACAGCATCCCGACCGGTTTCCCGACGATTTGGCTGCGACCGACGACGACGACGTGCTTGCCGACCAAGTCGGTCTGCGTCTTGACGAGGTGCAGAATCCCGTGCGGTGTACATGGCAATAGCGTCTCGAGACCGAGCATCATCTTCCCGACATTCGTCGGATGGAACCCATCCACGTCTTTGTCCGGTGAGATGCGCATAATGACGCGATTCTCATCGATATGCTTCGGCAACGGCAACTGCACGAGAATACCGTGCAACTCGTCGTCCGCGTTCATCGAATCAATCAGTTCGAGCACTTCACGTTCTGAAATCGTGTCATCGAAGCGAATCACTTGCGAATCGATGCCGATGTCAGCCGCTGCCCGTTCTTTCCCCCGGACGTAGCTGTGGCTCGCCGGATCATCCCCGATTAAAATGACTTTCAGTTTCGGTACGATGCCGCGTGCGCGCAGCGCACTGACCCGTTCCTTTAACGTCTCCCGATATGATGCTGCGATTTGTTTCCCGTCGATCACTACTGCCATCTCTCTCATCCCCCGTTGTCTTAGGTTTCTCTGTAGTTGGTGTGGTGTCTTCTCTATTTGTTTAACAGACCGTAATGCTTGTCTTCGCTTACGCTTTGATGATGTTACCGAGCACGCCGTTGACGAGCTTGGCCGCTTCTTCATCGGCGAATGATTTGGCGAGTTCGACCGCCTCGTTGATCGTCACTTTGTCCGGAATCGTCTCGACGTAGAGCAACTCGTACGTCGCCATGCGAAGAATCGTCCGCTCGACATTTCCGAGACGATCGAGTCTCCAGTTTTTCAAGTTTTCGATGAGCAATTCGTCAATCTCATCTTTCTTTTCTAACGTCTCAACGACGAGTTGTTCGTAGAATGGATCCGACTCCATGCCATCGAGGGCAAATTCGATGGCCTCGTCTACCTCAAGTTTTGATACTTCGATTTGAAAAAGCGTTTGAATCGCTTTTTCCCGTGCTTCATGACGTTTCATTCAGATACTCTCCTTTTGCATGCTTTCATTGTGATAGTTTAGCATAAAGCCTCCATAAATTCAGTACAAAAAACCAGGAAGCCCAAATAATGTTCGGGCTTCCTGGTCAAGGTCATTTCGTGAGCGTCATTTCTTTTTCGACAAATTTCGTGTCGAACGCCCCTGTTCGAAAACGTTCATGGGCCATGACTTGTTGATGGAACGGGATCGTCGTGTGGATGCCCGATACGGTGAACTCGTCGAGGGCGCGAAGCATCTTCGCGATCGCCTCTTCCCGAGTCGGGGCATGGACGATCAGCTTCGCCACCATCGAATCATAGAACGGCGGGATGACGGCACCGGCATAGAGACCGCTGTCGACCCGGACGCCCATGCCGCCAGGAACGATATACTGATCGATTTTCCCGGCCATCGGACGGAAATCTGCAAACGGATCTTCCGCATTGATGCGACATTCGATCGAGTGACCACTAAATTTGATGTCCGCCTGGCTGATGGCAAGCGGATGTCCAAGCGCGACTTCGAGTTGTGCTTGGACGAGGTCGAAGCCGGTGATCATTTCGGTGACCGGGTGTTCGACTTGGATTCGCGTGTTCATCTCCATGAAGTAAAACTCGTTCGATTCCGGGACGTAGATAAACTCGATCGTACCCGCACCCGAATACTGAATCGCTTTGGCCGCTTTCACGGCTGCGTCGCCCATCGCTTGACGGGTCGTCTCATCGATTGCCGGAGACGGCGCTTCCTCGACCAACTTCTGCATCCGGCGCTGAATCGTACAGTCCCGCTCCCCGAGGTGGATGACGTTGCCGTATTGATCGGCGAGCACTTGCACCTCGACGTGGCGGAACGACTCAATGTATTTCTCCAAATAGACGTCGCCGTTGCCGAACGCCTGCTTCGCTTCTTTACGTGTGTCGGTGAGCCCTTTCACGAGCTCAGACTCGTCGAAGGCGACACGGATTCCACGTCCTCCGCCTCCGGCCGTCGCCTTGATGATGACCGGATATCCAATCTCGCGGGCGAGTTCGATCGCTTCCTCGTCGGTGACGACACCACTCGACCCCGGGACGACCGGAACGCCCGATTCGATCATCGTTCGTTTCGCCTCGTCCTTGATGCCCATCTTCCGAATCGCATAGCTACTCGGTCCGACGAACTGGATGCCGCACGCCTCGCTCATTTCGGCGAACTCGGCGTTCTCGGCCAAGAAACCATAACCTGGATGAATCATCGTCGCATCGACCGCGCACGCGACCGACAAGATGTTCGGGATATTCAAATATGAGTCTTTCGACGGGTTCGGTCCGATGCAGTATGCCTCATCGGCAAGACGGACGTGCAACGCCTCGCGGTCCGCTTCCGAGAAGACGGCGACCGTCGGGATATTCAACTCTTTCGCGGCCCGGATGATGCGGACCGCAATCTCTCCACGGTTAGCAATGAGTAGTTTCATACATACCTCACTTCACGCTGAAGAGCGCTTGGCCGTATTCGACTAAATCGCCATCTGCGACGAGGATCTCGACGATCTCCCCGCTGATTTCCGTCTCGACATCATTGAACAGTTTCATCGCTTCTAAAATACAGACGACCTGTCCGGCTTCGACGCGGTCGCCGACTTGAACGTAAGCGTCTTTGTCCGGTGCCGGACGCGAATAGAACGTCCCGACCATCGGTGACGTGATCGTGCGCAAGTTGCTCGGCGCAGGTGTTGGTGCCGCTTCTTGTTCTGTCTCGACGACTGGCGCAGGTGCTGTGACCGGGGCCGCGTGCACGATCGGTGTATGAGTAGCGGCGAATTGTGGGGCCGCTTCTTTTTTCAATGAAAGTTTAAACTCCGGCGTCTCGAGTTCCATCTCGTGAACGGACGTCTGATCGAGTAATGTGATCAGCTCTTTAATGTGTTCGATTTGCATGAAATAACCCCCTGTTTATACCTGGTACTAATCTCTACTCTACTATAACTGGTCAGACCAGTGAATGCAACGACAAAAAAAGGGCCCATTCCGAAGAATGGACACCCTTGGTTTACCCGTTATAGCGGCCCGTGAACTCGCCTGTGCGCGTGTCGACCGTTACTTTTTCGCCTGGCTCGATGAAGAGCGGCACTTGAATGATGTGGCCCGTTTCGACCGTCGCGTTTTTCTTCACGTTCGATGCCGTGTCGCCTTTGACGCCTGGATCGGCTTCGACAATCGTTAAGACGACCGTCGTCGGAAGCTCGATTCCGAGAATCTCACCGTCGTAGTCAGCGATACTTACTTCCATGTTCTCGAGCATGTACGGGAGCGCCGCTTTCACTTGCTCACCCGTCAATTCGAGCTGTTCATACGACTCTGTGTCCATGAACACGTACGTATCGCCCATCGGATAGAGGTACTGCATGCGTTTCCGTTCGATGTGCGCACGTTCGATGCGCTCGCCACCACGGAACGTCGTCTCTTGAATCGCGCCTGTGCGCAAGTTACGCATTTTCGTGCGGACGAAGGCCGCGCCTTTACCTGGCTTGACGTGTTGGAATTCGATGACTTGCCAAATCGAACCGTCAGACGTCTTGACCGTTAAGCCTGTTTTTAAATCGTTTACTGATACCATGTTGATTTCCTCCTAAAATGAGCTGAGACTCAAGCCTCAATCGTAATTAACTCTTTTGGCGACTGCGTGAGACGGATGTTGCCCGTCTCCGTGACGACCACGTCATCCTCGATGCGGCAACCGCCGATCCCGGCGATATAGATACCCGGTTCGATCGTGACGACCATCCCCGGCTCGAGCACCGTCTCCGAACGGAATGACAAGCCTGGTGCCTCATGCACTTCCATGCCGAGACCGTGGCCTGTCGAATGTCCGAAGTACTCACCGTAGCCCGCATCTTTAATCACGTCACGCGTCAATGCGTCCGCCTCGATTCCCGTGATGCCAGCTTTCGTGCCCTCGACACCTGCGAGTTGAGCCCGGAGGACCGTATCGTAAATCGTGCGCAACTCGTCCGAGATGTCCCCGATAGCGAGCGTACGTGTGATATCCGAGCAGTATCCTTGATAGTAGGCACCGAAATCGAGCGTCACGAGTTCTCCCGCCTCGATGACCTTGTCGCTGGCCACACCGTGCGGCAATGCCGAACGATGCCCTGACGCAACGATCATATCGAACGAAGATGAGTCCGCACCTTGGGCCCGCATGAACATTTCCAGTTCATTCGCGACTTCTTTTTCAGTCCGCCCTGGACGGATGAACGTCTGGATGTGCGCAAACGCCGCGTCCGCAATCGCCGCGGCTTCCTTCATTATCTTAATCTCTGACTCATCCTTAATCAAGCGTAGCTTTTCGACGATACCTGACGTCTCGACGAGCTCGGCTGCGACTTCTTTTTCATACGTCCGGAACTGGCCGACCGTCATGTCATCTTGTTCGATGCCGAGGCGCTTCACCGCTTGCTCTGTCACGACTTCCGCCACCGACTTGATGAGCGACGTCTTATGCTCGATGATGTCGAAGCCTTTTACTTGGCTAGCGGCTTGTTCCGTGTAGCGGAAATCCGTGATGAAGCTCGCCGACTGCGCCGTGATTACGAGGACACCGCTCGACCCGGTGAAACCAGATAAGTAGCGGATGTTTTCCCGTTTCGTCACGAGCAATCCGTCGATGCCGTTCGCTTCTAGCTGACCTTGCAGTTTGTTGACCCGTTCAATCATGTCGATTCCTCCAATGTACGAGCAATGCCTGCAACGCGAGCGTATAGCTCGTCAGGCCGAAACCGCTGATGACACCGAGACAAACGGCGGCAAGTTTCGACTCATGACGAAACGACTCCCGTGCATGCACGTTCGAGATATGTACTTCGACGACCGGGGCTTTGATGGCGGCGATGGCATCACGGAGCGCAATCGACGTATGCGTGTACGCCCCCGCATTAAAGATGACCCCCGCATAATCGTACGCTTCATGGAGCGCGTCGATCAGTTCGCCTTCATGGTTGGATTGGACGAACGTCAACTGAACATCCTCCGGGGCGGCGAGCAATAGCTCCGCCGTCAATCCCTTCAACGAGACGTCCCCGTATACGTCCGGTTCCCGCTTCCCGAGCAGATTCAAATTCGGTCCATTTAAGACGAGTATATGCACAAGTCTTCCCCCCTGTTCGTCAAGTCGCCTCTATTGTAACAAATTTAACGGTTCGTGCGACAATCGACGTTCGTGAGGTTTCGTTTTTTACGTGAATCACGGTATAATTCAACTATATAACTGTAGGAATCGAGGAAATGACATGAAAACTAAACCAATGATTCCCGTCGGTGGCCAGGCGCTCGTGGAAGGCGTCATGTTTCAAGGACGCGCCGAAAGCGCTTCGGCGATTCGACGGAAAGACGGGTCTATCGAGACGTTCCAGCAGCCCCGCATTCTCGTCCCGTGGGTCCAATCGTTAAAAAAAATCCCATTCCTGCGTGGTGTGGTCGCGCTATACGAATCACTCAAAAATGGTTCGGCCCATATGACGTTCGCAAGCGATCGTTATGACGTCGACCCGAGTGAGGACGAGGCAACGAAACCAGAAGAGAAAAAACAGAACATCTTGATGGTCGTCATGATCGCCATCGTCGGCGTCATCTCATACGTGTTCGGGAAGCTGATTTTCAACGTCACCCCGGCCCTTCTCGCCGCCATGTTCCAAAGCGTGCCCGCATTGTCCGGTCATGTGATTCAAAACCTCCTCGAAGGGGGAATAAAATTAGTATTGTTGCTCAGTTACCTTTATTTGATTTCCTTGACGCCACTCATCCGGCGCGTGTTCCAATATCACGGGGCCGAGCACAAGGTGATCAACTGTTATGAGTCCGGACGACCGATTACCGTCGATAACGTTCGGGCAAGCTCACGCCTCCACTATCGCTGTGGATCGAGTTTCATCCTATTCACCGTTTTCGTCGGCATCGGCGTTTACATGATCGTCCCGATCGACCCCCTCTGGGTCCGACTCGTCAGCCGCATCGCTTTGTTGCCAGTGGTCATCGGCATCTCGTTCGAGGTGCTCCAATTCACAAACCGCTTCCGTGAACATCGCTTCTTGTCCGTTCTCGGCAAGCCTGGGTTGTCTTTACAATTGTTGACGACGCGCGAACCGAATGACGAACAAATCCGTGTCGCCATCGAGGCGTTCGAGACATGGGAACGTTCAGAACTAGGTCAACCGGCCGTGCAAAGAGAGGGATAAAGAGGAGGAAAGCACCATGATCAGACAAAGAATCGGCTCGACCGCAGCCACGATCGTGTTCATCTTAGGCTTCATCGGTGTCGGACATATGCTCGCGACCGACCCTGGTCGATTGTTCAGACAGTTGCTCTTCATCGGGATTTTCGGGTTGATTTTCTATGTGATTTATCGAGTGTTCATGGCGCCGAAAATTTCGGCTGAGGATATGCGTTACCGGAAGACCGCTCAAGCCTCGAAAAAACGGATGCAACGCCCAGGTGCGAATCCGAAAGTCAAGCCGTCCACTGCGGCCAAGAAGAAAGTGAAGCCCAGTTCGAACGTGACGAAACTGTCGAAGCGTCCGACCCGCTCGGCGCATCGCAGTGACGCCCCTCACTTGACCGTCATCGAAGGCAAGAAAGGCAAGAAGAAAAAGAAAGCCAATATGTGAAAACGAACCAGGCCATATCCGGCCTGGTTCGTTTTTCATTCTGTCTCGACGAAGCCGATGTACGGCAGATTGCGGTACTGTTCGGCATAATCGATGCCATACCCGATGACGAATTCATCTGGAATCTTGAAACCGACATAGTCCGCATCCAACGTGACGAGCCGGCGGGCCGGTTTATCGAGAAGTGTACAAATCTTCAATTCTCCCGGTTGATGTAACGTCATGTGCTGGCATAAAAATTTGAGCGTCTGTCCCGTATCGATGATGTCCTCGATGATGACGACGTACTTTCCTTCGACATCGAGATCTAAATCTTTACGGAGTTGGACGTTCCCACTCGAGACCGATTTCTTCCCGTATGACGACGTCGCGACCGTGTCGAGTTGGACACTGCCCGTCATCTCGCGCATCAAGTCGGCTGCGAAGACGAGCGACCCTTTCAAGACGGCCACGAGGACGATCGGTGTCCCTGCCGCATCGCGTTCGATTTGTTGGGCGAGTTCCGCCACACGTTGTTTAATCTGCGCTTCGTCAAACAGTTTCCCTTTGATTTGAATATCCATAATGTCGGCGATTGTTCGCCGTCACCCCCTAATCTTTCTTACCAGCACCCATTCTATCATAAAAACGGCTTAAAAATAGACTTTACTTGAAAAATATGAAGTCATCGTTCGGTTTTAGGTTAGATTTACGTAAAAAACGACCGTTTCCGATTCGATTCATCGGTCGCGGTCGTTTACATTCACTCGTCTTCAGAGCGGTTCACCTCTTGAAACGCACGAAACTGTGCCATCAGTTCCGGTTTGTCTTCGAAAAATTCGACGAATTGGGTCATACAGTCGAGCGTATTTGAGCTTAAGTGGTGCTCAATCCCTTCGACATCCTCATAGACGTGAGCTTCGTCGACGCCAATCAAGCGTAGAAATGACTCGAGCATCGCATGCCGTTCGACAAGCCGTTTCCCGATTTTCTGGCCTTTGTTCGTCAGCATGAGACCTCTATATTTCTCATAAATCAAATAATCTTCCCGGTCGAGCTTTTGCACCATTTTCGTGACAGAGGAGGGATGCACCCCTAAATGTTCGGCGATATCGGATACGCGAGCGTATCCTTTCTCCACCATCAGCAAATAAATTCGTTCTAAGTAATCTTCCATACTCGGTGTCGGCATGGGCATAGCCTCCCCTTATGTTCCGTTCTGCAATCTCTATTTTAACGCAACCATTTAGAAACCGAAAGCAGAACGGGGAAATCCATCAGTCAATCATTGTCTCATGACCTTAAATTCTTTATAATGGATGTTGGTGAAACTTAATAGAGAAAGGGAGAACATCAATGGGAATCGAAACTATCCTCGTCATCATCCTATGGGCTGCGCTCATCGCATACATCGTCTGGCGTTTCTTGCCGGCTCGCGGTTTGAAGAAAATGAAGCAAGAAGAGTTCCGTGCATCGCTCCGTAAAGGTCAATTGATCGACGTCCGTGAACCGAACGAGTACAAGGGAGGCCACATCGTCGGCGCCCGTAACATCCCGGTCGGACAAATGAAACTGCGCATGAAAGAACTTCGCAAAGATCAACCGATCCTCATGTATTGCCAAGGCAAGTCACGTACGAACCAAGCGGCCAAGCTGCTCATGAAAAATGGTTATACGGACATCTACATGCTCGACGGCGGCTTCAAAAACTGGAAAGGGAAAGTCAAAAAAGACTGACCCGCTCACTACGTCCACTCCTTCTAGCGGAGATGGACGTTTTTTTGCGCCAAAAAACCCGCTCGCTTATAGCGAACGGGTTCGGTTTCAATTGATGGACGACGGTTGGCGTCGTTCGTATTTGAGCACCGGCTTGCGAGCAGCGAGCGTCTCGTCGAGTCGTTTGACGACCGTGGTATGCGGGGCCGTCTGAACGATTTCCGGATTCTCTTCTGCCTCTTTGACGATTTGGAGCATCGCGTCGCAGAATGCGTCGAGCGTCTCTTTCGATTCCGTCTCCGTCGGTTCGACCATGATGCACTCCTCGACGTTGAGCGGGAAGTAAATCGTCGGCGGATGGTAGCCGAAATCGAGCAATCGTTTGGCGATATCGAGCGTACGCACGCCGAGCGCTTTTTGACGTTTTCCAGACAAGACGAACTCATGCTTGCAGAACGTATCGTACGGCACATCGAACGCATCTTTCAAGCGGGCGAACATATAGTTGGCGTTCAATACCGCTTCGCGTGAGACACGCGTCAACCCTTCCGCACCCATCGTTTTGATGTAGCTGTAGGCGCGGACGTTAATCCCGAAGTTGCCATAGAACGGTTTGATGCGGCCAATCGATTGCGGACGATCATAATCGAGCGTGAAGCCCGTTTCGGCACGGCGCGCAATCGGCGTCGGCAAGTACGGAATCAAATCGCGCTTCACTCCGACCGGTCCAGATCCTGGACCGCCACCACCGTGCGGGCCCGTGAACGTCTTATGCAAGTTCAAGTGGACGACGTCGAAGCCCATATCCCCAGGACGGGCGATCCCTAAAATCGCATTCGAGTTGGCTCCGTCGTAATAAAGTTTGCCGCCGGCCTCGTGGACGACTTTGGCAATCTCCAAAATGTCGGCCTCGAACAAACCGAGTGTATTCGGGTTCGTCAGCATGAGCGCTGCCGTATCGGCCCCGACTTTTGACTTCAAGTCTTCCAAATCGACGAGCCCACGCTCATCTGATTTGACGGTCACCGTCTCGAAACCGGCGACGACGGCCGAGGCCGGGTTCGTTCCGTGTGCCGAATCCGGCACGAGTACTTTTGTCCGTTCCATATCACCGTTGTGATGGTGGAACGCCTTGATGAGCATGAGACCGGTCCATTCTCCATGGGCCCCGGCTGCCGGTTGAAGCGTCACTTCGTCCATGCCGGTGATTTCGGCAAGTTGTTCTTGCAGGTCGACCATGAGCTCGAGCGCCCCTTGAATTGACTCGACCGGCTGCAACGGGTGGATATGGGCGAAGCCAGGGAGGCGGGCCATATCTTCATTCACTTTCGGGTTATATTTCATCGTGCACGAGCCGAGCGGATAGAAGCCGGAATCGACACCGTGGTTGCGTGTCGACAGCGACGTATAATGGCGGACGACATCAAGTTCCGATACTTCCGGAAGCTCGGCCGCTTCTTGACGGATCATCGAAGCCGGTAAGAGCGTGTCCAAATCGACTTCCGGCACGGTCGGTGTCGGCAAGTTATAGCCCGTTCGTCCTGCACGTGACACTTCGAAAATTAATGTTTGTTCGTGTTGCATCACTTCATCCCCCCAACCACTTCAACAAATTGATCGATTTCTTCTTTCGTCCGAAGCTCCGTCGCGCAGAGCAACATTTGCGTCTGCCGTTCTGTCTCATACGAGCCGAGTGGCAAGCCGCCGATGATGCCGGCCTCGAGCAGATGACGCGACACGTGTTCCGCATCGACTCCGAAGTCGACGACGAACTCATTGAACATCGGCCCTTCATCGATTACCGTGTATCCGGCAGTCTTGAGTGCTTCTTTCATGTAATGGGCCGTTTGAATGTTACGGACGGCCATGTCACGAATCCCGTACTTCCCGAGGGCAGACATCGTGATTGATGCCGCGAGCGCATTGAGCGCCTGGTTCGAGCAGATGTTTGACGTCGCTTTGTCACGACGGATGTGTTGTTCACGGGCCTGAAGCGTCAAGACGAAACCGCGCTTCCCATCCTCATCGACCGTTTGACCGACGAGGCGGCCTGGAAGTTTGCGCATGAGTGCTTGTTTGACGGCGAAGTATCCACATGAAGGACCGCCGAAGCTTTGCGGGATTCCGAACGGTTGGGCGTCACCGACTGTGATGTCGGCACCGAGCGCACCCGGTGATTCCAGAATACCGAGCGCGAGCGGATTGCTCGACACGACGAACAAGGCGCCGGCGTCGTGCGCTGCTTTCGCGAGGGCTGACAAGTCCTCGACACGACCGAAGAAGTTCGGATATTGGACGACGAGACACGAGGCGTCCGTCAAATCGATGTCAGATATATCGGTCACTCCCGCACTCACGTCCGTATATTCGACCGTGAGCCCTGGCCCACCGGCGTATGTTCGGATGACATCCTTCGCTTCCGGATGGACCGCTCCTGATACGACGACACGTTTTTTCTTCGTATGGGCACTCGCCAGATACGTTGCTTCAGCGAGGGCAGTGATTCCGTCATACATTGACGAGTTGGCCACGTCCATCCCCGTCAATTCGCAAATCATCGTTTGGAACTCGAACATCGCTTGGAGTTCACCTTGCGAGATTTCAGGTTGATATGGCGTATAAGCAGTATAGAACTCGGAACGGAGAAGCATATGGTTCATGACGCTCGGAGAGAGGTGATCGTACATCCCGGCCCCGAGGAAACTCGGAGTCGATTTCGTGTGCATGTTTTTCTCAGCCAACTTCGTCATATGACGAACGAGGTCAACTTCCGGAAGCGGCGCACCGATGGCCGCTAAAGAAGCCGTCTCCCGGAGCGATGCTGGAATATCCTCGAGTAGGTTTTCAATCGACTCTACGCCAATCGTCTGCAACATGTCACGCTCATCTTGCTCTGTCATCGGTAAATAACGAAACTCCATTCTATTCATGCTGAATCCCCCTGTTTCATTTACGTTTATAAAACGGTGTCGGTACACGTTCGGCTTCTATTTTTTTACCCCGAACTTCAACGATAAAGTGTGTCGCCTCCGCGAAACGGCGATCGACGCGCGCCCAGGCAATTGATTCGTTCACCGTCGGCGGCATCGTACCAGTCGTGACAACACCAATCGTCTCTCCGTCAACTTCGACCGTCGCGCCTTGACGCGCGATACCACGCCCGAGCAGACGCAAGCCGATCAATCGGCGCGGGATGTCTTCTTTTTGCTTCACGAGGGCGTCCTTACCGATGAACTCAGTATCGAGTTTGACGGCAAAGTTCAAGTTCGCCTCGAACGGAGTGACCGTCTCATCGAGCTCGTGCCCATAGAGCGGGAGGCACGCTTCAAATCGGAGCGTGTCACGCGAGCCGAGCCCGCATGGCGTGACGCCTTCAGCTTCTAACGCTGACCAAATTGCGGCTACGTCTTCGGCGCGGGCATACAATTCAAACCCGTCCTCCCCCGTATAGCCACTGCGTGAAACGATGGTCGACACGCCGGCCACGTCGCCGGTCATGAACCGGAAAAACTTGATGTCGGCCAGCGGCAAATCCGTCAAACGGCCGAGCACTTGTTCAGCCATCGGTCCTTGGATGGCGATTTGACCATAGGCGTTCGACTCATCCGTCACTGTGACGTCCCCTGTGACATATTCACGGACGTGCGCCACATCTTTTTCGATATTCGAGGCGTTGACGACGAGCCAAAATGCATCTTCATCAAGTCGATAGACGAGCAGGTCGTCGACGACACCGCCATTCGGTAAACAGAACAGATTATACTGCGCCTGACCGATCTGTAATTTTGACACATCGTTCGTGACAAGACGTTGCACGTTCTCGAGCGCATCCGGTCCTTCGATGCGAATCTCCCCCATGTGTGACACATCGAACATCCCGACGTTGTTGCGAACCGCTTGATGCTCTTCTTTAATCGATGAGAACATGATCGGCATCTCAAACCCCGCAAAATCCACCATCTTCGCCTTTACGGAAATCAAATCATATAAAGGCGTACGTTTTAACGATACTTTCTCCATATTATCCCCCAATCCCGAACGTAAATAATGTATTTCGTGAAATATTTCGTTTTCTATTCCACTTTATCAATTTTTTGCGGCTCTGCCTAGCCAAAATGGGCAAAAATAAAGAGGATGGAAAACGAAAACGTTTTCATCCTCATTATTTCATATTTTAGTCTCAGTGGAAACGTCTGGGCGTTCGATTCCAGCGGTCCGTTTAATTTCTTTCGTCAAGCCGACGGTCGCTTGTTTCAGCTCCATCGTCTCGTCCTTCACTTTCACCGAATAGGCTTTCATCTGTTTCACCGATGCATTGACCGTATCCACGTGTTGTTTAATCTCATTGACGAGCCCTTGGATGACGTCGGCACGGATTTGGAACCGTTCCGTCAAGCGCTTCACGCGACGAAGGTCTGCCTTCATTTTATTACGGTACAATAAGAAGCCATACAAGCCGAGCCCGACAAGTGCGAGTACGATAATCCCAAGATTAATCCAAATCATCCTTCTACCTCCTTCAACTGATTCAATGTATGCGCGATGGCCTCTGTGCAGAGCGAAGCGTCAAGCACGTGATTTGCGCGCGCATAGAGCGGTCGACGACGTTCGTACAATGCATGAACGGCCGCTTTTCCGTTACGAACGAGTGGACGGTCCGAGTCTTTAATCCGTTCCCAACAAGCTTCAAACGGCAAGTCGAGCGTGATGATGACACCTTGCTCTCGCATCCATTCCATATTCGCTTCCCGTTCAACAATCCCTCCGCCCGTCACGATATAGTCAGCGCGCGCATTTTGTAACAGTCGACTCTCTTGGAGCCGAAACGCTGCTTCGCCGTAACGATCGAAATATGCCGGGATGTCCATACCGGTATGTGTTTCAAACAACTCGTCCAAATCGATGACGTGATTCGATTTTGCAAGATATTGTTTTAAGCTTGATTTACCTGTACCCATAAATCCAATGATGTAAAACGGTTTAGTCATCGAAATAAATCACCTCTTTATGTCGTTCACCGGTCTGAAGGCGTACGTCGACCTCAATCGTCCCAGTGCCGAGCGGACGGCATTGGATCGTGCCGGTCGGTCTCGTCAACGCGACCGCGGTCGACCCGCACGTCCGCTCCGCCACCATCACGTGAGCCTCGAAGCGAATCGCCAAGGCATCGAGCGCCAATTGTTCAGTGCTTCGTTCGATATCAGTATACCAAAACATCGCCCCGCCGAGTAACCACGTCAATACGATTAACGTCGACATCACAAAGTATCCGCGCGCATGCACATCACGTTCTTCTCGCGCGGCCCGGTCGCATCGTTCCATTGAATTCGAAAACCTTCCCCTACCGGTTCGACCCGGTACGCCTCGATTCCTCTTAAAAATAGCAAATTCCCTCCCCCGTCTCCGACCATGACCAAGTTCCGGTCGATTTGTTTGAGCGTCCACGTCCATGTCGTCCCGTCCGGGCGCACGTGCGTACCGACGAGACGGCCCGACACGACGTCACAATCGCGGCTCTCGAACAGTTTCCGCACCATCAGTTGCGGCGTCGTCTGAACTTTCGCCCGAGGTTGTTCATAAAATGCTTGTCCGAGGACGAGGAAGTGGACCATCAGCCCGATGAAGAGCGGGATGATCAACATCGTGAGACTCACTTCGAGCAAGGTGAAGCCCGAATCAAAGCGTCGGCAGGCAAAGGTCGCCGTCACAGATTGTTTGGCGTCCGCTCGGGTTCGCGGCATCGCGCAGCACCTCCCCTTGGAGCCGTTCATACTTACGGACGGTCGTCTCGAGGCGCTCGACCCGTTCCGTCGCCGCCTCGATGAATGGGGCAACGACACCGACCCAAGCCAGTAAGAGCGCCAGACTGAGGCAAATCTCCCAAAACGTGACTCCTTGCTCATTTCCCTTCAACGCGCAACACCTCCGGCTCGTACGTCCCCATCCTGAATTTCAACGTCACCATCGTCGTTCCTGAATAGAACTTCCACTGTCCCGCATACGTCGCTGCCGTGCGTGAAAAGACGATTTCACTATTGGTCGGCAAACTCAGATCGACCCCTTCCGGCACCACGCGGGACACGATTGGTGTCGTCCCGCAAGCGATTTGGTAGCGCCGTTCTTTGAGATACCAACGTAAACGCGGCACACACGAGCCGTCGGCGGCGACGTAGGGCGCTTGTCCCACTTCGGCGATGTCACTCACGAGCGCCTCCGTGAAATCGAATAATGCCAACCGGTCCATCGACCGGACGACCGGGGTCGCCATGAGGAGCAGGAGTGCCAAAATGACGAGGACGGCCGCCGTCTCGATTAACGTATAGCCGTCTCGCCTCACTGTTTCGTCAACGTACCGGTCGTCGGCGCATACGTGTACACGAACGACTGACAACTGTATTCGAGCGGACTCTCAGTCGTGGCACGGTCGATCGCCACTAACGTCTCAGGGTACGCTTTATGTTCCGCGTAATACAAATTGATTTCGGACTCGACGATGCGCACACTGCCCTCGCAACTGACGCTGTCCGCTCGTGACTTCCCGTCTGACATCGACGGGACGAGGAGCAAGAGCAACACCGAGATAATTAGCAAGACGGCGGCCATTTCGACGAGCGTGAATCCTTGTTCTGATTTGAAGCGTGTCATAATCAGATTCCTCCTTGTCATAGTTGAGACATGATTAGTTTGACCGGCAAATAAATCGTATAAAAGATCATCGTGACCATCACCGTTAAAAATCCGTATAACATCGGTTCGGCCTTGGCGATCAGCTGCTTCCAATACAGCTCCATCTCTTCGAACACGAGATCCCGATGAATCATCATGATTGATCCGAGCTCCCCGCTCACCGTCCCGACGCCGAACAGACTGACGACTTCATGCTCGAGCAAACGCTCTTGCCGCGCCGCCGCCTCGAGTTCGCACCCGGCCGACATGCGCTCATGCATCCGTCTCGCGATGCTCGCCACCTCACCGTCTCCTCGTGACAGCCGCTCGATGATGTGACGGACCGAACCCTGTCCTTCACTCAACAAGGCTAACTCACTGACGAACAAGTACGTCACGTACAGGCGTCTACCTCTCTCGACGACACGTAGCGGCACGAGTCGGCCGCGTCGGCCGTTCCAATAGAGGCCGGCCCCAGTCACGAGCAATCCGACGAACAGACCTGGGAAAAACCATCGCGACAGAAGAATCGCGTTCAGCCCATCGAGCGTATCGACCTCTACCATCGTCAACAGCTTTGGGAAGATATACAGGGCGTAAATCGCACCGAGCCCGAGCAGCATCGTCAAAATCACGAGCGGGTACCGTGCCAACTGGCTGAGTTCTTGCCGTAGATTGCGGCGCATCGTCGATAAGACGAGCACTTGCTCAAGCCCTTCCAAAAAATGATGACCCCGTTCGGCTGTGACGAGCATCTCTCGCATCCTCGGGTCGGTGACGAGTCCCTCGAACACGTTGGCGAGCGAGCGTCCTTGCTCAAGTTGATTCCGCATCTCACGGATGACTAGTTTCATTTTTCCACGTTCATGCAGTTCGAGCGTCTCGAACGTCTTCTTCAACCCGACTCCACGTGACTGGAGTCTGAGGAAGCGGCGAATGATGGCCAACTCCCTGCTCAATTGGTCTCGGACCACGTACAGCTCACCTCGTCTTCCCGGTGCAGGATGCACCAATGCCGTGCGACTTCCATCTTCCCCGTGAGCTGTTCGAGTCGCCGTTCGCCATCTGTCACACTCGCCGTATGGAACGTCGCAATCGTCATATGACCGCTGAGTGCCGCATCATGCGCCACCCTCAACTCCTCACTCGTCCTGATTTCTCCGATGACAATCACATCCGGATCGGCCCGGAGCGTCTCTTTCAGCAACGTGCGATGGTCGAGTCCCGCTTTCGGATTGACTTCGAGTTGAATCACGCCCGGCACTTGCTTCTCCGGAGGGTTCTCAATCGTGACGATGCGTCGACCGGCCAAACTTTGTAAGAACGCATATAGGACGGTCGTCTTCCCCGCCCCGGTCGCGCCCCCGATTAAGAGCAGACCTTGCCGCAACGTCGACCATTCGTTGAACCGATGGACGTCCTTGTCATCTAACAACTCCGCTAAATGGAACGAGGCGTTCGGAAGCCGCCACGACATGAGCGTTCGGTCGAACGATGGTAGGAAAGTGACCCGGATTGCCTCAACTGACCCGGCGTACATACCGGACTGGGGCACGCGATGATCTGTTTCCGTCAACGAGCACCAATACTTCATATGCAAGGTCAATCGTTCATAGTCTGTATGTGTCATCATCTCCAATCGTTGCAAGTGTGCCCCATGCCGTACTTGAATCATCACCTCGTCCCCTAACGGCATGAAATGGACATCACTTGCCTGCAACGTACGTGCCGCATCAATCACTCGCTCAATTATTCGCATCATCTCCGCCACCTCAACATGAGCATAAAAAAAAGCCCACTCGTTGGAAAGTGGACTTGCGTCATGAAACGTTTGCAGTTGTCGATTCGAAACGGCGGGCATACGCCTCGATTGTCGCCTTGTCATAACCGACAATGACTTCGTTGCCATCCGTCAAAATCGGGCGTTTCAATAGTTTCGGATTTTCGCTCATCAACTTGAGCAACTCGCTCAGCTTTAAATCTTCGACGTCAATGTCTAATTGCTTGAACGCCTGACTTCTCGTTGCGAGAAGCGAGTCGACTCCGTTTTCGCTCAGTGCCAATAGCGTCTTCAATTCGTCCACGGTCGGGGCGTTGCGGAAGATATGGCGCTCGCTTACCTCAAGGTGCTGCTCCTGTAAAAACGCTTTCGTCTTACGGCATGAAGTACAGCTCGGGTACGTGTAGAACATCAATTCATTTGCCATTTCAATACCTCCTCATAATGTGTGGAACGATTCGTTCGATGTGTGTAAGTTGATTATACAACCTTATACCCGTTTTGTACATAGTTTGTACAAGTTTTTTTATTTTTTTGTACAACCTTGTCCAACGTTTTTATTTCACATATTTTTCACGATTATTTTGCTCAATTCACACGTTTTCATAGCATTTTTCTGAATGTGTTGGTAAAATAGTGAATGAGAATGGAATAATGCACGTATGGGGGGATTAACATGGCGAGAATGTTCCGTGTCCTAGGCTTTTGGACTGGGTTGATCGCGGCGCTTGCTTTCGTAGGCGCACTCGGTGGAGATCAAAGCAGTAGCGAACATAGTGGTGACTTCGTCGTAATGGGTCTTGTCTTTTTAGCTCAAACTATTTTCTTCGTCGCACTAGGCTACTTGAAACTCACTGAAAAAACGTATGTATACGTGTTCGGCGCTTATTTGACTGTCTTCTTCGTCGTCTTCACGTATTGGAGTAACTTCCAAATGTAAAAAAAGATTGTCTCCTCGTGAGACAATCTTTTTTTAGTTATCTGTCGAAAAACGGATTCGTCCGAATCTCGGCCTCGAGCGTCGTCTTCGGCCCGTGACCTGAATAGAGCACCGTTTCACCCGGTAATAACTGACGCATGCGATCGATCGATCCAAGCAACGTCGCTTGGTCACCACCGTACAAATCGGTCCGTCCGACCGACTGTTTGAAAATCAAATCCCCACAGAAGGCGATGCGTTCGGTCGGGAAGTGAAGCGTGACGCTGCCCGGCGAATGACCCGGCGTGTGATGCAACTCGATGGAGAACGCACCGATTTCGAGCGTCTTGCCTTGATAGATCCGTTCGGCCGGTCGCATCGCCGCACTTGGCAGATGAAACTTCGCCGCCCCGTTCTTCTCGTCGTCCATCAGCCACGTCCGTTCCGCTTCATGGACGTAGACCGGGACGTTGTAACGGTCACGCAAGGCATCGATTCCCCCGATATGGTCAAAGTGGGCATGTGTCAACAGAATGGCGTTCAAGCCACCGAATCGTTCCACTGCCTCGAAGAATTTCGGGTCATCCGTGCCCGGGTCGACGATGAGGACCGTGCCTTCTTTTTCGAGCACGTATCCGTTCTCTTGGGCCAGGCCCGATGTGATTCTTACTATGTTCATCCAGAACACCTCCCCCATCATTCTAATCGATATTGTGGCAAAATTGTAGCGGAGGCTTTCTTTTCTCGACAGCGTCTACATTATCGGATAAAATAATAATGATATTTCAGTGAAATTTTTATGAATTTCATGACGTATAATAAAGGGGGAACTCGTCATGCATTTGTATGAACCATTTGGATGGATCTCGCTCATCGTTGCACTCGTTGCAATCTGGGGAATGGCCCGTTCGTTTAAGAAGCGCCAATTCTTTCCACTTGCTTTCGCCGCGGTCACTGTACTCGTATTCGGATTTTTCGGCGTCGCGACATTGATTTACGGTGGAATCCCAAGCTAATGAGCACGAAGACGACTCTGGTCGTCTTTTTTTGTATAACAAATAGCGCCGTCCCGGCTAAGCGGGACGGCGCTATTTGTTATTGTTCGGTCTGCTCTTTGAAGCGGAGCAAATCTGAGTAAATCAAATCATCGTTCATTTGGAGAATCTTCTCTGCTTCTGCGCTATCCGGTCCACAGAGCGAGACGTCCTCAACGACTTCACCGCTCGAAGCGTCATAGCATGTCGATTGCGTCCAGACGTATTCGTCGGTGATGACGGTGCCATCCCGGAAGATGGCGCGGCTCGTCCGGTCTTCCGATAACAAGTCACTTCCGAAACCTACCGTGTCCGACGTGTCGATCCCGAGCAAGTGCAAGATCGTCGGCTTCATGTCGACATGACTGCCGATCGTCTCGTGCACTTTACCCTTGTCTTGTCCCGGTAGATGAACCGCGAACGGGACGGACTGGAGCTTGGCGACGTCGTATGGCGTCAACTCGTCTTTGCCGAGCAAGTCGGCCATGGCGTCGTTATGGTTCGTCGAGATTCCGTAATGGTCACCGTAGACGACGAAAATCGTGTCGTCCCACATGCCGTTCGCCTTCAACTCGTCGATGAACAAGCCGAGCGCATAATCTTGATACGCGAGCGCTTGTGGGAAGTTGTTGAGAGTCGTCGAACTCGTCTCGAATTTCGGCACGAGTTCGTAGTCCTCGCTCGGCATCGTGTACGGGAAGTGGTTCGTGAGCGTGATGAACTTCGCATAGAACGGTTCCGGCAGCTCTTCGAGCATCGGAATCGACTGTTCGAAGAAGCTGTCATCGAGCAGTCCCCACTCCGTCATGTCCTCGGGGTTGCCGAGGTCATAGCTCTTCTCATCGAAGAACTGGTCGACGCCGATGTTTTTATACATCAAGTCCCGGTTCCAGAACGATTTGTTGTTCGCATGGAACACGGCCGAGTAGTAATTGTCTTCCTTAATCAATTCAGGGAGTGCCTGATACTCATTATCGGCGTTCGTGAAGTAGACGGCACCACGCGGAAGTCCGTATAGCGAGTTGTCGAGTGCGAACTCGGCATCCGACGTCTTCCCTTGGCCGACCGTATGGTAATAGTTCGGCCAGTAGTGGGACTCTTCGATCAGTTTGTTCAAGTTCGGTGTGATGTACTCGCCGTTCGACGCTTTCATGTTGTGCGTGAAGTTTTGGGCCGACTCGAACGAGACGACGACCACGTTCTTGCCTTTATACTTCCCGAAGTAGTCCGGGTTCGGTGCTGCATAGTGTTGACGGGTGTACTTCTCGATTTTGGCGAGTTCTGACCCGTCAGCCATCGCCTTCTGGGCCGACGTTTTCGTTTGAAGCATCGCATCGTAGACGTGGAAGTTGAACGTCCCGATATTCTTGACCAACAGTTCCCGGTCGAACGAACGAGTCAACAGTTCCGGACGCTCTGTTTCAGCGAGCGACAAGTTGAACAAGAACACGACGACGGCCGTCGCGAATGTCACGAGCGCTCTCCGATGAGAGGCAGCCGTCGCTGTCGCGTTGATGCGCCATAGGATGAACGGCAAGACGAGCACGTCCCCGAGGATAATCAAATCTTTCCATTCCAACAGTGACGTGAACGATGTCGACAACGTCTCCATGTTCGACGGTTGCAAGATGACCGGCATCGTCAAGTAGTCGGTAAACTCGCGGTAATAAACGGCATCCGCAAACAAGATGAACGATGCTGCGGCATACAGCATGTACAAGACCCATTTCTGCTTATTTCCTTTAAAGAAGAAACTGAACGCGAATAGGAATAGAGTGGAGCTGATCGGGTTGATCAGCAGAATGAATGCCTGAGCGGTGTTTTCAATCGGGATATTGAAGAAAAATTGGTAAACTACGTACGTCTTCGTCCAAAGTAATAGCGAGAAAATCCAAAATAACCGATATTCATGAAACGAAGCGCGGACCGTATCATTCAGTCGCATAGTAAGCTTCGAGAAGCTCTGAGATGACTTCATCTGACGGCCTCCTCCTCTGTTCAACGGGCGACGAGATCAACTGATTCGCGTCCCCCTATTTTTTTATAAGTCCAATTGGCTTGTTATCCATTTCACGTACGATAACAGTCCGGTATCAAGTCCAAATCTTACCCCTTTTTTAACAAAAAATCAACTCCGTCATTACAAATTTTACATTATCCCATACCCGTTCCAAATAAAAAACACGCCTGCGTCAAATCGCAGGCGTACATGGACAAACGTTATACACGAGTCGGGATAAAGTGTTTACGAGCGAGCCACGCACAACCGATGACACCCGCATCGTTCTCGAGTTCCGCGATTTTGAACGCCGTCGACGCATAGACGCGCTCGAGGGCGAACCGTTTGAACTGCTCGTCGAGCGGCTCGAGGAGTGCTTCGCGTGCTTTCGAGACGCCTCCGCCGATGACAATCATTTTCGGGTTCAACGTGTTGGCGATATTCGAAATCGTCAATCCAAGATATTCGGTCATCTCGTTCACGACTTCTGTCGCGACGACATCATTCGCTTTATACGCTTCGAACACGTCGCGTGCCGTCACTTCGTTCAGTTCGTTCAACGATGTCGTCCGACCTTTACGTTTTTGGAGCGCCAGACGGGCGACCCCGGTGGCCGAAGCAATCGTCTCGATACAACCTTTACGGCCGCAGCCACACATGACGGCTTTCGACTCGTCACGTTCAACCGTGATGTGGCCAATTTCCCCAGCCATACCTGCAGCCCCGTGGACGATATTGCCGTTCGTGATGACACCGCCGCCGACGCCTGTGCCGAGCGTGATGGCGAGCAGTTCTGATGCGCCTTCGCCTGCCCCTTTCCACATTTCACCGAGTGCGGCAGCGTTGGCGTCATTCTCTAAGACGGCCGGCAAACCGACCGCTTTCTCGAACTCGCTGACGAGCGCAAAGTTTTTCCAACCGATGTTTGGTGAATATTCGACCACACCTTCTGAAAAGTTGATAAAGCCTGGTGCCCCGATGCCCGCTCCTGCGAAATCTTGCTTCGCTTTGCCCGACGTTTCTAAATAGGCTTCGAATGAAGAGGCAATATCAGTCGGAATATGTACCCCGTTCTCACGAATATCCGTTGTAATCTCCCACTTGTCAGAAATAATCCCGTTCATATCGAGGACGGCCATCTTCACCGTCGTTCCACCAATGTCGATTCCTAATAACCACTTCATGTGTTCCACTCCTCGTCTCGATTAAATCGCTTTCATCCCATAGTTTACACTATTAAACCCCTAGTGCAAACCTTTGCACTAGGGGTTTTTCTGTCAATCTCTTGAATTTTTCAGTTCATGGGTCAAAATAATCTTGGCCGTATCATATTCCCGTTGTTCAATCATTCCGCCCGCATGCAACTCATCGAGTTCCATCATCATGAGCCCGATTTCGGCATCGCGCTCACCGATATAAATGATCGTGCCGAACGATTTCAAAAATTGCTGGACGTCATAAAAATTTTTCATCGTTCGTCCTCCATCGCGGTGAGCACGAAACGGTACAGCAGTTCCCGGGTCGCTTCGAGCGATTTGAGATGCGTCCGCTCATAGCTATGGCTTGACTCGATGCCTGGTCCGACGAGCGCGTGGCGCACATCGTAGCCGGCTCCGATTGCAGCCGAGGCGTCCGATCCATAGTACGGATAGATATCGACTTTATGGGCGATGTCATGTTTACGGCATAGCGCGGTGAATTGACGGCGCAACCCGAGATCATACGGGCCTGACGAATCTTTCGCACAAATCGAAACTGTATACTCGTCCGAGTGTTGCCCGTCCCCGAGCGCACCCATATCGACAGCGATATATTCAGTCACCGCTTCGGGAATTCCGGCGTTGCCCCCGAACCCGACCTCTTCATAGTTCGAGATCAAGTAATGGACCGGGTGTGGCAACTCCGCCTCGACCAGATCTTTCGCCAAATCGAGCAAGATGGCAACGGACGCCTTGTCATCGAGATGACGTGATTTGATATAACCGGCGTCGGTCTGACGGAAGCGCGGGTCGAATGAGACGAAGTCCCCGACCTCGATACCGAGGGCCCTTACGTCTTCGGCTGTATGGACGTCCGCGTCCAAGCGCACTTCAATCGTTGACGCCGTCCGTTCGGCGCTATTCGTATCCTTATAGACATGGACGCTCGATTGATGAATGAGAATCGTTCCTTCAATCGGCGCACCCGTCTCGGCATGAACCAGACAGTTCTCCCCTTCGATTGCGGTCCAGGCGTATCCACCGACTTGCGTCAAGCGCAAGCGGCCGCTCGGCAAGATTTCTTTCACCATCGCGCCGAGCGTATCGACATGGGCCGTCAACAGGCGGGCTCGATTCGATTTGCCCTCAAATGTCGCCAGAAGCGCCCCTTTGTTCAAGCGTTTCGTGGGGATCCCGAGTGCCGTCAGTTCTTGTTCGACGAATCCGATCGCCTCGTCCGTCATCCCGGACGGACTTGGAATTTCAACCAATTGCTTCAACGTTTCAATCATACCCTTACTCCTTTGTCATCGATTGTAGCCGAGCCAAAATAATATGCCGGACGCCACGAACACGAGCCCCGCAAATAGCAGGCGACGTTTCTTCACATGTTCATCCGGTAAGCCGACCACTCCCGCCATCAGAAAGCCCCCGACGAGTCCACCCGCGTGTGCGGAATGGTCCAAACTAGCGCCAAGGACGAAAGCGAGTCCCACGTTTAATCCTAACATAATAAACAGTGGAGGGCCGAGTGTCTTCATAAATAAGGAGCGGTCGCGCAGTCCGAAATAGAGCAGTGCGCCGACAAGCCCAAACAATGCCCCGGACGCGCCGGCCGAGATGGCTTCGCTGAACGCATACGAGGCGACCGTGGCGATGACACCTGCCAACAGATAAATGGTGGCGAAACGCGTCGACCCGTACATCCGTTCCACGAGCGGGCCGAGTGACCAGAGCGCGAACATGTTGATGGCGAAATGGAACCAACCGATATGAAGGAACATCGGTGTGATCAGACGCCACCATTCTCCTTCGTCGATGAGAGGATTCACTTTCGCACCGAAGCGGATGAGCGTGTTCGGATCGAGCGTCGAGCCGATTGATTCGGCGAACCACATGACGAGGAACGTCACGAACATGAGCGCATAGACGAACTGAGGCTTCCCAAAGGCGAACCGTTGCTTCAGTTCATTTTTCCGTTGTTGGTCGAGGGCGACGGCACGCGGGCGATATGACGTTTCCGTTTCGGCGCACGGCCGCATCTCGAGCTTCACTTTTGCCGCAATCGGGAACGTGAGCGACGACAGACGCTCTTCATCGACGAGCGGGTCACCATAAATGTGGACATGGAGCTTCTCGCGGCCGATTCGGGCCAAGCGAAACGAGTTCATGACCGCCTCGACGTCCAAGGCGACATGGTTCGCCCACGCCTTATCTGTCCGTATGTAGAGGTGATAGACATCCCCCGCTTTCGTGTCGAACAATAAAAGTGCCCGCGACGGCTCTAAGACGCCCTCGATGCGTCCTCCTGCTTCGACGGCACGATATACATCTTCCCAAAAACAAGCTGGTTCTGTCATGTTGGCTCACCTCCTTCTATACTTTCATTCTAAAGGAATTTAGGCAGGACGACAAAATCGAGCATCGCCCCAATCTGCCCCGCTCTTCCGTCGGTCCACAAAAAAACCGTAGTGGCGGGAGCCAACTACGGTCATGACAGAACGAGTAATCGTTCTTATAAGACAGGTTGCATCGTTTTCAATAACACTTCTGCCGAATGATGCATCTTTTGTTTTTCTTCGTCTGACAACTCGATTTCCACGACTTGACGGATTCCTTGGCGGTTGATGATGGCCGGTACACCGATATGGATATCGTTCAAGCCGTATTCACCATCTAAATGTGCGCCGACCGTCAACAACGTGTTCTCGTTACGGAGCACAGCCTTGACGAGACGGAGCAAACCGAGACCGATGGCGTAGTACGTCGCGCCTTTGCGCTCGATGATGTGGTACGCCGCGTCCCGAACGTTGACGTAGATGTCTTCGAGGTCTTCCCATGTATACTCGTCGTTCTCTTCAAGCAACTGCTCGACCGACTTCCCGTAGATGCGGGCGTTGCTCCAGGCCGCGAATTCCGTGTCTCCGTGCTCACCCATGATGTAGGCGTGGCAGTTGCGTGGATCGACGTTGAAATAGTCACCGAGCATGTAACGGAGACGTGACGTATCGAGTACCGTTCCTGATCCGAACACGCGGTGTTTCGGTAAACCTGAGTATTTCCAAGCCAAATGTGTCATGATGTCGACCGGGTTCGAGGCGATGATGATGATGCCGTCGAATCCAGATGCCATGATGTCCCCAATCATCGATTTCATGATTTTGGCGTTCTTCTCGACGAGGTCGAGGCGAGTTTCACCCGGTTTTTGCGGAGCACCGGCAGTGATGACGACGATATCTGCTGCACCACAGTCCGTATAGTCCCCTGCCCAGACGCGCATCGGTGAAGAAGCGAACGAGACGCCGTGGTTCAAGTCCATCGCTTCGCCTTCCGCCTTCGATTTGTTGATGTCGATAATGACGAGTTCCTCACAAAGACTTGCTGTCGTCAATTGGTACGCAAAGCTGGCACCGACCGCTCCGGCCCCAACGAGCGCGACGCGTGTTACTTTTGCATGATTTAATGTTTCCATATTGATTCTCCACCCTTCGAACAATCTGTTTCATGTTTTTGTTATGTCTGTTACATAAAGATTGTAACATCATTCACAAACACTCACTACTAAGGAAACCGTTTTCACTTTGGCGATATTGTGACAAAATTCACATTCGTTTGAAACATCTACATTTTCTGTACTACCCTCATCGTAACAAGAGGAAACTAATCGTCGCGGCCGCGGCGATCGACAAAAAGTTGACGGCGTCATTGCCGAGAAAACGCCAGCCCGACACATAAGCCGTCGGCTCACGATGATGCATTTTCTTCTCGGTCAATTTGCCGCACACACGGCATCGATATTTCCGTTGCACCGTGGCCCCTAACAATGTGTCGACGACGCTGCCGCTCAATCCGAGAGCAATCAAGACGAGCGCGAACGTCACATCGATCTCGATAAATGGAAGCGAGGCGAGGATGATGACCGTGGCCCCGACAATCGACATGACCGTACCGAACACGGACACCCCACCACTCGTTCCCGGTTCGACTTCACGGAACGTCCGAATCGAGCGCGGTTTCTGCTTGGCGAGGACGCCGAACTCAGATCCCCACGTATCACTCGTCGCCGCGGCAATCGAGGCGACATAGGCGAATAACCAGGCGTCGTTTGGCGCAAGAATCATTCCAAGCGCCGTCACCATGCCGACGCCCCCATTGGCGAGCACTTGTACGAAATCACGGGGACCCGATTTCTCAACAATCTCATCGACAGGCGCCTTGTCCCGGGCACGATATTTCGAGGCGAGCGACGATGTCGAGAAGAAGACACCGAGTAAATAGAGCCCGAACCAACCGAAACCGTAGCCGATGACCGTCCCCGTCACGACCGTCAAGACGGCACCGGAGCGGGTCAACGAGCGCAATCGATAGCCGGCAAAGGCCACCAGACAAGTTACAACGAAGATGGCGAACATAAAATCGTTTCCCTTTCCGTCACGATGAATTCGACAGGAATGTCGTGTGGCTCAATCGGGATCTCATCGAGCAGTTGAACGTCATAGGCCAACGCGATGGTCGTCCCTTTGTACGTGGCGAGGTAGCGATCATAGTAGCCGCCTCCCCATCCGATTCGATAGCCGGACCGGTCAAACACGCGGCCGGGGACGATACAGACGTCAATCGAGCGCATCGTCGCTTCAGTCGTCGGTTCCAATATATTCATGACGCCCGGCTCGAGGTCTTCTAGCGAATGAATCTCATGGAACGTGAGTCCCTGTTTCGTAACTTTCGGCACAAACACCGATTTTCCTGCCTTCCATGCTAAGCGGATGAGCGGCAACGTATCAATCTCTAAATCGAGGGCGAGCGTAACAGCCACCGTGTCCGCCTCTTGCCACGCCTTCAGTTCGGTCAATGTATGTATGATGACGCGGTCCCGGTCCGACCGGTCGTCGAGTTCACGGATTTGACGATGTACGGCTTGCCGAAGTTGTTTCTTTTCAATCATTTCAATTCCCCCTTGTTCAAAAAAAAGGCCGCCACATGAGTGACGGCCAGTCTCATTATTTCACTTCGCGGTAAAGCGTGTGACGACGGAGACGTGGGTTGTATTTGCGCAATTCGAGGCGCTCTGGGTTGTTACGTTTGTTTTTCTTCGTGATGTACGTGCGATCGCCTGTTTCTGTGCAAGCTAGTGTGATTTTAACGCGCATTTCTTTCACTCCCATCTTACTAATGTTGTATCAAGTGCTTTTGCTTTACAGTCTAAGCATACTCAATTATCCTACCAATTTTTATTTGAAAAAGCAAGGTTATTTCGTGTTCTTTTTCAAACGTTTTTGCCCGTATGGCGAAGCATCGAGCGGCAGGCAGGTTTTTACGTTATCACCAATCGCATAGCGCATTCCGACTTCCTCAGTCGATAGTTGTTCGCAGATGTACACCGTGTCGGCTTCAGCGAGGACGCTGTTCTCGATTCGGTGAATCGCGTCGAACAGACCGCCGTGTCCGTGCGGATTGCGGGTCGTTTCAAAGGACAACATAGTTGAGTATAACGGAACTTGTAGTGCTTTCGCAAGCGAACGTGCCGCAGGAATCGTCATCCAATCAAATTGATGGATCGCTTTGAACGGAACTTTGGCCACGAGCTCATGCGCAAGTTTGACGTACGCCACGTTTTGGGCCGCGACTTGGTTCATCACGTGCTCCAAGAACGGGCTCGTCAGACGAACGCGGCACACGTGGACGTGGTTGTGACGTTCATACTCCGGTAACCCTTCCTTGAACGGGGTCAAGACGTACACCGTCTCGCCTTCCGCCGCCCGGGCTTCGACCTCGTCGATGACACGGCGTCCGAGATCACCGACGACGTTGCCTGTATATTCTGGCGTCAAGACGAGAATCGCCTCGCCTTCACTGCCACGTTCCTCAGTCACGTAATAGTCGTGCGGAGACAGGAACGTGTCGATGTCAATGTCCACATCATCAAGGAACGGATACGCGCGATAATGGTCGGCGAGCAGTTCATCCGATAACTTGTCTTGATATAGGGCGGTCTCGAGCTCAGCGAACAGACGTGTGTGCTCGCGGAAGCGTTCGGCTGCATATTGGGCCGTCGTCTGTCCGTCGAGGATGAAGGCCCAGTCACTCGATACGGCGAGGACGTAATGTCGCACGAGTTGAATGAGCGCCCGATCGACGAGCGGTGAGGCGTGACGATAATCGGCCACGTCTTTGACGAGTTGTGTCTCCATCATGTGCAAGTGGCGGAGCATCCATTCGTTGCGCTCGTTGATCCACACATCACCATAACCTTTACGCCCCCACGTGTTCATCGAGACGTGTACTGTCTCGAGGTCTTGGAAGTGGCGCTCGAGGAACAGGGCCGGCGTAATCGTCTCGATTCCGAACTCTTCGAGCCGCTCGGCGACCTTGCCGAGGAATTCAGGTCCTTCAAACCACCAATGTCCGAACAACTCGGCATCGAACGGTGCCGTCACGAGGAACGGCGGGAACATTTGTCCACCATGGGCCTCAAGATGCCCTTCGAGCGTCTGCGCAAAATCGAGGGCGTGGTTGTCGATTTGATGTTCGGCCCAGGCGCGGACATAATAGTCTTTCTCATCCGAGTCGCCCGTGATGCGGTGCATCTTCAGACCGGTATCGAATCGAATCCCTTCTGGGTGCATGAACTTTTCAATATACGCCCAGTCGCGGTCATAGGCGAGGTCACGATAAAACTCGCGATAGTCAGGATGGCCCGGATACCCGATCATCGAGCTCCAAATCTTCCCGGAGATGATTTGGTCACGCGGGAACAAGGCGACGCCATGCGGCGAGTAGACCGGTGCGCCAATCCCCTTGTCCGGAGTAGGGTCGGCATCGAGTAAAGCGTGCTCATCGACGAACGTATAACGAACGCCTTCCTCGTACAAGATGCGGTCGACACCCGGCGTATAGGCACACTCCGGCAACCAAATGCCGGTCGGGCGGAACCCGTAATGACGCTCGAAACAGTTCAAACCGGTACGGATTTCCGTGCGGGCGGCCTGCTCCGTGAACAAGTGCGGGTTGAAGCCGTGCGTCGCCGTACATGTGACCATATCGATGAACCCTTGCTCACGATATGTACGGAACGCATGGTTCAAGTTCTTTTCCCAATGCAGGAACGTTGTTTTCAAATCGGTGTAGCGCCCGCGATAAAAATGGAGCGTCTCAACTTCCGGTTCGCTCCGTCCTTCGGCGAGCTCAATCTCAATCAATTCGAGCATCTCATCCAAATGTTCCACGTAACGGTCCTGGACGAGCGGGTCGGCGAGCATCTCGACGACGGGCGGTGAAATGCTGACCGTCCAATGAAGCGGCTTTTGCAGACGGTCGATTTGCCAAAGAATCGGGATATATGTCTCGGAGATGGCTTCATACACCCATCTCTCTTCTAAGCGGTGTTTCTCTTCATGTCGCACGTACGGAAGGTGGGCATGAAGGACGAGTGAAAAATAACCTGGTTTCATCAAATAAATCCTCCTCAGCGCACGAATCGGTATGCAGAATATTTAGGTAGCGTGTCGAGCAGTTCAGGAGACTCGACTTCCCCGTATTGCCAACGTCGTACCGGTTCAGCGAAACGACCATGGCCGGCTGGCTCCGCACGTGGCGTATCAATCGGTGAAGATGCGAGCAACGGAAGAAACTCCCCTTCCATCGTCCGAATCCCAAACTCGAACACATACGTCGTGTTCGGATCGAGTGGCCGAACGAACCAACTGTTCGTCATCTCCGGTAATTCGAACGTATATGAACGGTTCGCATGCCCGCTCGCGTAATCAAGCAACGTGATGTCGAGGATACGGAACGCCTTCGGCAAATCTTCCCACGGACGCATGAACTGCATCGACAACGTCTCCTTGACGCTGTCAGAAACCTCCCAAAAGACGTAGACGGCGTTCGGCGATTGAACGACCGCATGCATCAAATCTTGATCATAACGGTCAGGGAGCTTCCAGAACCCATCTGGGCCTTTATCTAGAAGCGGTGATTGGACTGGCAGCTCATGTTGCAGCGTCGAAGCGACCTGAGTCCCAGATGAGGCGGGTACTTGCTTCGATTTCGGTGTCATTGCTTTCTTCCCTTCGGTCTTTCGTTTTGGAGCGGCGGCTACCGGCTTGGCTGGTTCACCGTGTTGGGAACGCCATTTGCGCCAAGCGTACTGGACTTTCCCGATCGGCATGTCTAATTGTTCTGCAATCTGTTTTAACGTTAGTCCTTGTTGTTTCAAGGAAACGATTTTCTCTTCCATCTATTTGTGGCTCCCTTCCTAAAAAAAAATCCATGTGTTCTACTATTCGCCTCCAACCCGTGAATTCCTGCACAAAAAAAAAGTAAAGAACAACTGGTCTGTTGTTCTTTACCACTCTTCTTACTGGTTTAAATCATAATGTTTCCCTTTTTCGAGGAAAATGAGATGTTCCCCGAAATTCGTCACGTGATCGCCCATGCGTTCTAAATAGCGGGCGATGTTCGAAAACTCATAGACATCGTTCGTCCCGACAGCCATCGTCGGCACAGATCCCATGTATTGTTTGATGACCTGCAAGTTCAAGTCATCGATGACTTTGTCCATCTCGTTCAAGTCACGCACCCGGCTGACCTCGCCTTTATGATAAGCGCGAGTCGCCAGCTCGAGCATGTCAATCAACTGCTCGGCCATCTGTTTGAGCGGCTTGATGTCTAACACGTACGGGACGTGCTCGATGCGCGCAACGGCTTTGGCGATGTTCGTCGCATAGTCCGCGATGCGTTCAAGGTCTGTCGCCGACTTCATCGTCACGATCAAGCGACGAAGGTCGGTCGCGACCGGTTGTTGTTTCGCGATCAACAGAATCGCCTCGTCATTGATTTCGAGCTCGAGGTCATCGAGTTCGTTGTCGTTGTCGATGACCGTCTGAGCGAGTACGAGGTCATGCTTTTCAAGCACTTCGATGGCCGTAGCCGTTTGACGCATCGTCAAATTCGCCAAGCGAACGACCTTGTCTTCTAATTCGTTTAACTTCGTATCAAAAAATGTGCGATTTTGTGCCATGATTGTCTCCCCTTCTTAACCGAACCGGCCAGAAATGTAATCTTCAGTCCGTTTGTCCGTTGGATTCGAGAAGATTTTATCGGTCGCATCGAACTCGACGACTTCTCCGTTCAAGAAGAACGCCGTCTTATCCGATACACGAGCTGCTTGCTGCATGTTGTGCGTGACGATGATAATCGAGTACTGCTCTTTCAACTCTTGGACGAGCTCTTCGACTTTTAATGTCGAGATCGGGTCGAGCGCTGACGTCGGCTCATCCATGAGGATGACGTTCGGTTCGATGGCGAGTGTGCGGGCAATGCAGAGACGTTGTTGCTGTCCACCCGAGAGGCCATAGGCGTTCTCGTTCAAGCGATCTTTCACTTCATCCCAAATCGCGGCGCCACGAAGCGAGCGCTCGACGATTTCATCGAGTACTTTTTTGTTTTTGATGCCGTGTGTACGTGGCCCGTACGCCACGTTGTCATACACCGATTTCGGGAACGGGTTCGGCTGTTGGAACACCATACCGACCGACGTGCGAAGATCTTCAACTTTATAATCGCGGTCAAAGATGTTGCGACCATGATACAAGATTTCACCGTTCGTACGGACAGACGGCACGAGCTCGACCATCCGATTCAACGTCTTGATGAACGTCGACTTCCCGCAACCCGACGGACCGATGATGGCCGTCACTTCGTTTTTCTTGATGTCGAGGTTGACGTCGATCAACGCTTGATCGTCGCCATACCATAAATTCAAGTTGTTCACGACATAGGCACTTTCTTTTTGCATCACCGTTTCGTTCGGTTGAGTCGTCGTTGTATTCACTTCATGATCTCCTTTGAGTTCTTTTTGTTTCATCATCTCGAGAGTCCTCCTCGTTTACTGCTATGACTTAATGTCGGTTCGTGTACTTGTTACGGATATAGATGGCAGCCGAGTTCATGATGATCAACATCGTCATCAATACAATGATTCCGGCAGCGGCCAAGTTTTGGAATTCGGCTTGCGGACGGCTCGTCCAGTTGTAGATTTGAATCGGGAGCGCTGTGAAATCAGAGAACACATTGCTCGGCGTCGTCGAAATGAACGTCGCTGCTCCGACCATGATCAATGGGGCCGTTTCCCCGATTGCTCGCGATACGGCCAAGATGATTCCCGTGATAATCCCTGGAATCGCCGACGGCAAGACGACGTTGAACGTCGTCTGCCACTTCGAGGCTCCGAGTGCGAGCGACGCATGGCGCAATTCCATCTTGACGGAACGGAGCGCTTCTTGTGACGCGACGATAACAATCGGTAAACTCATCAGTCCGAGCGTGAGAGCTCCGGCCATGATTGAGTTCCCAAGTTCCATAATGCGAACAAAAATCGTCAATCCGAGCAATCCGAAAACGATTGACGGGACACCGGCCAAGTTTGAAATATTTACTTCGATAAATGATGTGACACGGTTTTTTGGTGCATACTCTTCAAGATAAATCGCAGCACCAACACCGACGATAAACACCATCGGGACGATCAACATCATCAACCAAAGTGATCCAATCAAGGCTGGATAGAGCCCGGCCTGTTCAGGTCGACGGGATGGGAAGTTGCGGAGGAAGTCCAAATTCACCCAGCCGCCACCTTTAGAGACGACATCATAAATCAATGTCGATAGGACGAGCAGGGCAAAGACGAGCCCTGCTAAAAAGACGTACTTAAAGATTTCATTTAATTGGAGACGGCGCTTAATCCGTTGTGAAACGGAAGCACGGTCCATCAAGTTCTTCGTATTCTTGAACTCACTGTTCGGCAATGCCATATTAGTACTCCTCTCTGAAGCGGCGCGTCACCCAGTTCGCGAATAAGTTCATCACGAGCGTAAAGATGAACAACAATGCGCCGACCGCATAGATACTGTAGTATTCGATTGTCCCGTATCCTGCATCACCTTTGGCGATTTGGACGATATAAGCTGTCATCGTTTGAATCGCGTTGAGCGGGTTGAACTCAAAGTTCGGTTGTGACCCACCTGCGATTGTTACGATCATCGTCTCACCGATGGCACGGCTCATCCCGAGGACGATTGAGGCGATAATCCCTGAGAGCGCGGCTGGCATGACGACTTTAATCGCGACTTCAAGACGCGTCGCGCCAAGGCCGAGGGCTCCATCACGAATCTTTTTCGGGACGGCGCTCATCGAGTCTTCCGAAATCGAAGCGATCATCGGAATGATCATGATTCCGACGACGATTCCCGGGCTGAGTGCGTTATAGATTTGAAGCCCTGGAATCAACGCTTGCAAAATCGGTGTGACGAACGACAAGGCAAAGAATCCGAAGACAATCGTCGGAACGCCAGCAAGCACTTCAAGAATCGGCTTCAAAATCGTGCGGGCACGCTCAGACGCATACTCGCTCAAATAAATCGCCGACGCCAAACCGAGTGGTACAGCGACAATCATGGCAATGACCGTAATCTGGAGTGTCCCCATGACAAGGGCCCAGACGCCGAAACGTTGATCGGCACTAAGCGGATACCATTCGGTCGAGCCTAAAAACTCGGCGACCGGTACGCGCTCGAAAAACTTGAACAGTTCAAAACCGAGTGTGAACGCGATGCCGACCGTCGTGACGACCGAAACGAATGCGCTCAAGAATAATAAGAACGGCATGACTTTATCAAACACGTTCGTCGTACTATATTTCTTTTTCTTATTGGCTTCAATCATCTCTCGAATTGACAGCCCTTTGTTTGGTTGATTCATCTCGTGTATCGCTCCCTACCTCTTCATACTAGAAAGCACGGCGAGAAGGCGAGAGCGACTCTCACCTTCTGCCTTCTGCGCTATTACTCGCCAGCGATCTCGTCGATCACTTCAGCGTTCTCATCATATCGTGCTTGTTCCATTCCGACATATCCAACTTCTTCTGAAAGGGCTGCTGCATTTTCATTCAAGAAGCGTGTGTAGTCAGCGACTTGTGGCTTGTCTTTCAATGACGCGTTGTTCACGTATGTGTAAATCTCACGTGAGAGCGGGTATGAAAGATCGTTGATCGTCTCTGTCGTCGGTTCGACGCCTTCGACGTTCATCGCACGAAGCGTATCTTGGTTTTCAATGTAGTACGCATAACCGAAGAATCCGATCGCACCTTTCGTACCGGCGACCCCTGTCACGAGGACGTTATCATCTTCTGACAATTGCGCGTCTTCACGAATGTCCGTGTCTTCAAGGACGGCTTCATTGAAGAAGTCGAACGTTCCTGAGTCTTTACCTGGTGAGAAGAATGAGATTTCTTCGTCTGGCCAGTCTGAGCGGACGTCTTTCCATGTCTTCACGTTAGGGTCAGTCCACATCTTGTTGAGTTCGTCGATTGTGATGTCTTGAGCCCAATCGTTCTCTGGGTTGACGACGAGCGAGAGACCGTCGAGAGCGACAGCGAGTTGTGTATACTCGACACCGTTCTTCTCGGCTTCAGCCGCTTCTTCTTCTTTGATTTCACGTGACGCGTTCGAGAAGTCTGTCTCGCCTGTTACGAAACGTTTAAATCCGCCACCCGTACCTGAGACACCGACCGTGACTTCAACGTCTGGCTGTTCAGCTGAATATTCTTCGGCTACGGCTTCCATAATCGGGAAGAGTGTTGACGAACCGTCCATGACGACTTTACCTGAAAGTCCTTCACCGTCGGCTGCGCCGCCACCTTCTTCATTATTCCCACACGCGGCACCGATGATGGCCACCGAAGTGATTGAAGCGACTAAAGCTGATTTTTTCATCCAAGACATTTCTGACGTCCTCCTTGAGTTTGCTTTGATTTGTGTTGTGGCTTCGTTGTTCTGTCCTACAATTAACATCCTAATAAACTACTATTAACGAGAAATAAACGGAACGTAAAAGAATTGTAAAGACGAAAAAAAGAAGCCACCGAAGTGACTTCTTTATTGAATCTGTGCTTGGACGTCTTCTAAGTCGAAATACGCCTTCATGATGTCGTGCGCGACACGGGTGTTGATCCCTTCCGCCTCGAGGCCTGGCATGATGATGGCCCAAGCGATTTCCGGGTCATCATATGGCGCCCAGCCGACGTGGTTCGAGTTGAGTGTCTTAATCGGTTCACCGTTCGCGTTTCGCTTCGCTTGACCATCTGGCCCTTCCGCGATCGCTTGAGCGGTACCGGTCTTACCGGCCGCCGTGATTCCCGTCTGTTGCAGGATACGAGACGTTCCACTCTCGACCCCTTGCCGGAATCCTTGGCGCGCCCGTTGAAGAAATTCATCACGAATATCGACTTTATTGAGCGCGTTCGGTTGGAACGTGCTGACGACTTGCTTGTTCGCTTCGTCGAGCGAGCCAGGTTCGATGATTTCTTTCAAGAGATGCGGTTGAATCCGGTATCCGCCGTTCGCAAGCGTCGACGTATACTGCGCCAATTGAATCGGCGTGTATGAGATGAACTGACCGATCGACATATCCATGAGGAGCGTAACACGGTCCGGTACGCTACGGAATCCGATTGATTCATATGGGAGGTCGATCCCTGTCTCAATTCCGAGTCCGAACTGCTTATAGTAATGTTCCATCGTATTGAATGCCTCGGTCACGTTCTCTCCGACGATTTGGCCGGTCGAGTAGTAATCGGCGAGCCGCAGGGCAATTTGGAACATATAAATGTTCGATGATAACGCGAGGGCATCAAGGTCGTTGATGTTCCCCATGTTCCGGTACGACGACTTGAGTGACGAACCGATACGAATCGGCGTGTCATAAATATATTCACCCGGTTGGATGACTTCTTCTTCAAGTCCGAACGCGACCGTCGCTCCCTTGATTGTCGAGCCGATTTGACTCGCCCGCAGGACCGTCCCGGTCGAGACGTCTTTGAATTCGTTCGTTTCATAGTCGAGCTCTTGTCCCGAGAGGGCGAGCAATTCACCCGTTTGCGGGTTCATGACGACGGCGAAGGCACGGTCAAAGTGCGGGCTGCCCGAGCGGCCGGCTCGAATCGCTTTCTTCAAAATCTCATCGATTTCTTTTTGGAATTCGATGTCCGTCGACAAGATGATATCTTTCCCTGGGTTCCCGCTAACGCGAGTCGGTTCTCCGACCGGTTCCCCTTTATACGTCGTGAAGACGTCATAGGCCGGGGTCCCGCGTAGCACGTCCTCATACTGTTGTTCGAGATAAGACGTTCCGACCCGATCATTCAAGCCATACCCCTTCGCTTGATACGAAGCGCGCTGCTCGGCTGGGATTTGACGATAACTTCCGAGGAAGCTTTGGAACGTCTCACCGAACGGATAATCCCGCTGATAATACGGTTCGACACTGACGCCAGGGAGCAGTTCCAAGTTTTCTTCAATCAGTGCCATTTCTTTTGGAGACGCCCCGATTTTAATGACTTGTGGGTCGAGCGCATAGCCTGACTCCATGTTATGTTTGATAGCGATGATTTCTTCGGTCGCATCGTCAAACGTGATTTCCGCGTCCGTGATGGAATCGAGCAACAACTGGTCGACGTCTTGGTTCGACAAGGCGGCCCGTTCTTCTTCCGATAAATCAGCCAACAGGTTTTGGACCCGTTCTTGCGAGCGCTCCGGATCGATGGCAATCCAATAATCCTTGCGGTCCCGCTCCGTCACTTTACGGTCCTTCTCCGGCACGTCGACGATTTCCGCGAGCTTGATGGCGACTTCGAGCCGCTCTTCCGTCTTCGTCACTTGCGACCGGCGATACATGACCGAGTAGTTCGAGATGGTGTCGGCGAGCACTTGGCCGTTGCGGTCATAGATTTTACCGCGCGGTACCTCGTACTTGATTTTGCTTGATTCGGTCTTCTGAACTTCACGGGCAATCAACTCACCGTTGACGATTTGGACGACGCCTAAACGGAAAATGAGTGTCGCGAATAAGATGAAGACGATAAAGAACAATAAGTTCAATCGCAACGGAAGGTGGTTGCGCCGTTTCTTCGGCACTTTCACACGGTTTCTGGCCAATTCAGTTATCTCCTTTCTGATTCAATTCCTTCTATAAGTATAGGTAACGTATATGTCAGTGTTATTTCTATTTTTCGACTCGATTTTCACTATATCATAATTTGTTTACAAAATAATGTAATGTAGAAAAAATCCCGAGATTCAATCGAATCCCGGGACAGTGTCATTATTTTGCGTCTGCGTAGAGCTTCGCGACGTAATCCCAGTCGATGACATGGAAGAACGCTTGAATATAATCCGGACGACGGTTTTGATAGTTCAAGTAGTACGCATGCTCCCAAACATCGAGACCGAGGATTGGCTGAACGCCTTCCATGATCGGTGAATCTTGGTTTGGAGTCGATGTGACTTCGAGTTTGCCGTTTTTCACGACGAGCCAAGCCCAACCAGAGCCGAAGCGTGTTGTCGCTGCTTTCGTGAACTCCTCTTTGAACGCGTCGAAGCTGCCGAACGCTTCGTCGATTGCAGAAGCGAGTTCGCCCGTCGGAGCACCGTTCTCGTTCTTCTTCAACAATTTCCAGAAGAATGAGTGGTTCCAGTGACCGCCACCGTTGTTGCGGACCGCTGTTTGAATGTCAGCAGGAAGTGAATCGAGGTTTTGAAGCAACTCTTCGAGTGAAGAGTAGTTCACGTCTTTTCCTTCGAGTGCATTGTTTACGTTCGTGACGTAAGTGTTGTGGTGTTTCGTGTGGTGGATTTCCATCGTGCGTGCGTCAATGTGTGGTTCAAGTGCATCGTATGCGTAATCAAGTTGTGGTAATTCAAATTTAGCCATAACTAAAATCCCCCTTAAATTGGTTTGAACAACGTTCGTTTTAAATGTAACAGATTTGTGACGGTCGACTCAATTGTAATGCTTCACTCGACGTCTTGTTCAGGTAACGCCCAAACCGAAATCGAACCTGCCGCTACTTTAAATACTCCATGTCCGTCTTCATCAATCTCAACGACCTCATCGACGGTCTGTGTCAAATCGACCCATTTCTCGCCGGCACGGTGCTCGCCGACGAACATCTGTTTCTCGGCTGCTTCACTGTTCGAGATGAGGACAGCACAACCCGAACGCTCGATCTCCTCGACACCTTGACGGACCCAACCGATGACGTGTTCGTCATCGAAGTAGTCGTCCTGTTGACCGTACGCTTTCTCACGGCGCGCATAAAGGAGCGGATCGATTGCCACTTTCTTCCCATCGGCCGGGTGCGGTCCGTTGATGCCGTAGTAGTCCCCATAGAACACACAAGGGTACCCGTCTTGGCGAAGCAAGATTAAACCGTAGGCGATTTGTTTGAACCAATCTTCGACCCATGACTCGAGTGCTTCCGCCGGTTGTGAATCGTGGTTATCGACGAACGTCACTGAGTGGAGCGGGTGGGACTGGACGAGCGTATCGTCAAAGATCGTCCGCATATCGAACGATTCTCCTTCTGTCGAGGCACGCTGCAAGTTGTAATGGAGCGGCACGTCGAACAAATCGACGTGATAATCGATGTTGTCGAGGAACTCACGGCATGCATCGAGCTCTGACTTCCAGAACTCACCGACCAAGTAGAAGTTGTCGCCTTTTTCAGCTTTCATTTTCTGGCTGAACTCTTTAACGAAATCATAGTTGATGTGTTTGATGGCATCGAGTCGGAACCCGTCGCACTGCGTCTCTTCGATAAACCACTTGCCCCAGCTAAGAACTTCTTCACGGACTTCTGGGTGGTGATAATCGATATTGGCGAACATCAAATAGTCATAGACACCGAACTCGTCATCGACGTTGTCGTTCCATTTTTTGTTTTCACCGAGGATGAAGAAGATACCGCTATGGTCGTTCGCAGCGTCATAATCTGTACCGTTAAAGTGATGGAAGTTCCATTTGAAAGAGGAATGTTTGTCGTTTCGACCTTCGAAATCAAACTTGGTCCAGCCTTCAATCTCGAACGGCTCTTCTGACAGCACTTTCGTGCGATCTTCCGGGTCGACTTCGAGCACATCGAACTTCTCGGTCGCATCGGCCCCGGCTTTATGGTTTAAGACGACATCCATATAGACTTGCATTCCAAGTTCTTGGGCATGCTTCGTCGCCTCGAGTAATTCCTCTTTTGTTCCGTATTTGGTCGCGACCGTTCCTTTTTGGTCAAACTCCCCTAAATCATACAAATCGTACACGCCATATCCCGTATCCTCGTCGCTCTGTCCTTTCGTGACAGGGGGCAACCATAATGCGGTAATTCCGACTTCCTTCAATTCAGAAGCTCGTTCTTTCAATCGCTTCCAATGTTTCTGGTCAGCCGGGACGTGCCATTCAAAAAATTGCATCATCGTATGATTTCGTTCCATCTCGCTTCGCCTCATTTCATATTTTTCAAAAAACAAAATGCTAACGGATATTTACCCAGGACTTCGAGTTTGAAAACTAAAAATGAAAACAAAAAACAGCTTTCATCAGAAAGCTGTTCACAAAATGGACCCTGTAGGACTTGAACCTACGACCGGACGGTTATGAGCCGTCTGCTCTAACCAGCTGAGCTAAGGGTCCTTTATTGGTAGCGGCGGAGGGAGTCGAACCCACGACCTCACGGGTATGAACCGTACGCTCTAGCCAGCTGAGCTACACCGCCACGTTGTTATACAGTAATAATATACTGAATGAACGCGTCACTGTCAATCAAAAGTCACATTGAACCAAAAAGTCCCTCCGTCTCAAATGAGCCGGAAGGACCGTTGGATTAGACTGTTGCTTCGTTTCTATCTTCAAGCGTGATTTCTGTGATGTTCATGGCGTGATCACCGATGCGCTCCAAGTTCGAGAGCATATCGACGAAGAACATACCGGCTTGGCCGTCACACTCACCTGTATTCAAGCGGACAACGTGATTTTTACGGAACTGACGCTCCAGCATATCGAGTTTCGCTTCCATCTCGATGACTTGACGCGCTTCGACCATGTCTCCGCTCGCCAACGTTTGAAGTGACTTCTCGAGCGTGGCCCGTGTCAAATCGTACATTTCCGTCAACTCTTTCTGAGCACCGGTCGATAGTGTGACACGTGTCGCCGTCTTATAATCGATCAATTCGATAATATTCTCGACGTGGTCACCGATTCGCTCGATATCGTTGATGGCATGCATGAGTGTCTTATGTTCTTGTGATTCTTGCTCCGTCAAATCAACGGCAGCGAGTTTCACGAGGTAATCTGTGATTTTTGAGTTAAGCGAGTTGAGCGCCTCTTCAATGTGCGCTGACTTCTCGGCATGTTTCTTATCGCCAGTCGTCATATAGTTGCGCGCTTCATCAAGTCCAAGTTTTGCGAAGTCGCCCATGCGGATGACTTCAAACTTCGCTTGTTCGACGGCGATCGATGGTGACTGTTGGATGAAGATTGGATCCAAATGCTGTGCTTTCGTATCGACGATTGAATCTTCACCAGGAACCATTTTCGTCACGATCCAAGCAATCGTTCCGATGAACCAGAACTGGATGAACGTGTTGACGACGTTGAACGTCCCGTGGGCGAAGGCGATTTGCATCTTGTCTTCAATCGCTAAAATATCTGTGATCCAGTAAATATATTGTGTGAACGGGATCAACAAGATCATGAAGATCGTCGTCCCGACAATGTTAAAGATGACGTGGGCTGCTGCCGCACGACGGGCTGCTACCGAAGCACCGATTGAAGCGAGTACCGCTGTAATCGTTGTCCCGATGTTGTCTCCGAACAAGACCGGAAGTGCCGCGTCCAAGTCGATTGATCCACCGGCATACAACTCTTGCAAAATCCCGATCGTTGCTGATGACGATTGAACGATGACGGTAAACACCGTACCGACGACGACACCGAGGAACGGGTTGTCACTCATCGATTGCGTCAAGTCGATGAAGTATTCGCTCGAACGGAGCGGCTTCATGCCGCTTCCCATAAGTTCAAGACCGTAAAACAGCATCCCGAAACCGAAGAAGATTTGACCCAAATGTTGCAATTTCTCTTTTTTAAAGAAGAAAAGAAGAATCGCACCGATAGCGATAATCGGCAACGCGTAGGCGCCGACATCGAAACCGATGATGAACGCGGTCACTGTCGTCCCGATGTTCGCCCCCATGATGACCCCGATTGCTTGACGGAGCGTCATGAACCCGGCGCTGACAAGACCGACCGTGATGACAGTCGTACCTGACGATGACTGAATCAAGACTGTTACAATGATACCAGCTAGTACTCCGAGGAACGGATTCGATGTATACTTATCAAGGATGTCACGCAGGCGGTTACCTGCTGACTTTTGGAGGCCGTCTCCCATCGATTTGATACCGAAGAGGAAGATCCCTAATCCTCCAAAAAACATGAATAACATTTCTTGCAAATTGTATTCCACGATTTTTGTACTCCTTTTGATTGTGAATTAGTTGTGTTTGCTTGGTTTTTAATGCCCTACTCATTATGCCCGCATCACCCATTCGATGTAAACAGGTTTAATGTTAAGGTTTTATTAAACCACTGTATGATTTTTGTTTGTTTTTCTAGTTTTGTACTATAACAGATTGGAGTTCCATTTATGTTCAAGACAACGATTCAGTTTATCCGCCATAGCCTTTACCCGTCCAAGCAGGCGTTACGTCTCCGCTTGGCCCCACTCCACGCCTATATGATGGCGAGTTTAGTGTTGACGTTGACCGTCACGGCACTCGATTACATCGTGTTACAACCAAATTTCTTTTGGCCGATGTGGTTGTTCTTACATGCGTTCGCGATTTTCTTCTTCTATATGGGACTCGTCGCCCTCAGTGCCCTCCTCGTCCAACTCGTCACGAAATGGCGTACGAAGAAGATGTGGCCGTATCGCCAAGCTTGGCCGTATGCGGTCGCGATGTCGCTCATTCCGACAGTCAGTCTCGTCGTCCTGTATCACGTTTCGCCGTCCGCGTCGTGGTTCGGGATTCTACTATTATTTATTTATGTAGTCGTTCCATTATCGCTAATCCCGATTAAACGAACATCATAAAACAAGGCCGGATGAACGCTTCTATGCGCTCGTCCGGCCTTGTTTATTGGAGTGGTGCCAAATCATGCAAGACGTCGTGAAGACGTTCGCTTTGATTGCCGAGATGGGTTCCTGCCGTTTGTAAAGCTCGTTGTGTATCCGTCCATTCTTCGACACCGTCTTGTAAGTCATGCAGTTTTTGCTCGAGCATCATTCCGATTTCGGTCAATTGACCATTCGCTTCCGCCATTTCAAGCAACTGCTGTCCGGTCAGCGATGTCTGTTCCGTGATCGCTTGGAATTGGCTCATTTGTTTTGTGACCTCATGATCAATTTTCTCGATCCCCGCTTCGATATTACGCAATGCCGCCCCTAATGATTTAATGTCGGATTCGAAGCGTTCCATTTCCATGAACACTTCGCTTCGTTCTTGCCGAATGGCTTCAATCGTAGCCACAGCGGATAACGTCGATTCGTTCGTCACTTTCGCCAACTGTCCGACCTCGCTGGCGACAACGGCAAATCCTTTACCATGTTCACCGGCACGTGCTGCTTCAATCGAGGCGTTGAGCGCTAACATTTTTGTCGCAGCCGCGACAGAAAGGATTTTCTTTAGCGCATCATCCGCTCGCTCTGATGTCGCCTCGCTGTCTAATAATCGTTGCTGGACCGCTGCCGCTTTGATGGCAAACGATTCACTCGCTCCTTTGACGCTCGAGAACGATTCCATTTCTGACGCAATCGTTCGATTTAGTAACTCTGTCCGTTGATCGATTGCAGCGATATCTTTTTCGAATGAACGAACGTGGGCAGCGATATCGGTAAACCGATGGGTCGACTCGGTCGTGAACGACTGGTAAGACTGACTCGTCAGCGCGACCGTGGCCGCTACTTCCTTAAAGCCCACGATTTGCTGTTCATTCGCCTCCAGTTGTCTTCTGAACAGCGGCAAGCTTGATTCGAATGCTGTTGACGTCTCGGTCATCGTCACGAGCGAGCGCGTCCATAATCCAATTAACGTATTGTATGCCTGCTCTAGACTTCGCATTTCAATTGAGTTGGCGTCTAATGTAACTGCTGTGAATGAGCGCGTCGCCACCGACTCACGCAATCGTTCGGCAAACTGCGTCAACGGCTTGACCTCACGACGAATCATGACGGCAAACAAGCCAATCATGAACACGAGCATACTGATCAGGCCAACGAAGACGATTTCTTGTAGTGCCCACATCGAACCGAGTACCGACTGTTTCGTCACAACAATGACGTAATGAGCCTGAAGTTCAGGAATCGGCGTCGTAACGATAAACTCATCATGTTGATCACTGACACTCACGTCTTCCACTAAAATCTCATCTAGGCGATTGCTAAACCGGTCTTCAACTTTTTTCCCGCTCAATTTATCGATATTATCATTGGTCACCAAATACTGACTCGCTTCGAGTCCGTCTGTAGCTAGGATCGAAGCCTGTTGCATGTACGTCGACTTTAAAGAACGGGTTAACATCTTTTCGTTCGCGACATACGCCTCATACGTCGTCTTGATTGTCTCCCGCATCACAGTCGCTTCTCGATGCAACCGTTTTTCGATTTCGTCGGTCATCAACTGTTCGGCTTTCATGGCGAACCAACCGAATACAATTGAAAATGATATGAGCATGATTGGCATCAACGTCCAAGTCAACCGACTTGCCATCGTCCACTCGTTTCGACGCTTCATCCTCTTCAATCGTTTAAATCGCTTCAACATCCTTCATTCCACCTCTTCACACGTCATTTCATTGAATATATCGGTCTTCAGACGGTGGAAAATTATGAAGCATCTGTTAAGATAACGTTAGCGTTTCGTAAGAGCACATCTCGCAAGCGCTTGCCGGGTGCTTTTTCACAAACATTTCGTTATGATAATAAGGAAACCACTCATCTTAAATCGATTGGAACCTTTCCAAAAGAAGGAGATTACGTATATGTCAGAAATTCTGCATCGTTCATTAACCCGTCCGATTCGTGTCGGCAACCTCATCATTGGGGGATCGAATGAGGTCGTCATCCAGTCGATGACGACAACGAAAACACATGACGTCGAAGCGACCGTCGCCGAAATTTTGCGTCTTGAAGAAGCAGGCTGCCAAGTCGTCCGCGTCGCTTGTCCGGATGAGCGCGCTGCCGATGCCCTCGCTGAGATTAAGAGCCGCATCAATATCCCGCTCGTCGTCGATATTCACTTCGACTACAAATTGGCGCTCAAAGCCATCGAGAGCGGTGTCGATAAGATTCGAATCAACCCGGGTAACATCGGTCGTCGCGAGAAAGTCGAAGCGGTCGTCAACGCCGCTAAAGCAAAAGGCATCCCGATTCGCATCGGTGTCAACGCCGGCTCACTCGAAAAGCAATTCCTTGAAAAGTACGGTTATCCGACGGCTCAAGGAATGGTCGAGAGTGCCATGCACCACGTCAAAATCTTAGAAGACCTCGGTTTCTATAACACAATCATCTCGCTTAAGGCATCTGACGTAAACTTGGCCCTCGAAGCGTATACGCTCGCAGCCAAGACGTTCGATTACCCGCTCCACGTCGGAATCACGGAATCAGGCCCGCTCTTCTCGGGATCACTCAAGTCTGCTGCCGGCCTCGGGGCAATCCTTTCGCTCGGTATCGGTTCGACGGTCCGTGTCTCACTATCTGACGACCCGGTCGAAGAAATCAAAGTCGCCAAAGAAGTGCTCAAATCGTTCGGTCTCGCGGCCAACGCGGCGACGCTCATCTCATGCCCGACATGTGGACGCATCGAAATCGACTTGATTTCGATTGCGAAAGAAGTCGAAGAGTATATCCAAAACATTAACGTCAACATCAAGGTCGCTGTGCTCGGCTGTGCGGTCAACGGACCGGGTGAAGCACGTGAAGCCGATATCGGCATCGCCGGTGCCCGCAACGAAGGCCTGCTCTTCCGTCACGGGAAAATCATCCGTAAAGTGCCTGAAGCCACGATGGTCGAAGAGTTGAAGAAAGAAATCGACGCCATTGTCGCCGAGAAACTTGCCGCTCGCGAACTCGAGGAGCAAGAACTCGCCAACCAATCTAACTAATCCTTCGCCCGCTCGGTTGCAACCGAGCGGGCTTTTGGTACAATAAGGGTTATGAGCAAGGAGGGACGAAGATGCACATTGGAATAGACCTCGACGGAACCGTCACGGATCCGCAAAGTTGTTTTCACTATATGAACGACGCACTCGGGTACGCCATCGATTATCATCAAGCGACCGAATACGAGTTGCATACGTATACCGATATGACGCAAGAAGCGTTTTGGCGCTTCATGATTGAGCAAGGCCACGAGGAAGCGATTTATCGTCGCTCACTTCCCCACTCTGAAGTGAACGACGTCCTTTGGCACATGCGAAAAGCACACCGTCTCCATTACGTCACGGCCCGCAGCGAAGCCGTCCGCGCCGTCACAGAGGAGTGGATTCGGCAGCATGAACTCCCACTCGACTCGCTCATCATGACAGGGAGCCATGACAAGGTCGGCGTCGTCAAACAGCTCGAACTCGACCTATTCATGGAGGACCGTTATGAGAACGCGATCTCGATCCATGAACAGACGACCATTCCGGTCCTATTGTTCGATGCGCCGTATAACCGCAAACCGTTGCCGGACGGGGTGAAACGGATCACATCTTGGAACGAGGCGCTCCACATCGTCAATCGCTTCGAGACGACCAAGTCCATCACCATTTAAAAAAAGCCCCATATACGTGGATAAGAATATCCACTGTATACGGGGCTTTTTTATATGCGTCCGATCGCTTCGATGACGTCTGTTGCGAGGACACTCGCCGGATGCATCTGCCGACTCGCGGCTTGTGCCGCCAAGGCATGCCATAGGACGGCTTGTTCGTTCGGGGAAGACTCGGTGTCGATTCGGTCCGTCCGCGCCCAGAGCGCGAGCAACATTCCGGTCAACACGTCGCCGCTCCCTCCTTTCGAGAGCGCCGCGGCTTGAATCGTATTGACCGCCCCCGTCCCGTCTGGTTTGACGATGAGCGTATGCGTCCCTTTCAAGATGAGATGAATCCCATGTTGCCGTGCGAAGTCTGACGCGATACGGAACCGGTCCGCTTCAATCTCGGCGACGGATCGTCCCGTCAAGCGAGCGAACTCTCCCGGGTGCGGCGTCAACGTGAGAGGACCTTCTGCTACGAGATGTTCCGTCGTCAAGGCGCCCGCATCGACGATCAGCGGTTTCGATTGACGACGGACGGTTTGCCATAAACGGTCCGTCCGTTCATCGTCGACGAGACCTGGCCCAATCGCCGTAGCTGCATACTCCTTGTCCGGCAATTCATCGATGTCGTAATACATCGCCTCAGGTAAACTCGATGCCATGATGTGCGCCTCCGATGGGATGGCCAAGTCCAGTAAGCCAATGCCAGTCCGTAACGCCGCCCGGGCCGCCAAGAACGGGGCTCCAATCAAATGACGGCTCCCGCCAATCAAACATCCATGACCATATCGATTCTTATGACCGTACGGGTCGCGCTCGAGCAACCCCCGATCAAAGTCTGACTCGGTCAACACACGCCATTCGGACTTGTGTGACAGTCCGATATCGACCATCTCGACCGTCCCATAATATGGAGCCGTCTGAGTTAAAAAGGCACTCCGCTTATAGCCGTGTAGCGAAAACGTCGTATCTGCCTTAACCGCATGTCCGTCAAATTCTGACGCCTCATCACTCGGGACACCGGACGGCACATCGATCGCCATGACCGGCGCCGACTGTTCACGCATCCAAGTGATGACGTCCCTCGCCTTTCCGGTGACCGGACCACGGAATCCGACCCCAAACAAGGCGTCGACGACATAATCGGCGTCTCGGGGCTCCTCGACGATGGTGACGAAACGGCGCGCATACGCCGCATGCCGTTCCCCTTCCGAAGACTTCGGTTCGCCAAATGGGGCATAGACAAAGACGTCACACCCTCGCTGTGCCGATTCTCGAGCCACGACCCAGCCGTCCCCACCGTTATTGCCGGCGCCGCAGATGACGAGCACCGACGAGCGTGGCCGGAAGGTCAGACGGGCCGCCACGGCTGATGCTGCCCGTTCCATTAACACGTCGGCCGGCATCCCTTGCCGGAGCGCCGTCGCATCGGCTTGTTTGATTTCGGCTGCGGTGTAAATCATCTCGACTCCCCCTCTCTTGATTCGACAAAAAAGGGATTGCATCCACAATCCCTTCTTGTCACTTACATTGTTTACAATACCCGTAAATCTCGAATTTATGATCGACGACCTCAAAATCAGGATCGAGCGTCTCGACATAGCGCATCGGGCAGAGCTCGAGCAGCTTCGTCTTACCGCAACCGCGGCAAATCAAATGGTGATGATGATGATTCGACCCGCACGTGACGCGGAACGCCTTCTCTCCATTCAATTCGGTCGCTTCGAGCAATCCTTCCTCAGCGAATGACTTCAAGTTGCGGTACACGGTGTCAAAACTCATCGTCGGATGTTTCGCGCGCATATAGTCGAGCACGTCCTTGGCACTGACGTAACGCTCTTCCGCCGCGAGAAAGGCAAACATCTCAATCCGTTTCGGTGTCACTTTGAGCGACGACGATTGCAGGCGGGTCAATTGTTCAGTTTCCTTCATAACGAACCTCCTTCTTCCGAGCGAGTCCGAGTCGTTCAGCCAGCATGACGACGGCTAAAATCATAACGGCGAGCAGAACGATGACACCACCCGGGGCGACATCGAGCTCATAGGCGAGGATGAGTCCGCCAATCGTCGCGACTTCTCCGAACACGATTGACCAGAGAATCGTTTGCTTGAAGCTGCTCGTGAACCGGAGCGCAGCCGCGACCGGTAATGTGATCAGACTCGAGACGAGCAGTGTGCCGACGATGCGCATGCTGACGGCGATGACGAGCGCGACGACGAACATGAACAGCACGTGGAGCATCGTACTCGGCAGGCCCGACACTTTCGCCTGTTCTTCATCGAACGACAAGAACAACAGCTGTTTATAGAACACGATGATGACGAGCAACGTGAAACCCGCCACCGCCAAAATCATCCAGATGTCTGATAGACTGACCGCTGAGATTGACCCGAACAGGAGCGTCGACAAATCGATGGAAAACCCGCGCGACAATGAGATGAAGATCGCACTGAGTCCCATCCCGGCCGACATCATGATCGGAATCGACAACTCTTGGAAATGGACGTATTTTCCGCGGAGCCAATTGAGGCCGAGCGCGGCGAGCACGGAGACGAGCGTCCCCAAGTAAAGCGGGTTCAAGTCGCTGAACAGCAGAATATACTGTCCGAGGAACAGACTGAACGAGATTCCGGCAAGCGTCATGTGGGATAACGCGTCGGCAATCAAACTCATCCGTCTGACGACGACGAACGAGCCGATGAGCGGCGCAGTGAAACCAATGACGACGGCTGCGATGAACGCATAACGTAAAAAGCTGTACGTGAACAGATCCGTGATCATGACGTACCTTCATGGACGAGCACTTTGACCGGATACGGTTTAATCGCCGTCAATTCGCCGAGTTCACTATATTCTTTTAATCCACAGTTGCAGGCCATACGCCCGTGATCGAGATGGACGACTTTCGTGACGAGGTCGGTGACGACGTTCAAGTCATGGGTGACGAGAATGAACGTACATGACGTGTGCTCACGCAACAGATGGAGCACCTCATAAAAATCACGCAAATGTTTTTGGTCGACCCCGACCGTCGGTTCATCCAAGATGAGCAAGTCCGGTTGGTTGACGATTGCTCGAGCGATAAAGACACGCTGTTGCTGGCCGCCGGACAGGCTGCCGATTTTCCGATGTCGAAACTGCCACATATTGACCGTCTCGAGTGCATTTTGAATGGCCGCCTTGTCTTCGATATTCAACCGTTTGAACAGACCGAGGCGTCCATAACGGCCCATAGCGACGACTTCCTCGACCGTCACCGGAAATCCTGAGTTAAACGACGCGGCTTTTTGGGAAACGTAACTGATACGAGACTTGTCTTTGAACTGTCCTTGGGGACGGCCGAACAGTTCGACTGATCCGGTTTGCGGCGATAACAATCCGAGAATCGTCCGAATCAACGTCGATTTGCCGGACCCGTTCTCCCCGACGACAGCGACAAAGTCGCCTTGTTTAATATCGATGGACACGTCCTGTAGCGCGGCGGTCCCATCGTAATGATAGGAAACATGATTTAATTTTACGACGGATGTCGTCATAAGCTACCCTTCTCTCGTGTGATAAATCGTAATCATTTCTACTTGCTTGGCGTCTGTATTATACAGAATATCAGTCTATGCTTCAAGTATAGAGGCAATGCGAGCCGATTGGCGGCGCACGAACTGAAATCCGTATGTAATTTTATGATCTTCGTTGTACACTAGAGATAACGCAGAGGGGGTTTTTCCGTGGAGAAAAAACTAGCAGTCATCGATATCGGGTCCAACTCGGTTCGTAACGTCATTTTTGAAGTGAACGGCCACGGTCAGTATTTTGAACGGTTGAACGTGAAAGAAGTGGCACGGCTGTCGAGCCATATCACCGATGACAATGAACTGTCCGAGTCTGGCATCGAGGCGCTCATCGAGACGCTGAATCACTTTAATCGCTTGAACGAGCATCACGAAGTGAAAGAAGTGTTGCCCGTCGCGACGGCCGCCATCCGCAACGCCAGCAATTCCGAGGCCATTTTAGAAGAAGTCCGGCAAGCGACCGGCATGGAGATTCGGTTGTTGAGCGACTATGAGGAGGCGTTTTACGGCTACTCGGCCATCATCAACTCGACGTATATCGAGGACGGCTATTCAGTCGATATCGGTGGTGGTTCAATGGAAGTGACCTACTTCAAAGATCGTGAACTCGTCTTCTATCACAGCTTCCCGTTCGGAGCCGTCACATTGACCGAGGACTTCATGAAGGGTGACACGCTCACGAAAGACGAGCGTAAACAATTGACGACGTTCTTGAAAAAGTCGTTCAAAGAGATCGACTGGCTCGAGCCGCACGGTATACCGCTCGTCGGTGTCGGAGGCACGGCTCGAAACCTCGTTCGGGTCGAACAGTCGATGTCCTTGTTCCCACTCGAGGGAATTCATCAATACACGCTCGGGGCCGACCGCCTGCATGATGTCGTCGACGAACTCATACAAATGTCGCCGAAACAACTTGGGCGTCTCGACGGTTTGTCGAAGGACCGGATGGACATCATCGCCCCGGCCGTGACCGCCATCGATGAACTGGCGAAGTATTTGAAAGTTCCTGAGTTCATGATGAGCAACAACGGACTACGCGAGGGCTTGTTCTATGAGTACTACTTAAAGGAAAACAATCGGGTCCGTTTCGGTGACGTCAAAGAAGAAAGTTTCCGTCATTTCGAGAAGCAGTATGCCGTCGACCCGGTCCGTCATCAACACTTGATTCATCTCGCCCGCCAAATTTACACCGGCTTGATTGAGACGAAGACGATTAAGCCGAAACCGTTCGAACCCGGTCTTTTAGAAGGGGCGTGCCGGCTCGCTTATGTCGGGGAATATATCGACCATAATAACAAGAGCGACCACACGTTCCACTTGATTACGACGAACGATTTTAAAGGGATGAACAACGAGGACAGGCTCGCCCTCGCCTTGGTGACGTCCTATAAATCACGACGCCTGCTCGAACAACATATCGAAGGCTTCCCCGAATGGTTCGACTCGAAGATGTTGAAGAGCTTAGAGCTGCTCGGCTCCATCGTCAAGCTCGTCGACGCCCTCGATTTGACCGAACGTCAAGTCGTAGAGAACGTCGACGTATCCTCGACCGAGGAAGGACTTGTCTTCACGCTTCATACGCACACATCCCCGCGCTTTGAACTGCAACGCGGCATCCGCCATAAAAAACATTTGGAACGTGCGATTGACCAATCAATCGAGTTACGCGTAGAGGAGAGAGATTCATGACCATCTACTTACCCGAACATTTCAATAACCGTGAGCTCAGCTGGCTGAGCTTCAACGAACGCGTCTTGCAAGAAGCGATGGACGAACGCAATCCGCTCATGGAACGGCTGAAGTTTCTCGGCATCTTCAGCTCGAACCTCGATGAGTTTTATATGGTCCGTTTCGGCGGATTGAAAGACGAGGTGCTCGCCGGCTTCAACCGTCCGGAAGACAAGGCCGGTCTGACGCCGAAGCAGCAAATCAAAGCCATCTCCATCAAGGCGCAAGAGCTCGTCGAGGTCCAGTACGCGACATATAAGAAAATCCTCAAGCAGCTCGCCGCGGAGAACGTCCGTTTCTTGCGGCCGAAACATTTGAATAAGACGCAACTCGAGTTCGTCAAACTCTATTTCCGGACGCATGTCTTCCCTGTCTTGACGCCGATTGCCGTCGACGCCTACCGGCCGTTCCCGATGTTGTTGTCTAAATCACTGAATATCGCCGTCGAGATCGCCTCGACCGATGAAGGCAAGAAACGGCTCGCTCTCGTCCAAGTGCCGGCCGTCTTGCCACGCTATCTCGAGCTACCGACCGAGGATGAGGACCATACCGACTTGATGTTGCTCGAGGATGTCATCATCCAGTTCATCGACTCGTTGTTCAAAGGGTTCGAAGTCGAGTCGACGATGCCGTTCCGAATCACCCGAAACGCCGATATGCCGTTCCATGAGGAAGGCAGCCGCGACGTCTTGAAACAAATCGAGAAAGAGTTGAAGAAACGACGCTACGGGGTCGCGATTCGGCTCGAGGTGCAGCAACGGTCACTCAGTAAAGAGCTGTTGTTCATGCTCCAGGACGTGCTCGACCTTCATGACCGGGACATCTTCCTCGTCGATGGTCCAATCGATTTGACGTTCTTGTTCGGGGTCTATAATAAAATCGGGATCGAGTATGATGAGATGATTAACGAGACGCTCATTCCGTTCGTCCCGGAAGGACTTGAACCGGGGAAAGATTTGTTCCAAGCGGTACTGAAAAAAGATTACTTGCTCCACCATCCGTACCATTCGTTCGACCCGGTCGTCCGCTTCATCGCCCAGGCGGCCAAAGACCCGAACGTCCTCGCCATCAAGCAGACGTTATATCGGGTGTCCGGTGACTCGCCGATTATCAAGGCGCTGACCGATGCCGCCGAGAGCGGGAAGCAAGTGACGGTGCTCGTCGAATTGAAGGCCAGGTTCGATGAGGAGAAGAATATTCAATGGGCAAAACAGCTCGAGAAAGCCGGCGCCCACGTCATTTATGGCTATAAAGAGTTAAAGACGCACTCGAAAATTACGCTCGTCGTCCGTATTCTTGAAGGCGGCGTCTTGCAACGGTTCGTCCATCTCGGTACCGGCAACTATAACGACTCGACCGCCAAGCTGTACACGGACATCGGCTTGTTGACAACGAACGAAGAGCTCGCCGAAGACGCGACCAACTTCTTCAACTGGCTCTCGGGGTACGGAGAACGTCCGTCGTGGCATAAATTCGAGACGTCACCGGACGACATGCACGACTTCTTCCTTCAAAAGATTGAGGACGAAATTAAACTGCACGAGAAATACGGCAACGGCCGCATCGTCGCCAAGATGAACTCGATTACCGACAAGCCAATTATCACGAAACTATACGACGCCTCACAGGCCGGCGTCAAAATCGATTTAATCATCCGCGGCATCTGTTGTCTGCGTCCGGGCATTAAAGGCATCTCGGAAAACATCCGTGTCATCTCCATCATTGATCGCTATTTGGAACACTCGCGTATCTTCTACTTCTATCAAAACGGGAAAGAAGACTTATATTGTTCCTCTGCCGACTGGATGACCCGTAACATGCGCAAACGGATTGAGATTCTATTCCCAATCCTCGATGCGGGACATAAGTCGTATATTAAAGACATGCTCGCGCTACAACTCGTCGATAACGTGAAAGCCAGAATCCAGCGTGCTGACGGCAGTTATGTGTATTTGAAACAAGAAGCCGGACAAGAACAAATTCAATCACAAATCATCATCCATCAATACACGGGCGGCCGCTGGAACAACATTCCGAGCGTGTTTGAACGGGAACCTTCGAACTGGGCCGAACGGGAAGTCCTTCGCTTACGAGCTGAAAATGAGAAAATGACAGATGACTGATGTTAGACTTCTCAAACGAGAATGAACATTGTATAATGAATTCGGTTACCTGTTAATAAAGCGTTTTCATTTCGATTATGGAGGAATCATTCATGCAAGAAATCCTATTGTCATTGCTCGCTGGTCTTATTTGTGGCATGATTTTCACCGCTTTGAAGTTGCCGCTCCCTGCCCCACCCGTTTTACCTGGTGTCATCGGCATCTTCGGTGTGTTTCTTGGGATGAAAGTATATCAATTCGCACTCGCGAACTGGCCATTTTAATTCAAAAAACGAAGCCCGCGGGCTTCGTTTTTTTTACATATCGTAATGTCTTGCTTTGTGACACGTCGGGCAAAGCCATGTACCGCTTCCTGCTTCGAGATGATACTCCATCAGACGAACCCCAAATGCTCCAAAACGGCTCAAGTCATCCCCGCATGCCTCACAGACAGTCGTCGGGGCGAGTTGTAACCTCGCCTGCTCGTCCGCCAAATGGGCGCGGAACGTCTCCCGGGTCCACTTCGCAGAAGGGACGCGGTACCCCCGCTCCCACTTATCACGAATCTCGACGTCCGTGTCCCCTTCATACAGGCCCGTTCGCAGCAGCGGATGATGAAAGTCGAGGCCGATCACATCGACGAGACTATACGCCGTCACCTCGGGCGTTGCCTCCGTCCGCCAATAGCGGTCGAACGGGCGCTGCGTCTTCTCGACGAGCATGACTTCGACTTCGGCCACGATTCCATATCCGAGAATCTCAATCCACGCTGTCGCCTCGTCAATCTGCCCTTCCACATAAAACGGGCTCGCTTCTTGAAAATATGTCGGAAGCGCAGACCAGACGTCATATACGTTCGGGTTGATTCGGATGACGCTCATCTTATTGGTGCGCGAGCGTGAACTGTTCGCGCCACTCGGCGTCAAAGCGGTTCGCCCGGAACATCTCGATTTCCTGCTTGTATGGTGCCACTTTCGTCTTCTCACTGATTGGAATATATGGCGTCTCTAAAATCTTCGGCAAGTGGGTGAACGCCTCGTGATGGATGATGCGGTTCAACGTATCAAAGCCGATCTCCCCGTATCCGATATTCTCGTGCCGGTCTTTCTTCGCGCCACGGACGTTCTTCGAGTCGTTGACGTGGATGACACCGAGCCGATCCAATCCGACGATTCGGTCGAACTGTTCGATGACGCCGTCCAAATCACCGACGAGGTCGTAACCTGCGTCATGGACGTGACACGTATCGAAGCAGACCGAGAGACGATCGTTATGCGTCACTCCATCGATGATGGTCGCTAGCTCCTCGAACGTCTTGCCGAGCTCGCTGCCTTTCCCAGCCATCGTCTCGAGCGCGATTTTAACCGTCTCATCGCCAGTGAGCACTTCGTTCAAGCCCTCGATGATGCGAGCGAGTCCGACGTCTTCACCGGCACCGACGTGGGCCCCGGGATGGAGCACGACATGGCGCGCGACTTGGAGCGCCTCGGCCCGTTTAATCTCGGCTGCTAAGAACGACACGGCGAGTTCAAACGTCTCGGGTTTCGTCGTATTGCCCAAGTTGATGATATAAGGGGCATGGACAACGATTTCCTCGATGTCGTGCGCCGCCATATGAACGAGCGCCGCCTCGATATTCAAGTCTTCAATCGGTTTGCGACGTGTGTTTTGGGGCGCACCCGTATACACCATCATCGTGTTGGCACCGTAAGATACGGCCTCTTCACTTCCTGCGAGCAACATCTTCTTACCGGAAACTGAAACGTGGGAACCAATTTTTAACATAGTCATTTCTCCTTCATTCTCATCTGTCTTTAGTGTACACAAAAAGAAGAATCGACTCCACGAAGTCGATTCTTCTTTTGGTTAGCGACGGTTCTTCTTACGAACTTCGCGACGTTCCTGACGTTGGCTCTGCATATGTTCACGTGAGGCCGTCTCTTTCAACTTATACTTGAACTTCTTCTTGTAACCAGGCTTGACCTTTTTCTTCGCCTTCTTGATTTCGCCCGCCATCCGGCTGTGCGCCGTTTGCGAGACTTTCATCTTCCGGTCGGTCGTTCGGCGTTTGCGTGTCTTAATCTCTTGAAGTGACCCGTTCTTCACATCGACGTGCTTGAACGTGAAACCACGCTCTTCGAGTCGATTGATCGGACCGTTCTCGTGATCTTCATACAACGTGTACGCTTCACCCGTCTCACCGGCGCGGCCCGTCCGGCCGACGCGGTGCGTATAGAAGTCAAGGTCTTTTGGAATCCCGAAGTTGATGATGTGCGACACACCTTTAATATCGATGCCGCGCGCCGCCAAGTCGGTGGCGATGACGAACTGATATTTCGCGTCGTTAATGTCTTTGATGGCTTGCTTCCGGCGACGAGCTTGCATGTCCCCATGAAGCGTGCCGACGTTGAGTCCCGCCTCGCGGAACGACGTCTCCAACTCATCTGCATCTTGTTTCGTGTTTGTGAACACGAGACAGACGAACGGGTTAATCGTTTTTGCGATTTCGACCGTCAACGCCTTACGGTCACGGTGACGGACCGGGATGACGTGATGCTTGATTTTCGGAACGACACGGTGCTCTTCACTCGCTTCCGCGTAGCGTGGGTCGTGCAAGTATTTCTTCAAGAACGGCTGTAACTTCTCAGGGATTGTCGCTGAGAAGACCATCGTTTGAAGTTTCTCTGGCAACGACTGCGCGATGCGGTCGACTTCAGGCAAGAAGCCCATGTCAAGCATTTGGTCAGCTTCATCGACGACGAAGTGCGTGACTTTGTGCGGGAATAACGCTTGGACTTTCATCAAGTCGAGCAAACGACCTGGTGTCCCGATGATCAGTTGTGGTGGGTTTTTCATCTTGTCGATTTGTCGTTCCCGGTCAGTTCCTCCGACAATCAGACTTGTCTTAATATAGTCCGGCTGTTTGACGAGGAGTGTTTTCAACTCTTCGTGAATCTGCCAAGCGAGTTCGCGCGTCGGTGCGACGACGATGGCTTGGACCGATTCTTCTTTCGGATCGATTGCTTCTAAAATAGGTAAGAGGAACGCAAGCGTCTTCCCCGTCCCGGTTTGTGATTTTCCAATGATATCGCGGCCATTCATCGCAGCCGGAATAATCCGGGCCTGAATGTCCGTCGGTACTGTGATGCGCTTTTCTGTCAAGGCATCGACGATAAACGGTAACAATTTGAACTGTTGGAAGCTGTTCAATCGATACACCTCCTGTTTCTTTCCACTTTTCCTAGCATAGCGGAATCTAATCATTTGTCAATTAATCTTTTGCGAGCCCTTCATATAAATAGCTCGATGTGTAGTAGTGTGGTGCGATTTTTTTGCCGCTCAAATGTAGTTCGAGCGCTTTAAATCCGACCTCGATCATCTCGTTCGGAGATTGGACGACCGTCGCATTCACTTTGCCGTTGTGGATGAGCGGATAAATTTCTGTCACCCCGTCAACCGACACGAGCGTTTTGTCGCTGAGCCCATGACTTTCAAGGGCGCGGACGACACCGAACGTATTGTCATCGTTATGCGAGAAGACGGCATCGAACGGGATATCAGCCTCGAGCCAACGTGACATCTCGATCTCCGCTTGGAAAGTATCATAGTTTCCGGTGATGGAAGCGACGACTTGAAGGTTGTCGTTCGCCTTATCATATTCCGTCAATCCGAGACTCCGGTCAATCGTCGAGCGGACTTTGGCCGTCCCGCGCACTTCGACGACTCGAATCGGACGGTCGAGCCCCGCGTGTTGGGCGGCGATATGGTTCGCCGCCATGCGGCCGATCTCGACGTTGTCGGACATGACGGACGTCAAGACGCTCTCATGGTCAATCATGCGGTCAATCGCGATAATTGGGATCCCTTCCCGCTCGGCACGCTCGAGCGACGGACGAATGAACGCCTCGTCGAGCGTCGTCACAAAAATCGCTTCGACCCCGCGGTCAATCAAGGCGTCCAACTTCTCTTTCTCTAACACCCGTGAGTCCTCGCTCGTCGTCGGGACAGGGATGAACCCTTTTTGATTCGCCGTCCTGACGAAAGCAGCCAACAATTTATTGGCGTGCTCATGCTTTTCACTGACGAAGACGAAACCGACTTCGTTGTTCTCACTCGAACGTTCCGGCAATTGAATCGAGGTGATCAGTAAAATCGTCAACGCCCAGACGACAGGTAGCCATAACCAGTAATGTTTGAATCCTTTCGTCATGGGTGCGACCGCCTTGGGATTTTAATCATCATGGCCGTACCTTCTCCTTCAACGCTCTCGATGTTCATGTCACCGTTCACGGCTTTCAAGTATTCGCGGATCATGTAGAGACCTAAGCCGTTGCCGTTCTCTTTCGTCGTGTAAAACGCCGATCCGACCGATTTGACTTGAGCCTCGGTCATGCCGATGCCGTTATCCTCAATCAAGAAGCGATAATCCCGCTCCGTGAACTGAATGGTGACCGTCACATTCCCGTCGGCCCCTTTCGAGTCGACGGCTTCGACCGCATTTTTGAACAAGTTGTAAATGATTTGAATGAGCATGTCGCTCGAGCAGTAAAACGGCGGCATGTCGTTCGGGAAGTTCAACTCCCAATTCGTGACCCGTTTATAACACTCGGCGTCGAGCAAGAATTCAAGGCGACTCGCAAACTCTGTCATATCGAGCCATTCTTCTTGCAGTTTCGCCTGATCTGGCTTGGCGAGCGTGAGCATCGTCGTAATCAAATGGTTGGCCCGGTCGAGCTCTGAGAGGGCGAGGTCAAGCATTTCTTGGCTGCTATGCCCCTCTTTCACCATCTGTAACGTGATTTGGACCGGTGTGAGCGGGTTGCGGATCTCATGAGCGATTCCGGCCGCAAGCTGTCCGAGCGAGGCGAGCTTCTCTTGCTGAAGCAACAGTTGTTGCTGGCTAAGCTGTTCCCGTCGTGCCGTCTCCATGCGGCGGGAATAGTCGTTATACGTATCAAGCAACGTCTCGACTTCTTTGGAGCCGGTCCGTTCTAGTTGAATCGGTTCGAGCGACTGCTGCTTCTTGATGTTTTGCACGAGCTCGAGGAGCGGGCTCGTCAACGTCTTCGACAAGAGCAAACCGACCATGATACTTAAAAAGAACGTGACGAGCGTAATCATTAAATATTGCCAGCGCGTCGCATAGACCGCCTCGTACACAGAATCAGTACTATGTTTGGCGAGGACGCTCCAGCCGGCGACGCGGGCGTCCGGTTCATACATGATGACGTCATCCTTAGTGCTGAAAATCGTCCGGACCGCATAGTCGTCCGTCGCCTCGATAATCGAGCGAGGCAGACGACGTTCCGCGTCCGTGACGAGATTGAACGACGTCGATAACACCTCGCCCCGCTCGTTCAACAAGTAAAGAATCATATCGTCGTTCGCCGATTCGAGCATGCGTCGATATAAATCGGAGTTGAGCACGCTGATGCTGCCGCCGAACATCCCGACCAACCGGTTATCCTCAAGGACCGGTACGTACAAAAATGTCCCGACGTCACCGGAGATGGAAATCGGTTCACTCATGAATAAGTCGTTGCCTCCACCGTTGAGCACTTCGTTAAACTTTGCATCGGCTTTCAGCGTCGTGGCCGGCACTTGACGTTGCGAGTACCATTTAAAGGCATCGTCCCGTAAATCGTAATAAAAAATCGAGGTAAAGCTCGTGCGCTGATTCAAATAGCCGGTTCGAATCCGTTCTTCGATATACGTCTCGTTTCCGACGTAGGCGCCGAGATAGACCAAGTCTTCATACAGTTTACCGAGTCGCGTCTCTAGGTTCTCGATACTTCCGTCAATCGCATAATCAAATTGTTCTTTCGCTAGCTCTTCCGCCCGGGACACCGTCACACGATCGGCAGAGAACGCTAGTGAAGAGATGACAAGTCCTAGTATAATGAAGATAATAAATGTAATCTGAAAGAAGTACGATTTTCGAACTTCAAGCAATGTTCTCAAGCGTTCCACGGTGTCCCTCCTTTCTAACCTTAAGATTATAGCATGAATACACGCAATTCTTTTCGTATTTTCGAAACAATGTTAGACTAATACGTATGAAAGCATCGCGAAAGGAGCGTTCCTTACAAAATGAAAGTTAAAAAAATCAGTCCACGCGGATACTGCTACGGCGTCGTCGATGCCATGAAGCTCGCCAACGAAGCGGTGGCCAATCCAGATTTACCGCGTCCTATCCATATACTCGGCATGATCGTCCATAACCGACATGTCACCCAAGCGTTCGAGGACCTCGGCGTCAAGACGGTCGACGGCGAGGATCGCATGAAAGCACTCGAGACCATCGACCGCGGAACGGTCGTCTTTACCGCTCACGGCATCTCGCCGCTCGTACGTAAACGTGCCATCGAGAAAGGATTGACGATTGTCGATGCCTCGTGCCCGGACGTCTTGGTCACGCACGATTTGATTCGTGAAAAGACGGCCCTCGACTATGAGGTCATCTATATCGGGAAGCACGGACACCCGGAACCAGAAGGTGCCATGGGCGTCGCCCCGGGCAAAGTTCATCTCGTACAATATGAACGGGATTTCGAGGCGTTGCCGGCCCATCTCTATGAGACGAAAATCCTCGTCACGAACCAGACGACGATGAGTCAATGGGACGTCTCGGCCTTGATCGAAATGATTCAAGAGCGTTATCCACACGTCGAAGTGCATAATGAGATCTGTAACGCGACACAAGTCCGTCAAGAAGCGGTGGCCGAACAAGCCGGCGATTGCGAACTGTTAATCGTCGTCGGCGACCCGAAATCGAATAACTCGAACCGCCTGGCCCAAGTCTCTAAAGAGATTGCCGGCACGAATGCCTATCGCATTGGTGATTTGAGCGAGCTCGACCTGGCTTGGCTCGATGGTGTCGAGACGGTCGCCGTCACGTCAGGCGCGTCGACACCGACGCCGATCACAAAGAAAGTGATCGACTTCTTGAGCCAATATGACCCGCTCGATTTGAGCACACATGACAAGACCCCTTATCTTGAACTCCGTAGCATCCTCCCGAAAGTGAAGGCGCTCCGTAAGTGACATCAAACCCCGTCCTCGTGAGAGGACGGGGTTTTCACATCATCAATAGAAACGAAACGGATTCGTATCAGCTTCGGACACGAAGAATTCGACATCGAGCTTCGCACGTTCTCCTTTTTGCCGCATGACGTCGACGACACCCTGCTTCATGACACTCTCGACATGATGACCCGGGTCGACGACCGAAAGACCGAGAGCCATCGCGTCGTGCGCCACATGGAAATACAAGTCACCCGTCACATACACGTCCGCGCCTTTGAAATGGGCGGCCGACACGTATTTGTTCCCATCACCACCGAGGACGGCCACTTTCTCGATTGTCCGGTTCGGATCGCCAACGATACGCACCGCCGCGACGCCAAAACTCGCCTTGACGTGCTCTGCGAACGCAGCGAGTGTGAGCGGGGTCGATAGACGACCAATGCGCCCGAGACCGAACACACGCCCCTCGATGTCGTCCCGAATCAAATCATAGGCGACCTCTTCATATGGATGCGCGTCCGTCATCGCCTTGAGTACTCGTTTCTTTTGGCTCTCCGTGACAATCGTCTCGATTTTCACTTCCTCGACATGTTCCGTCTTGCCGTGTTGGCCTAGATAGGGGTCCGACCCTTCGAGTGGTGTGAACTGACCCTCTCCCGAGACGGTGAACTGACAGTCCCCATAATCTCCGAGACGACCGGCTCCGGCCCGGCCGAGCGCCTCCGACACGGCTTGTCGATGCGTCGTCGGGACGAACACGGACAGTTTATACACCGGTTCTTCATACGTCGGGATGAGCACCGTCGGATCGACCAACCCGAGTGCCTCACTCATCCAGTCGTTGACCCCGCCCTCGCAGACGTCCAAGTTCGTGTGGGCCACATAGACGGCGATGTCATGCCGAATGCATTTCATGACGATGCGCCCTGCCGCACTGCGGTCGTTCACTTGTTCGAGAGCACTGAAAATCGGTGGATGATGGGCGATAATCAAGTCGACGTCTCGTTCGATGGCCTCATCGACGACCGATTCGAGCACGTCGAGCGTCACCATGACCCGATGTACCGGTTTATTCAACGTACCGATTTGGAGACCGATTTTATCGCCCTCGACGGCAAGATGTTTCGGGGCAAATTCGTCAAACAATTGGATGACATGGTTTCCGTTCGCCATTAGTTGCTCACCTCTCTCATTTTGTCACGTAACGTCTTGAACTCCTCCTGTTTCTGGATGAGCGCCTCGGTCTGTGCCCCCTCGGCCATTTGACCGAGCACATAATCGAGTTTGTCCGCTTCGCGTCCCCATTTCAGCTTGAACGCCTCAGGCCGTGTCTCGAGCAAGTAAGGTCCGAACATGAGCTGCCAAGCCCGTTCCGTTTCATCCGAACTATAGCGGGTCTCCGTACCACGTTCACCGACGAGAATCTCATATACTTTATCGTTCTCTTCGACGATGGACTCGGCGATCAACACGAAACCTGCGTCGAGCAACCATTCGCGGACGTGTTGTCCATCCACGTTCGGTTGCAAGACGAGTCGTTCGACCGCGCCTAACTTGTCACGGCCACTCTCTAAAATCGATCGAATCAAACTTCCTCCCATCCCGCATATTGAGATACAGGTCGCCTCATCTGCTTCGAGGACGGCGAGTCCGTCCCCGAGACGGACGTCAATCTGTTCAGTCGCGCCAATCAACGCGACTTGCGCTTTTGCCGCCTCCATCGGTCCGCGGTTCACTTCGCCGGCGATGGCTCGATTGACGATGCCTTGTTGGACGAGGTAGCACGGCACGTAAGCGTGGTCAGATCCAATGTCCGCCACTACGCTACCTTTCGGGATGAAATCGACGACTTGCTTCAGCCGCCGGTCTAACGTCACTTGTTCTTGCATAGGGACAACTCCTTTTTCTACTTCTTCACTATTAGGGTAACGAATATTGATAGCCAGGACAATAAAAAACGTACCCCGTTAGGAGTACGTTTCCCTCTTATTGTTCGAGCAACCAAGTCGCGAGCACATCCGCCTCTTCGGCAGTGGCGAGGCCAGCTGGCATCGCACCTTTACCGTTGACGATGATGTTCGTGATCTCTTCAGCCGATAAACGTTCGCCGACACCAGTCAAGGCAGGACCGACGCCTCCTTCGAGATTTCCACCGTGGCAACCTGTGCAGCCTTTAGCCGCATACAAGTCTTCTGGGTTCATCTCAGTGACAGACGGACCTTCAGCAGCTTGTTGTGCTTGGTTTACGCCAAAATACGATAATGAGACCATGGCAATGATTGCGACGATCGCAATCGCTGCAAACGGTAACAATGGATTACGCATTGCATTTCCCCCTCATGTTCATTCCAAATTTCTACCCATCACTATTTTACTCAAAAAATAATAAAGAAGGAAGGAAAATCACTCATTTTCCTTCCTTTCTTCTAAAACTTCACATTTTATTCAAAAACACAATTAATCGAGGAAGTCTTTCAAGCGTTTCGAACGGCTCGGGTGACGAAGTTTCCGAAGTGCCTTCGCCTCGATTTGACGAATCCGCTCACGGGTGACGCCGAACACTTTACCGACTTCTTCAAGCGTACGCGTGCGGCCGTCATCGAGTCCGAAGCGGAGACGGAGTACGTTCTCTTCACGGTCCGTGAGCGTGTCGAGCACGTCTTCGAGTTGTTCTTTGAGCAATTCATACGCGGCGGCATCTTGTGGAGCCATCGCATCTTGGTCTTCAATGAAATCACCGAGGTGTGAATCGTCTTCTTCACCAATCGGCGTCTCAAGTGACACCGGTTCTTGAGCGATTTTCAAGATTTCACGCACCTTCTCAGGTGTGAGCTCCATCTCTTTGGCAATCTCTTCAGGCGACGGTTCGCGTCCGAGGTCTTGCAACAATTGACGTTGAACACGAATCAATTTGTTAATGGTCTCGACCATGTGAACCGGAATCCGGATTGTCCGGGCTTGGTCCGCGATGGCACGTGTGATTGCTTGACGAATCCACCACGTCGCATATGTCGAGAACTTGAACCCTTTCATATAGTCGAACTTCTCGACGGCTTTAATGAGGCCCATGTTTCCTTCTTGAATCAAGTCGAGGAAGAGCATGCCGCGCCCGACATAACGTTTCGCAATCGAGACGACGAGACGGAGGTTGGCTTCGGCAAGGCGTTTCTTCGCCTCTTCATCGCCTTGTTCAATCCGCTTCGCGAGTTCAGTCTCATCTTTCGCGCTAAGAAGATCGACGCGTCCGATTTCTTTCAAGTACATGCGGACCGGGTCATTGATTTTAATGCCCGGTGGGACAGATAGGTCGTTCAAATCGACCTCTTCGTCTTCTTTTTTCGATGGCGTCTCTTCGGCATCGGCCGCATCTTCTGTGACGCGGATATCTTTACCTTCTAAATCTTCGATGAAGTTATCGATAAAGTCTGAGTCCACCTCGAAATGGCTGAGGCGATCTTGAATCTCCTGCATCGATACGACGCCTTTTTTCTTCCCTAATTTCTCAAGTTCCTCTATGGCGTTAAATAAATCCTCTTTTTTCTTCTCTGCCATCTAGCAGTTCAACTCCTTCCAAACTTCCTCCACGTTCATCGTTCACGAAGCCGACGACTCCGGGTAATCAATTCTTGTAACTTGGATGCCTGGTCTACTATACTTTCGGCATCTTGTCCGATTTCCCTTTTCGCCCGCTCGATTTGACGCTGTTCCTCATAACTGTTTATGACCTTAATGTATTCATCTAAAACCTCTTCGGTCAGTTCATCCGGTGCGGCCATGAGTCGAATCTCGGCATAACGATTCGCATAGTCCGGACGTTGGTCACAATATCGTTCCATGAACGGAGGGGCGACCTGTTCGAACTCCTCGTGTGTCATGTCCTCGGAGACGATTTCATACAATGCCGTCGCCAACATCCGGTGCACCTCGTCCTGGTAGGACAGACCGAGGCGGTCCCGGACGAAACGAACCCGTTCCGGACCACTCAACATCGCCCGCAGCAATAACTTCTCCGCTTTGACGTAGCGTGGCTCGTTTGCTTTAGACGAACGCCGGCGGACCGGCTCCGGTTCGCGGACGGGCTGTGGGACGGCTTCTTTCGAAGACGTCTTCGGCATCCGCGACAATAACGTCTCGACCGGAATCTCAAATTCGTTGGCCAGCTTCTTCACGTACAGGTCACGGCGAATCGAGTTATCCGTTTTACTAATTTCCACAAGCATAGATTCAATAAACCGTATCCGTTCTCCTTCTCGATTCATGTTTTTCCCACGCCGGAGCGTGCGGTTCATGAAATCGAGGACGGACAACCGTTCCGATTCGACCAATTTACGCCACTGTTCCGCCCCGTTCGTCCGAATGTAGTCGTCCGGGTCGGTCTTCTCAGGTAACATCAACACTTGCACGTCGAGCGGATAGCCTTCGAGCAAGCGGACGACTTTCATCGTCGCTTCCTGTCCGGCCGTATCGCCGTCGTAACAGATGATGACTTCTTCGACCATGCGGGCCAAGGCGCGGGCATGTTGGGACGAGAACGCTGTCCCGAGCGAGGCGACGACTTCTTTCGTCCCGGCTTGCGCGACTTGTAAGACGTCGACGTTTCCTTCGACGAGCAAGACACGTTTTTGTTTGCGCATCGTGGCGCGGGCCTGTGAGAACCCGAATAAGAGTTCACTCTTATTAAATAACGGAGTATCCGCCGTATTGACGTACTTTGGCTGTCGCTCATCGATCGCCCGTCCGCTAAATCCGACGATGGTGCCGTCTCGATCCGCAATCGGAAAGACGACTCTGCCTTCGAACCGGTCGAAATATTCACCGGATCTAGACTTAGAAATCAATCCCGCTTCTACCATGACCTCGAGGTCGAAACCTCTTCGTTCTAATGAATCCACGGTGAATCGGCGATGGTCGGGCGCGTAACCGATCTTATACTGACCGATCGTCGACTCCTCTAAACCGCGCTGCTGCAAATACGTCAATCCGACTTCGCCCGCCTCGGTCTTCATCAACACCTCGTGATACAAGTCGGCCACGACCCGATGCGCATCGCGCATCTGTTTACGGAGGACTTGGTCTCGCGATAATTCCTCGTCGCCCGACACGCCACCTTCGATTGCGATATTCGCTCGCGTGGCGAGGCGTTCAATCGTCTCTGGAAACGATAGTCCTTCCGTCTCCATAACGAACGTGAACACGTTCCCGCCGGCGCCGCATCCGAAACAGTGATACATCCCTTTCTCCGGGGACACGGAGAACGATGGGCTGTTCTCCGAGTGGAACGGGCAAAGCCCGACGAGACGATGTCCTTGCTTCTTCAATTCAACGCGTTCACTAATTAAATCAACGATATCTGTGGCTTGTTTTACTTCCGCAATGACTTCATCCGGTATGCGCGGCAACTTGACCACTCCCTATCCAAACTCGCAACGAAACGGAACGTTCACCACGTTCCGTTTCAATGTCATGTCAGTACTCTATTATACCGTTATCACCAGTCGATTACTAATCCGAGTGCTCAATCCTCTTTTGATTGATCGAGCATCCGCAAAATGATGCCAGCCGTCTCTTCGACGGCCTTGTTCGTCACATCGATGACCTCGCAACCGATCCGCTCGTAAATCCCACGGGCGTATTCGAGCTCCCGGTTAATCCGTTCGAGTTGGGCGTAATCGGCCTCGGGTTTTAATCCGAGCGACTTCAACCGTTCCATCCGAATCGAAATCAATTTGTCAGGGGAGATAATCAAGCCGACACACTTGTCAGGCGGCAATTCAAACAGTTCTTCCGGCGGGCGTGACTCCGGCACGAGCGGCACGTTCGCGACCTTATAGCGCTTCAGGGCCAAATACTGCGAGAGCGGTGTCTTCGATGTCCGTGAGACGCCGACGAGGACGATGTCCGCCTTTTTCAACCCGCGCGGATCACGTCCGTCATCGTACTTGACCGCGAACTCCATCGCTTCGATTTTCCGAAAATAATCTTCGTCCAAACGATAGATGAGTCCTGGTTTTTCACGCGGACTCTCACCGAGTTGACCAGCGAGCACATCGAGCAAATCCCCGAGCAAATCGACCGTCTTCACACCGTACTCTTGTCCGAGACGGACGAGCAACGACCGGTGTTCTTCATTGACCAACGTGAAGGCGATGACCGCTCCTTGGGCACGCGCTTGTGTCACGACGTCGTGAATCGTCTGTTCATCTTCGACGAACGGGATGCGGAGCGTCTCAATCGCATTCTCATGGAATTGGATGCTCGCGGCCCGGACGACGAGTTCACACGTCTCGCCGACTGAATCGCTCACGACAAATACGAGTTGTTTTTGTGTCAGTGTCAAACCAGATTCCTCCTCAGAACGACTCATCGTTAGCGAGCGCGATTAATACTTTCGTCATGTTCGTCTTCGTCATGCGACCGAGCACAATCAGCTTGCCATCCTTCTCTTCAACGACCGGCATGGCATCGATTTGCTTCTCGATCAACTTCATTCCGGCCCGAATCAACGTCTCACCCTTCTCACATACCGTGATGTTCGGCATCCGGGTCATGATGACGTTGACCGGCAACTGATCGAGATCTTGATTACCGATGGCAGCCCGGAGTAAGTCTTTACGCGATAGGACGCCGACGAGCTCATTGTCTTTCCCGACGACAAACAGCGAGCCGACGTCTTCCAAGAACAACGTCACGACAGCGTCATACACCGTCATCTCGTTACTGACGACTTTCGCCGACGACATGAAGTCTCCGACCGTCAACGAGTCAAGCTTTTCCCGAAGCAGGGATGAGTTTCGTTTGCCGACGAACGTGTAGCCGACACGCGGTCGGGCTTCTAGTATTCCAGTCATCGTCAAAATGGCAAGGTCCGGTCGGAGCGTGGCCCGGGTGAGCGATAGCTCTTGGGCGATCTGCTCCCCCGTGATCGGTCCGTTGACCCTTACGATTTCAACGATCTTCTGTTGGCGTTCATTCAGCTGCATAGCCAACCCCCTCAAGTTTGGTCAGAGTACGAGCGCGCTAAAATCGGCGACATTCTCGATTGTCGCAGCGAGTCGTTTCATCTCGCGCAGACGGTTCTCGCGAATCGCTTCGACATCGCTCATGACCATTGTATTTTCAAAATAAGTGCTAATCGGATGTTCTAGGGCGCGCAATGATGTGATTGCTTGATGATAGTCGCCCGCCTCGACCGCGCGTTCCGTCTCCGGTAACGTCGCTTCGATGGCAGCGTGGAGATCTTTCTCCTCCGTATTTTCAAACAATGACGGATCGACGTCCCCGGCCTCGCCTTTTTTAGCGATGTTGACGACGCGTGTCAATTGTTCGATGAGCAGTTTCGCCTCGCTCGCGAGCATGGCTTGAACCGCATCCGCTCTCGCATCGAGTCGGTCGATCGCAAGGCCAGTCGTCAAGACGGCGTCAATGACGTCATAACGGACTTGTCGCTCTTGCAGACGATACTTCAAGCGAAGCATGAAGAAGTCCTCGAGTTGCGCCTTGACTTGTTCTTTATCGGCATCGTAAAGTCCTGCCTGAAGTTGCGAATCGACAACTTGTGAAAGTAATTTGTCGAGTGGCAAAGCAATCTTCCAATCCGCCAAAATTTGAACGACCCCTTGGGCTTGACGACGGAGCGCAAACGGATCTTGTGAACCGCTCGGGATCATGCCGATTCCGAAGAAGGCAGCAATCGAATCCAGTTTATCGGCGAGTGCGAGTACGGCACCCGTCGATGTCGCCGGCGAGGCATCACCAGCAAAGCGCGGCATGTAGTGCTCACGGATCGCCGCGGCCACTTCCGCGTCCTCACCTTGTTGGAGCGCATACTTCTCACCCATCACTCCTTGAAGTTCTGTGAACTCATACACCATTTGGCTGACGAGGTCGAACTTATGGATGGCACCGGCACGCGCCACTTTGGCTGCATCCGCATTGAACAATGGCGCAAGCGTTCCTGCGAGCTGTTCGACGCGACGGACCTTATCTCCCGTCGTGCCCAACTTCTCATGGAAGACGATGCGGTCGAGACGGACGAGTTGTTCGTCAATCTTCGTCTTTTGGTCTTCCTCATAGAAGAAGACGGCATCTGCCAAGCGGGCCCGGATGACCTTCTCGTTCCCTTTGGCAACGTTTTGAAGGTGTTCAGCATTTCCGTTACGGACGGTCACGAAATAGTTTTTGAGCGTTTCACCGATATAAACCGGGAAATAGCGCTGATGTTCTTTCATCGTCGTAATCAAGACTTCTTCTGGAAGTTCGAGATAACGTGCATCGAATTCACCGAATAGCGCTGTCGGCCACTCGACGAGGTTCGTCACTTCTTCGAGCAACGAGGCATCGAGCGGGACGGTCCAACCCTGTTCTGAAGCCAACTCCTCGATTTGACGTTCGATGCGCCCTTTCCGGTCTTCGTACGAAGCGACAACGAACTCGCGTTCAAGCGTCTCAGCATAGGCAGCCGGTTCCGTGATGACGACGTCACCCTTACTCAAGAAACGGTGACCACGCGTCACGTTCCCCGTCTTCACGCCTTCGATTTCGAAATCGATTTGTTCGGTACCGAACAAGGCGACGAGCCAACGAATCGGACGCATATAGCGTAGGCTGCTCGTGCCCCACTTCATGTTTTTCGGGAACGTCATGCCACGGACGACGTCTTCGAGTGCTGGGAGCAACGTGCTCGTCGGTTGACCTGATTCATGACGGTCGGCGAAGACGTACTCGACACCTTTCTCTTCGGCGAAGTACAAGTCGTCGACCGATAGGCCGCGGCCACGGGCAAAGCCGGCGGCTGCTTTCGACCAGTTTCCTTCAGCATCTTGAGCAATCTTTTTCGCTGGTCCGCGAAGCGTCTCCGTCAAATCTTGTTGGTTCTCTTCCACGTCTTTGACGAGAACGGCGAGGCGGCGCGGTGTCGAATAAACGGTGATGGCACCGAATTGGACACGGGCTTCCGTCAAGAAGGTAGTTACGCGTTCCGCCAATTGTTTTTCTGAACGGAGGACGTATTGGGCTGGTAATTCTTCAAGTCCGATTTCTAATAAAAGGTCACGCATCAAGGGCACCTGCTTTCTGTTGGTTCAAAAGTGGGAAACCGAGACGTTCCCGCTCTTCGATAAATTTGGCGGCACATGCACGGGACATGTTACGGACGCGTTGGATGAAACCAGTCCGTTCTGTCACCGAGATGGCGCCTTTCGCATCGAGAAGGTTGAACGTATGCGAACATTTAAGGATATAGTCGTAAGCCGGGAAGACGAGGTTTTCGTCCAAGGCACGCTTCGCTTCTTTTTCATACGTATCGAACAATGTGAACAACATATCGACGTCCGAGAGCTCGAACGTATATTTTGAATGTTCGAATTCCGGCTGATAGAAGATATCGCCATATTTGAATCCGTCTGTCCAGACGAGGTCAAACACGCTTTCGACTTCTTGGATATATGACGCAAGACGTTCAAGACCGTACGTGATCTCGACGGCGATCGGATCGCACTCGATGCCACCGACTTGTTGGAAATACGTGAACTGAGTGATTTCCATCCCGTTCAACCAGACTTCCCAACCGAGTCCGGCCGCACCGAACGTCGGGTTCTCCCAGTTGTCTTCGACGAAACGGATGTCGTGCTCGAGCGGATTGATCCCGATCAACTCTAAGCTCTCTAAGTAAAGCTCTTGGATGTTGCTTGGCGACGGCTTCATGATGACTTGGAATTGGTGATGCTGATACAAGCGGTTCGGGTTTTCTCCGTACCGTCCATCCGCCGGACGACGTGATGGCTCTGTGTAACAGACGTTCCACGGCTCGGGTCCGAGACTCCGTAGGAACGTCATCGGGTTCATCGTGCCGGCCCCTTTCTCAACGTCATACGCTTGCATTGTCAAACAGCCTTTCGACGCCCAGAAATTTTGTAACGTCAAAATAATTTCTTGCACGGTCATGTGCTTCATATGTGACACCTCCAAAAGTATTGAAACGACAAAAAACGCCCCTATGTGCCATGCACATAGGGACGGGATTACCCGCGGTTCCACCCTACTTGCCTCGAGATGAGGCCACTCTTTGGATTGTGGGCGCTCTGGAATTGCCATTCACTTCAACCTGGCGTTCGGCTTCCACCTTCCCGAACTCGCTGCACCCACGGTAAAAAAGCTACTTGTTTTCCTTCATTGCGCACGCTATTTCATTTGTCTAATCGTAGATTATGGTATCGAATCTTGTCGAAAAAGTCAATCATCGTTCAAGTACAATCGCTGCATTTGGTCGAGGACCCGTTTCGTCTTCAGCCGCAGACCGCTATAGGAGTCCATATACGCATCAAACAGCTGTCGGAGCAGAATCCGTGTCTCTTTCGTGAGCGGAACGTTACTGAATTCGGACAGTTCGTGCCGGCTCATCAAATAGAGCAACTTTGCCAGACGCTCGCTCATGCGAATCGATCCTTCTTCTTGGTGCCGGGCGCAGAGGAAGCCGCCGGCCGTCACCGAGAAGTACATCGGGTCGGTCACATCGTTGCACCGGATGCAGCCGGTCAAGACCGGTGCGACCCCGAGCAAGTGCAAAATGCGCAGTTCGAAGTGATGCGTGATCACTTCCGGATCCATCCCTGCATTGAGCGCCTGCAGGGCGTCGTTCAAGATGCGATAGAGCGGACGGTTCGGGACGCGGTCCTCTACCGTCCGGTCGACGAGTTCGAGCCAATACATGGCGTATGCCATCCGCTCGACGTCTTTTCGGATTTCCGGATAAGACGTGATCACATCCGACGATTTCAATTGGCCGAGGCCGCGACTCGCCGGAAAGATATATACCGCTTCGACGAACGGCTGACTCGATGAATGCAGACGGCTGCCCGGCTTCTTCGCCCCTCGTGCCATGACGGCAACTTTTCCGAGCTCTTCGGTGAACAAGGTGACGACTTTGTTCGACTCTCCGTAATTGACGGTCCGAATGACGATTCCCGTGACCTTTTGCAACATGGCTTAATACTCGTCGTCGCGGAAACCGAGGTCGCGGAGTTGGCCCATCTTGTTACGCCAATCTTTTTGCACTTTCACCCATAGGTTCAAATACACTTTCGTCCCGAGGAGCGCCTCGATGTCGTGGCGCGCTTCTGTCCCGATTTCGCGGAGCATCGCACCTTTTTTGCCGATGACGATTCCTTTTTGAGAATCACGCTCGACCATGATCACGGCCTCGACATCAATCATTTCCGAGTTTTCCCGTTTCTTGATCGATTCGATGGCGACCGCGATTGAGTGCGGCACTTCATCACGCGTCTTATGGAGCACTTTCTCGCGAATCAATTCAGAGATGATGAACCGTTCCGGGTGGTCGGTCACTTGGTCGGCCGGATAATACATCGGTCCTTCCGGGAGCAACTTTTTGATTTCTTTAAGGAGCGGTTCGACGTTGTTGCCTTGAAGTGCCGAAATCGGGACGTACGCCGCGAAATCGAGTTGATTCGTATACTGCTCGATGACAGCCGGAATCTCGTCCGGATGAATCAAGTCGATTTTGTTCATGACGAGAATGATTGGCGTGTCGAGCCCTTTCAACTTCTCGATGATGAACTCATCGCCGGCGCCGCGCGGTTCCGTGACGTTGACCATGAAGAGGATCGCGTCGACTTCACGTAGTGCGTTCGTCGCGACTTTCATCATGAAATCGCCGAGACGGTGTTTCGGCTTATGAATCCCTGGCGTGTCGATAAAGATGATTTGCGAATCATCCGTCGTATACACACCTTGGACCTTATTGCGCGTCGTCTGCGGCTTGTCTGACATGATGGCAATCTTTTGTCCGATGACCCGATTCAAGAACGTCGATTTCCCGACGTTCGGACGACCGATGATGGACACAAAACCTGATTTAAAATCTTCTTGATACATAGTGCACCTGCTTTCTAAATTTCCAATACGTTCAATCATATAACGAATTTGTCGATTATATAAGGGCCAAAAATGAATAGGGCCGTGATGGCGGCCCCGATCGCTGCGACGAGGACCGACCCGGCCGCGACGTCTTTCGCTTGCTTCGCGAGGGGGTGGATGTCTTTCGTGACGAGGTCGACCGTGCGTTCGACCGCCGTGTTCATCAGCTCGAGCGCGATGACGAGCACGACCCAGCCGAACAGAATCAAGTTCTCGAGTTTCGTCGTCGGGAGCCACCAGGCAAACACGACGACGAGCAGGCTCGATACGAGATGAATCAGCATGTTGCGTTCGGTCCGCACTGCGTGCACGATGCCGTGCAAGGCGAACCAGAACGGTTTCACACTTCGCCTCGTTTCAGCTCGAAGTGAGCGAGCACTTGTTCTTGGCGCGCCGTCATCTCCGCTTCTTCCTCGGGCGTCATATGGTCATACCCGAGCAAGTGGAGGAATCCGTGAATCGCCAAGAACCCGAGTTCCCGTTCGAACGAGTGGCCATAATCGGCCGCCTGTTCGCGACAACGTTCGACCGATATCAGCAAGTCTCCTAAGAGACGGGGCTCGTCTTCATCGAGCATGAAGTCCATCTCGTCTTCTCCCATCTCATCGAAGGCGAAACTGATGACGTCGGTCGCCGTATCTTTCCCGCGCCATTCGCGGTTGATGGCTTGAATCTCATCGTTCGTCAAGAACGTGACCGATAGCTCACTCGGTTCTTCGACGTCTTCTTCCATCGCCGCATGGACCAATATGGATTCAACGAGCTCGATTTGAGCGTCCGACAATAAGCCGTGCTCATCGTTCGAAATGATTTGCATGTAAGTCTCCTTCTTTCTTCAGTTCTGGATACTCGATTCGTTCATGGAACAGGCCGGTCAGCGTCTCACACGCGCTTTCCCCGACGCGCCATACTTCTTTCGTCGTCAACTCGCAGTCTTCGAATTGCCCGTCTTGTAGCTTATCACGAATAATCGCACTGACGAGCTGGCGAATCCGTTCTGGTGTCGGTTGCTTCTGTGACCGGACCGCCGCCTCGATCGAATCGACGATCATGACGACCGCCGCCTCGCGTGTCTGCGGCTTCGGTCCCGGGTAGCGGAACCGTGATTCATTGACGTCACGCGTCTCTTTCGCTTTCACATAAAAGAACTTCAAGAGCGATGTGCCGTGATGTTGCTCGGCGATATCGATAATCTCTTTTGGCAACTTATAACGACTCAACAGATCGGCCCCGTCATATGGATGGGCCATGATGATGTCGGCTGATTCCTCCGGTGTGAGCCGGTCGTGCGGGTTGACGCCGTTCTGCTGATTCTCGATGAAATGGAGCGGACGCTCGGTTTTACCGAGGTCATGATAATAACTGGCGACCCGGGCGAGCAGTCCGTCGGCACCAATCGCCTCGCAAGCCGATTCGGCCAAGTTGGCGACCATCATGCTGTGATGATACGTCCCCGGGGCCTCCATCAACAACTTGCGTAACAGCGGATGCGTCGGACTCATCAATTCGATGAGGCGACCCGACGATAGGACGCCGAACCACGGTTCAAGGAACGGCAAGAAGCCGAACGTGAGCACGATGGACAACAGCGCGCTCGTGATGGCGAAACCGGATAAGTAGGCGACCATCTCCCACGTCACTTGCGTGTTGCGCAAGAACAAGAGCGCGAGTACCATGATGATATTGATAATGCCGAGCAACACACCGGACAAGAATAGTCGTTTGCGCTGAATCTTCGGTTCGACGAGGAAGACGGCCAAGAAACTTCCGGTCGCGAAATAGACGACGGTCATGAAGCTCGTGTTTTGCCCGAAACTCGCCACAATCGACCCGGCAATCATCGTGATCAACGCCGAGGCGAGCGCGACCCGTTCATCGACGAGGATACGCAGCAACAGGACGACGAATGCCGTCGGTGCGAGCACGTACGCATATGTCGTGAACTCGATACCGATATAACCGACACCAAAGAAGATGCCGAGCTGTAACAATAATAATCCATAGACAGTAATCAAGATTTTAGGGCGGAGTAACAGTTGTTGAATTTTCGAACGGATTAACATGAACAGAAAACCGATCGTCAACAGTCCGCTCAGTAAGTAAGCCCCAAACAGCGGTGCGAACGAACGATTTGGATCGATAGCCCCTGTCAATTCGAGTTTGCGGTAGATTTCGCGCGTCACGACCTCGCCTTGGTTGACGAGCAACTGGCCTTCTTGAATGATGACCGGTTCGACCGCATCGACCGCCTGCTGTTCTTTCTCACGTGTCGCTTCAGAGTCGAACACGTAGTTCGGTACGATCAATTGATCGCTCAGGCTGTTAGCGATCGCCCGGAACTCGAGTGAGAGCGGTGATTGGTCGACAAGTGTCTCAGCCCGATCTCTCGCTTCTGAGATGGACTGTGAGCTCGTGTCGATGCGGTTACCCATCACTTCTTGGAGCGCCGTCACGGTGACGTCTTCGACCGTACGACGGGTGTTCTCGCTCGCCTCGAGCAGAAGGTTCAGTTCATCATCACCGAGGAATCCGTTCACCTCGGTCGAATTCAAGCGATTTTTGATGTCTGATAGCTCGGTGTCATCTTCCGTCTCTTCGAACGCTGCGAACAGTTGCTCGACTTTGGCGATCTGTTGATCGGCAAACTCACGCCGCAACGAGAACTGACTGCCGACGCTATTGATCGCATCTTGTCGTAACCGCTCCGTCGCCGTCCGGTCTTCAATCGTGACCGGCGAGCGAATGTCCTGTTCGGCAATCCCGAGCGGCTCGACACTAATGATGGATGGGCGCACCGTAAAGTATAGAATCGCGCCTAAAATGAGAAAAAAGAGGACGGAGATTGTCGCGACCGTCCAATGACGTGCTTGCTGCATCAGTGCCCCCCCTTTTGGTTATGTGAGTTCGTTACTATAGGCGTTAATGATTTTCTTGACGAGCGGATGGCGAACGACGTCGGACGACGTGAAATGTTCAAAATGAATCCCATCGACTCCTTCAAGCAGATGTAACGCTTCTTGCAGTCCTGACGCTTTGCCTTTCGGCAAATCGACTTGCGTCAAATCACCGGTGACGACCATTTTCGAGCCGAAACCGAGTCGCGTCAAAAACATCTTCATCTGTTCTTTCGTCGTATTCTGCGCCTCGTCTAAAATGACGAACGCATCTTCAAGCGTCCGGCCGCGCATGTAAGCGAGCGGCGCGACTTCGATCGTGCCGCGTTCGAGCAATCGGTTCGTCTGTTCGACGCCATAGACGTCAAACAAGGCGTCGTACAACGGCCGTAAGTACGGGTCGACCTTCTCTTTCAAGTCGCCTGGCAAGAAGCCCAAGTTTTCACCCGCTTCGACCGCCGGACGCGTCAAAATAATTCGTTTGACTTGGCCTTCTTTCAGCGCACGCGCTGCCAAAACGACGGCCAAATATGTCTTCCCGGTCCCCGCCGGTCCGATTCCGAACACGAGGTCACGTTTTTCGATGGCCCGGACATATCGGCTCTGTCCGACCGTCTTCGCCCGAATCGGTTTCCCTTTGTTCGTCGTGAAGACGACTCGCTCATAATGCTCGAGCAACTCGTCGCCCTTGCCGACCTTGATGTGTTGAATCACACTGATGGCATCGCTTTCGTTCAAGCGAGCCCCTTTTTTAACGAGTTGTTGCAACGTCTTGATAACGGCCTTCGTCAATTCGAGCGTATCGGCCGTATCGGCCTGAATGATTAATTCTTCTCCACGAGGAGTGAGTGCGACCGCGAGTTCTGCTTCGATGGCTTGAAATACCTCGTCCTTCGGTCCGAGGAGCGCCTGCGCTTCGTTCGCATGTTCCATGACGAACGGAATTTTATCAGTCATAATCAATGGTTGTTTCTCCTCCCCATCAGTAGATTGTTCCTTCTTTACTTTAGCACTATCAAGCCGTTCGTGAAAGAAAGACCGTCCATTCCTCCAACAAAAAGAAGCAGTGACACGGAGTCACTGCCTCAGGTTTAACGACGGCGTTTCGACACCGGCGGTTGCAAAATTTCACTCCACACGACCGCTTGCCGAACTTGCTTCATCGAGATGCGCGGTTGTGGCCGCGACTCGGTCGACTCGGTAATCGGTGGAATTTTGACCGTCTGTTCGAACTGGGTACTCACGTGCGGTAGTTCTTCACGTCGACGCGGTGCATGTCGGTCTGTCGTTTCGGCCGGTGCGGCGACACGGCGACGTAGTTTCTGAGGAGCCGGTTTGTCTTGCTTGTTGCGCGGCTCATCGAACGTCGCCTCGACTTCTTTCATCATGTCACCGACCGTATCGAGATAACGTTTCAAATCCGTACTCGGTGGTCGTTCTCCAGTAGATGATGGTTTCTCCATCCGCTTCATGACCGCCGAGGCAATCCCGAAAGCGGCTAAGAGTAGTACCCAGAGTCCATCCATGTCCGTTACTCTCTATCAGATTCGACAGGATGACCGATTGCTTTACGCATTTCTGTATCGGCTTGGACGTTCAAGTAGTTGACGTAATCCATGACCCCGAGTTTGCCATTTCGAAGTGCGTCGGCCATCGCGAGCGGAACTTCCGCCTCGGCCGCGACGACTTTGGCGCGCATCTCTTCGACCGATGATTTCATCTCTTGCTCACGGGCGATTGCCATCGCGCGGCGTTCTTCCGCTTTCGCTTGCGCGATTTTCTTATCAGCTTCGGCTTGGTCGGTCTGGAGGACCGCCCCGATGTTTTTACCGATATCGATGTCGGCGATATCGATTGATAGGATTTCAAATGCGGTCCCTGAATCGAGACCTTTCGTCAATACGGTACGTGAAATCATATCAGGGTTCTCCAAGACGTGCTTATGGTTGTGTTGTGAACCGATCGTCGAGACGACCCCTTCACCGACACGGGCGATAATCGTCTCTTCCCCGGCACCCCCGACAAGACGATCGATGTTGGCGCGGACTGTGATGCGGGCTTTCGCCTTCACTTCAATCCCATCCATGGCCACACCAGCGATGAACGGCGTTTCGATGACTTTCGGGTTAACGGACATTTGAACCGCCTCTAACACGTTACGGCCAGCAAGATCGATTGCTGCGGCACGTTCAAACGATAATTCGATATCGGCACGGTGGGCCGCAATCAAGGCGTTGACGACACGGTCGACGTTACCCCCGGCCAAGAAGTGACTCTCGAGCTGGTTCGTGTTCAAGCCGATGCCGGCTTTGACCGCTTTGATGAGCGGGTTGACGATTTTCGATGGGACGACGCGACGGAGTCGCATCCCGATTAGTGTGAAGATCGAGACGTGGACGCCAGCGGCGAACGAGCTGATCCACAGCCCGACCGGTACGAACGTGAAGAATACGGCGAGCGCAATCAATCCTCCACCCGAGATGAGTAACGTGGTCAATAGTTCTGGTGTCATTCTGTTACATCCTCCTTCGGCTCTATAAAGTTGCGGACGACAACGCGTCCTGAATCGACTTTATACACCTGAATTTTCGTTTGCGAATCGAGATAGCTACCTTCTGTCACGACATCAATCCGTTCTCCGTCAATCTCAGCGGTACCCGCCGGGCGAAGCGGCGTCAACGTGACCCCGACTTTCCCGAGCAACCGTTTGCGGTCATCGTGGGACAAATACCCTTTGTCTGTTGACGTCGAATCGGTCAAAATCAACCCTTTATACATGAGCGATCGATTGGACTGTAGGCGACGATATGCCCAAAATCCGAGTCCAGCGACGATGGCCGTGGCTAAACCAAGCGACAACCACAGTTGTCCGATTGTGGCACCCGCCATAATCAAACTGGCGACGACCGCCCCAATCCCTAGCACGCCGAACAATCCAAAACCGGCAACGAACACTTCAATTCCTAGAAGGACGATCCCGACAAAAAACACCGTCAGAATCACTCCGAGACCAAATGTCATCGTATTGCAACCCCCTTCCGAGTTCACAAGCTACCTCTTATCTCTAGTGTATACGAAACAAGTTCGCTTTTGGTTTCGGAATACGCAAAAAAAGACAGAAACTTTTGGTTTGACCCAAAAATCCCTGTCTCTCTCATTAATTCGTCAATTGTTGTTTGACAATGCGGTTCACAAGACCACCGTCTGCCTTGCCTTTAACTTGAGGCATGACGACGCCCATCACCTTACCCATATCCGACGGGCCTGTAGCATTCGTTTGAGCAATAGCTGCTTTCACGATCGCCGTGACTTCATCTTCAGAAAGTTGTTCAGGCATATAGGCCTCTAGTACGACAATCTCGTCAGCTACTTTAGAAGCAAGGTCTTCACGACCAGCGCTTTCGAATTCTCGGAGGGAGTCTCTGCGCTGTTTCATCTCTCGGTTGAGCACCGTGAGTTCCTCTTCCTCAGTTAGATCTTGTCGACCAAATTTGATGGCCTCATTTTGGAGCGACGCTTTGACCATCCGGATCGTCGTGAGACGATCTTTTTGTTTCGCGCGCATGGCTTGCTTCATGTCGTCCGTCAAGCGTTCTTGAAGACTCATGAGCTAACACCCTCTCTACAAATGAAACTGAAATTAGAATTTCTTACGCTTACGCGCAGCTTCTGATTTCAATTTACGTTTTACGCTTGGCTTTTCGTAGTGACGACGTTTGCGAACTTCGGCAAGAGTGCCATCTTTCGAAACACCGCGTTTGAAACGACGAAGAGCGTCTTCAAGCGATTCGTTTTTACGGACACGAGTTTCCACTAGTTTTCCCTCCCTCCGAATTACACGACTAAGGAAACGTGTTTCACACGTCATAACATATTATAGTGAAAGTAAGTCGTGCGGTCAACCACTAGTTATTAATAGTCGCTGTCTGAACGTCCGCCTGTAACGATGGCGATTCCAGCTGATGCGCCGATGCGCGTCGCGCCGGCATCAATCATAGCTTGTGCGCCTTCGAAATCACGTACGCCGCCTGAAGCTTTAACGCCGAGATCTGGTCCGACCGTCTCACGCATGAGGCGGATATCTTCTACTGTCGCACCGCCTGTCGAGAAGCCAGTCGACGTTTTCACGAAGTCTGCGCCTGCTTTGACTGAAAGCTCAGCCGCTTTTTTGATTTCTTCTTTCGTAAGGAGGCACGTCTCAAAGATGACTTTAACGAGCGTTCCGTTTGCCGCTTCGACGACAGCGCGGATATCGCGCTCAACGAGATCGAAATCGCCGTCTTTCATGGCACCGATGTTGATGACCATATCGATTTCGCCTGCGCCGTTTGCAATCGCGTCTTTAGTTTCGAACGCTTTCACTTCTGGCGTGTTAGCTCCGAGTGGGAAGCCGATGACCGTACATACTTTGACGTCGTCATCTGATTTGAGTTGTTCCGCCGCGTACTTCACCCATGTCGGGTTGACACAGACGCTTGCGAATTTGTATTCGAGCGCCTCGGCACAAAGTTTTGTGACTTGATCTTTCGTTGTTTCTGCCTTCAAGGCTGTGTGGTCGATATAACGTGCTAATTCCATCGTAAAATTCCTCCTCTGATGTATCGGTCTGACATATAGGTCTGACATCTAACATATTATCATGTTTTCTTGAAATGTAACAGCTTTCAATTCAGACGAGTTGACGGCGTTTCCGCGTCTGGATCCAACTGTTCCAACTAAAGAAGAAAATGGCAATCCATATACATGTGAACGCAAAAACGTGATAGCCCGTGAACGGTTCATTATAGAGAATGACCCCGATTGCGAGACTGAGCGTCGGTGCGATGAACTGAAGAAACCCGACGAGCGTGAACGGGATATGTTGCGCCCCGTACCCGAACAAAAGAAGGGGTAGCGCCGTCATCACGCCTGTCCCGACCAACGCAACCCAAATGACCGGTTCGGTCGTCATCGTCAATCCTCCCTGAGACGTTTGCCAACCCAAGAAAATGATAGCGACCGGAACGACCGCGAGCGTCTCGATGCCGAGGCTAACCGTCGAGGCAAGTGGACGGCGTTTCTTCACCATCCCGTAAAACCCGAACGTACTGGCCAAAATGAACGCGATCCACGGGAACGACCCATAGCCGAACGTCAAGACGAGCACGCCGATTGCCGCCACGGTCACCGCCAGCCATTGTACCCGATTTAATGATTCCCGAAAAACAAGCACACCTAACACCATGCTCACGAGCGGATTGATGTAATAGCCGAGTGACGCTTCGATGATATAGCCGTGATTGACCGCCCATATGTAGACGAACCAGTTGGCACTGACGATAAATCCGTTCAACATAAAGGCGTTCCTTGTCGCCCGGTGCCGAAGCGCATAGTTGAACTCGGTCCACTGTTTCGTCCATTTCAAGACGAGTAAGATGAAGAGGAACGACCAGACGATGCGATGGGCCAAGATTTGACCGCTCGGTATTTCCTGCAAAAACTTCCAATAAATCGGTAGGACGCCCCACATGACGTAGGCCCCGACCGTTGGCATGACGCCTTTGTTCACTCTGTTCACCCGCTCTCGTAATCAATTATCGTCAGTGTAGTCGATGCGAATAGGACATTCAAGCGAATTCTTTCACCTTGCACACGACAAAAAGAGGCACGCTCGCGAGCGCACCTCGTATCGCTATGCAACTTAGTTCGGAATCGTCGCCACGGTCGCGAGCGCCTGCTCCAAATCTTCAATCAAATCTTGTACATCTTCGAGGCCGACCGAGATGCGGACGAGTCCGTCCGTAATCCCGAGTTCGAGACGGCGTTCCGCAGGAATTGATGCATGCGTCATCCGAGCTGGGACGCTAATCAAGCTCTCGACCGCGCCGAGACTTTCGGCGAGTGTGAAGTACTTCGTCTTCGCGACGACGAGTTCGGCCGCTTCGGCTGAACCGACATCGAAGGCGATCATTCCACCGAAACCACGTGCCTGCGACAAGTGGACCCGCTTCGCTTCTTCACTGCCGACACTCGGATGCAAGACACGGCTGACGGATTCATGCTTCGTCAAGTAGTCGACGAGCGCGAGCGCGTTCGCTTCAATCGCTTCCATGCGGACCGCGAGCGTCTTGATGCCGCGAACAACGAGGAAGCTGTCTTGTGGTCCGAGTACCGCGCCGACTGAGTTTTGCAAGAACGCCAAACGCTCTCCAAGCTCTTCCGTGCGGGCGACGACGAGACCGGCGACGACGTCGCTATGGCCGCCTAAATATTTTGTGGCGCTATGAAGCACGTAGTCCGCCCCCAATTCGATCGGGTTTTGGAAGTACGGTGTCATGAACGTGTTGTCGACGACGAACAGGACGTCCGCCTCGTCGGCGATGGCGCGGATGAGGCGCATGTCCGTCACGTTCAACAACGGGTTTGTCGGTGTCTCGACGTAAATCATTTTCGTGTTCGGCTGGAGCGCTTCACGGACCGCTTGCGTATCGGCCGTATCGACAAAAGTTGCCTCCAAGCCAAGTGATTGAAATACTCGATTGAATACACGGTACGTTCCCCCATATACGTCAGAACCGACGATGACGTGGTCCCCTGATTTCATTAACATTAAAATCGTCGAGATGGCTGCCATCCCAGAACCGAACGCAAACCCGCTGGCACCGCCCTCGATATCGGCGATTAGCGTCTCAAGTGCCGTCCGTGTCGGGTTGGCCGTCCGCGAATATTCATACCCTTCGCGGAGATTGCCGATGCCGTCTTGCTTATACGTGCTCGTCTGATAAATCGGTGGTGTGACGGCTCCCGTCAACGGGTCCGTTGTTTTACCGCCGTGAATGAGTGCTGTTTTTGTACGCATATTCTGCCTCCTTGACTATTCCTTGACTTAAATAACGTTCAACGCTGTCCGGTAAAATCGTCACGATGACGCCTTCTGTCATCTGAGCCGCTTCTTGTACGCATGCCGCGATGGCCGCTCCGGATGAACTTCCAACGAGCAAACCTTCTTGTTTGGCGAGGTGGGCGACATAATAGAACGCCTCTTCGTCCGTAATCGTGTAAATCCCGTCGACGAGCTCGCGCGGCAAGAACGCCGGCCACGCCTCGACGCCGATGCCTTCTGTCTTGTGCGGCCCTGGTGCTCCACCGTTCAAAATCGACCCTTCCGGCTCGACGACGATCGTCTTCGTCCCGTTCGGCCGCAACTTGCTCGCGACACCTGTAAACGTCCCCCCTGAGCCGGCCCCGGCGATGAACACATCGATGTTCGGCAGGTCGGCCTGAAGCTCGAGCGCGAGCGTGTCGACGTATGCGTCCGGATTATCCGGATTCGAGAACTGTTCCGGCACATAGGCGTCATGTTCGATGGCGAGCTCTTTCGCCCGCGCGATGGCCCCTTTCATCCCGAGCTCCGTCGGCGTGTTGACAACGGTCGCCCCGAGAAGCGCCATGAGCGCTTGCTTCTCTTGACTGAACTTCTCCGGAGTGACGGTCATCAACTTGATGCCGTGACGTTGACAGGCGAGTGCGAGCCCGATCCCGGTGTTCCCGGCCGTCGGTTCGACGACCGTTCCCCCGCGTGCGAGTTGTCCACGTTCAAGCGCCCGTTCAATCAATTGCAGACCGAGCCGATCCTTGACACTACCGCCCGGGTTCATCATCTCGAGCTTGCCGTACACTTTGACACCCGGAGGAACCGGTAACGTCCGCAATTCGAGAAGAGGCGTCTCCCCGATCAATTCATAGACGCTTTGGACAATCATTTACGCTTCGTCCTTGAAGATGATGTGCCACTCGTCACGCTTAGCAAGCATGTCGGCCGCGAGCTTCTTCGCGCCCTCGAAATCGTGATGGTTCGCGCTGCCGCATTGAATCGGGTTTTGCGCTGGAAGTTCTGTCGCATTTGCTGCATCGCGGAGTGTCGCTTCGACGAGGTCGAGCATCGCTTCGTAATCCCCATCGTTCAACATCGTCCAATAGAAGCCTGTCTGGCAACCCATCGGCGAGACGTCGATGATTTGATTCGAGTGGCTGCGGCTGTTCTCGGCAATCAAGTGCTCGAGCGAATGGACGGCGCGCATCGGCATAAGCCCTTCGTTCGGTTGAATGAAGCGAATGTCATATTTATAAATCGTATCGGCCGTCCCTTTCTTCACTCCAGCTAAACGGACGTAAGGCGCTTGTACTTTTGTATGGTCTAAATTAAAGCTTTCGACTTTATAACTTTTCATGATTGAGTTCCTCCTGATTGTTTCGTGGCCACGACGAGCCAGACGAATTTATTTTTTTGCGTGAGCGTAACCGTATAGCCGTTTGCTTCGAGCATCGCTTGAATCGTCTGGGTATATGGATAAAACTCTCGATTCAAATCCTCGAGTAAATCGGTATAGCCGTTCGCTTCGGCCCAGTCCAAGATGTCCCGTTTCGCTGTTTGCGAGGCGAACATCGTATCGAGCAAGACGAAGCGCGGGGCGTCGAGGTGTTCGACGTAACTTCGAATCGCCGTCCGTTTCTCATCATCCGTCAAATGATGGAACGCATAGGATGACACGATTGTATCGACCTGTTGATCCGTCGGATAGTTGAGAAAGTCACCGTCGACGATATCGAGCTGTAACTTCTCGGCCGCGACGGCCCGCATTTCCGGAGACGGTTCGACCGAAATCAATTCGTGGCGCTCCAAGATTTTTGCACTCAAGTTCCCTGTCCCGCTTCCGAATTCCATGACCCGGCCTTCTAATTGGTCGACGACCTCGTTGAGCATCGTCTCGTACCCGGCGAACACTTCACGATACTGTTCGTCATGTCCGGTCACGGTCGCGTCATATTCTGACGCCCATTCCTTAAAAATGTCCATGAATTGTAATCCCATGTTGTCACCCCATCATCTTTATTCCGACTATATCGATAAGTTTTATATGATTTATCTACTACAGACTGTATCAACTTTAGATTAAAATCTCAAGCGAATTGCCCATATTGTTTGAGAGAGATGAATTATTTATTGTTAATCCGATGAAAGAGTCAGGAAATGAGAAAAGACCTATCCACATTTTAACGTGGATAGGTCCAAAGTAATTGTCAGAATCTTTTAATTTGTTCAAATTCATTACCCTATCGTTTAAAAAATAGGAAGAATTTTGGTTTGAAATCCGCTATCCTTTTCCACAAATGGATTTATTTTTTCAAAAAACGATTGGAGGATACTAAATTGCCACAACCGAAATTTTATTTGAACGTCTCCCTCGCGACTTGCCTCGCGTTGACGCCCGGCCTACTCGGCCTCGGCGCAGAACCTGTCCTAGCCAAGCCATCTGTCAAACAAAGCGTGAGCTCGACCGACAAACATGAGAAATTGCGCGTCGTCGTCGAACTTGTCGGTGCCCCAGCAATCGAACAAGCAAAGAAAAAGGGTAAAAAGTTTAACGAGTTGACGAAAACGGAGAAAGACGGCGCTCAAAAGCTCGTCAAAGCCGAACAAAAGAAAGCGAAAGCTGCCATCTCGAAAAAAGGCGTCAAGGCCGTGACGCTCGAAGAGTTCACGACCGTCTTCAACGGTTTCAGTACGATGCTCACAGCGACCGACGTCAAAAAGGTCGAGGCGTTGCCTGAAGTCGCAAGCGTCCACGTCGTCAACGAGTACGAACGTCCAGAAGTCAAACCGGACATGGTCACGAGTAATGGCATGGTCCAATCACAGCAGACGTGGGGCGATTACGGGTTCACGGGCGAAGGGACGATCGTCGCTGTCATCGATACAGGCGTTGACGCCGACCACCGTGACTTCCGTCTTACGGATGATTCAAAAGCCGAGTTGTCTCAAACAGAAGTCGAGACGGCCGTCAGCACGTTCGGCATGCCTGGAGCTTACATAAACGAGAAAGTCCCATACGCTTATAACTATTATGATGAGAACGATGATATCCGTGACGATTCACCTGGCGCCTCGATGCACGGGATGCACGTCTCGGGTACTGTCGCCGCCAACGGGGATGAAGCGGCCGGTGGCTTGAAAGGTGTCGCTCCTGAGGCACAAGTGCTCGGGCTCAAAGTATTCAGTAACGACCCGAACTATGCTTCGACATACGGCGATATCTACATTAAAGCCATCGATGACGCCATCAAACTCGGTGCGGACGTCATCAACATGAGTCTCGGCTCAACGGCCGGATTCGTCGATGCCGACTCACCGGAACAACAAGCCGTCCAACGTGCCGTCGATAACGGTGTCTTCATGTCGATTTCGGCTGGAAACTCGGCTTACTTCGGCAACGGTTACGACCTTCCGTACGCCGATAATCCGGACACGGGCGTCGTCGGTGCCCCGAGTGTCAGCTCGGCGTCGACATCCGTCGCTTCGCTCGAGAACGATCAAATTCAATTGGACGCGTTCTCAGTCAAGTCGGGTGACGCCACTGACAAAATCGGTTGGAAAAAACAAGACGGTCCTGCCTTCACGCAAGGCAATTACGACCTCGTTTACGTCGGCGACGGCCAACCGAGCCAATACGTCGGAAAAGACGTTAAAGGAAAAATCGTCCTCGCGGTTCGCGACGGCAGTTACTTCTATTCAAACATTCAACAGACAGCCGAAGCGAACGGCGCAGCTGGCGTCATTGTCCGTGGAGCTGTCGGTCACGGCGATTATGTGAGCATGGCATTGGCCAACCCGAAAATCCCGATGGCCTCGCTTAGCATCAAAGACGGGAACACGTTGCAACAACGTCTCCTCGCTGGTGAACAGATGACAATCGGCTTTGCCGGCGATCGCCTCAGTGTCACGAACGGCGCGGCCGGTCAGCTCTCGAACTTCACGTCGTGGGGCATGACGCCAAACCTCGACTTCAAGCCAGAAATTTCAGCACCGGGCGGACAGATCTTCTCGACGTTGAACGATAACCAGTACGGCTTGATGAGTGGTACATCGATGGCTGCCCCACACGTGGCCGGCGGAGCTGCCCTCGTCCTCGAACGCGTCGACCGCGACTTCAATTTGACAGGAACAGCACGCGTCACGATGGCGAAGAACTTGCTCATCAACACATCGAAAGCTGTCACGGATATCGGACCGCTCAACAAACAGTTACAACAAAACCTCCCTTACACGCCGCGTCGTGGTGGAGCTGGTCTCATGCAATTGCATGCTGCCGTCTCGACACCGGCAATCGCGTACGAGAAGAAGACGAAAGAAGCGAAAGTCGCGCTCAAGGAATTGAACCGCAGCAAGGCGACGTTCACGCTTGTCGTCGAGAACTTGTCGGACAAGGCTGTGTCGTATAACGTGTCTTCGTCACTCCAGACCGATCTCGCTATCGAGCAGACGTCTGGACTCGTTCAGAACGCGATGGAAGCCCAAGCGCTCGAGAATGCAAAAGTGACCGTCAACGGGAAGAAAGTCAGTACGGTCAAAGTAAAACCGAACGCGAAAGTAGAACTCAAAGTCGCACTTGACGTCTCGAAAGCGAAAGTGCTCAATCCGAAAACGCTCGACGGCCTCGTACCGGCGAAAGACGTCTTCGAGAACGGTTACTTCGTTGATGGATTCGTCCGCTTGACGGACGTCAACGGTCCTGAGGGCAACCCGTCACTCGTCGTACCGTTCGTCGGTTTCGAAGGAGACTGGGGCAAGGCGCCAATCTTCGATGCCTCCATCTATGAAGACGGCTCGTTCTACGAAGTATCAGGTATGGTCGATCAAACAGGGAACTATCTCGGTTCGAACCTTGACGAATCGGTCTCTGCCGACGCAATCGCCTTCTCACCAGACAAAGATGGCTCAAAAGATGTCGCTGTACCGGTGTTCTCGTTGCTCCGTAACGCCAAGGACGTCAAGTATCGCATCGTCGACGAGGCCGGCAATGTCGTCCGGACGTTGTTCCAAGACGAAGAACTTCGCAAGAACTACTTTGACGGCGGTGCCAACACACCTTATTACTACTCGGCCGCTTACACATGGGATGGTCAGTTGAATGGCAAACCAGCCCCGGCCGGCAAATACTTCTATGAAATCGAAGGAAGCATCGATTACATGAAAAAACAAGCCCAGACGCTTCGCTTCCCAGTCAAAGTCGATTACACGGACCCGACGTTCACGACGAAATGGCAAGGGGAGAGCTTGGCGGTCCAAGCGAAAGATGAGTTCTCAGGCATCCATTCGGTCGAATATTTCTTGAACGGAAAATCCGTCGCCAAGCAAGCTGATGGCAAGGCCTATACGTTCACAGGCGTCAGTGACGCCGATCAAGTCAGCGTTCGCGTCGTCGATCACGCTGGCAACAGCACAACGAAGACGGTCGCTTACTCGACAGACGCGGATAAGCCTGGAGTGTTCGTGAACGCCCCGCTCGCTTTGACGCCATACGCGACATCGGTTGTCCCGGTCGCTGGAACGATTCAAGACGCATCTGCGATCCAGTCGTTCCAAGTCGACGGTGTTGACGTTCCGCTCACATGGGACGATGCGAAGAAAGAACACATCTTCGACACGACGCGGACGTTCGCGGACGGTGTCCATAAGTTACGGTTCGTCGCCGAGGATGCGGCTGGAAACGTGACCAACTTCCAACGTGCGATTTTTGTGGATACGACACCAGCCAGCATCGAACTTGGAAAACTACCGAAAAAAATCGGTAAAAAACAATCGACGGTCAACGTCTCTGTAACGGTGAAAGACAACTTCGACGAAGTGAAACTTCTCGTCAACGGCGACTTGAAATTCAGCCAAGCGCTGAAAGAACCGTATGAGATGCGTTCATTCGCGAAAACACAGACGGTCACGCTTCCTGTGACGTCAGGTGAGAACACGTTCACGTTCGAGGCGACCGACCTCGCCGGCAACGTGACGACGAAGACGATCACACTCGTCAAATAATAATTCGACAGGCTCGCGCCCAAATCGCGAGCCTGTTTTTTCTAGGTACAAAAACGGCTCCCGCATCCGCGAGAGCCGTTTGATGTGTTAATTCAATTCGAGCGCATAAGAGACAGCGGCGAGCGCATAGAGCGGCGCCGTCTCCGAACGCAAGATGCGTGGTCCGAAAGCACAGGCCTGTGCCCCGCGTTCCGTCCACTCATTCACTTCACTTTCGTCAAAGCCGCCTTCCGGCCCGACGATGAGCAGGAGCTTCGCCCCAGGTCGAAGTGCTTTCAACACCGTCGCAAACGCTGCTTGCTCCCCTTGCTTCGCTTGTTCTTCATAGGCGATGACGACGGCATCGAACGAATCGATGCGGTCCGTCAGTTCCCGTGGTGTGATGTGTTGGCACATCGGAACGACGGCGCGGTACGACTGTTCGGCCGCTTCCTGCATGATTTTCTGGAGCCGTTCGACTTTTTTCGGTGCCTTTTTGGCGTCCCATTTGGCGACCGAGCGCTTCGATTCGAACACCCAGAAGTGATGCATGCCGAGCTCAGTCCCTTTTTGGGCGACGAGTTCGACTTTATCGCCTTTCGGAAGCGCATAGGCGAGCGTCACGTCGACGGGAAGTTCGGTCGTCGCTTGACGGCGTTCGAGCACCCGGGCCGTGCCCGTCTTCTTCTCGAGCGTCACGACCTCAGCCTCATATTCGAGGCCGGTACCGTCTAAAAGCACCATGCGATAACCGGGCGTCTCCCGGAGCACTGTCCCGATATGATGGACGACGTCGGCCGGTAAGGTGGCCGTGTCATTAACAAATGACTCACGCGGTAAAAAGTATCGTTGCATGGCTCATCCTTTCTTCGCGATGATGGCGACCCAGTCTTCCATGACCCGTGTCTCTTCAATCGCGAATCCGGACGCCTTGAGCGCCTCTGTCACCTCGGCCCGCTTCTGTCCTATAATACCCGACGTGATGAAGTAGCCGCCCGGTTTGACGCGCGCATATGCATCATCGATGAACAGCATGATGACGTCGGCCAAAATATTGGCGACGACGAGGTCATACTCCCCCGTCATCCCTTTCAACAAGTCACCCGTCTTCACGTCGATGACGTTGCCGACACCGTTCGTCTCGACGTTTTGACGCGCCGATTCGACGGCGACCGCATCCAAATCGAGTGCCTCGACTCGTTCGGCCCCAAGCTTCGCAGCAGCGATGGCGAGGACACCTGAACCCGTGCCGACATCAATCAATCGGTCACCCGGTCGGATATAGTTCTCGATCGCCTGAATGCAGAGCATCGTCGTCGGATGCGTCCCCGTCCCGAACGCCATACCCGGATCGAGTAAGATGACGTTCTCTTCCGGTTGTGGCTCATAATCTTCCCAAAGCGGAACGATCGTCAAATGTTGTGAGATTTTGACGGGCTTGTAGTACTGCTTCCACGAATGGGCCCAGTCCTCTTCGTCCATCTCGACGACCGTCACGTCACCGGTGCCGATATCGAGCACATGACGCAAGCCATCCACTTCTTTTTTGAACGCAGCGAGCGTGTCTTGAAAATCACCTGAGGCCGGTACGTATGCTTTCACATAAACACCGGACGTCGGATACGATTCACGGCCCGACACGTCCCAAATCTCGCCGAAATGGTCTTCGGCCATCATCTGGTCGTAATCTTCGACGTCCTCGATGACGACCCCTTGTGCCCCCACTTCATGTAGTAAATTCGATACGGCTTCGACTGCCTGCTGTGTCGTGTGGACACAAATTTCAGACCATTTCATTGTTTGAACACGCTCCTTTTACTGGCTAAAAAACTTCTTCATCTTTTGGAACAGGCCGTGTTGTTCTTCGACGCCTGCTTCTCCGCTAATCTCTTCGAATTCACGGAGCAATTCTTTTTGACGGTCGGTCATATTCGTCGGCGTCATGATGACGATATTGACGTACTGGTCGCCATTGCCGCCGCCGCGGACGCTCGGCATCCCTTTGCCGCGCAACCGGAATCGCGAACCGGTCTGCGTGCCGGCTGGAACTTTCAAACTCACTTTGCCGTGGACGGTCGGAACTTCGAGTTCCGCGCCGAGTGCGGCCTGGGCGAACGTGACCGGCATCTCCATCGTGATATGTTGGTCGACCCGTTCAAAGATTTCATGCGCCCGGACGCGAACGACAATATACAGGTCGCCGGCTGGGCCGCCGTTAAAGCCAGGACCGCCTTTGCCTGATAGACGGATTTGTTGGCCGTTGTCGATTCCAGCTGGAATCTTGACTTCGACTTGCTTCTGTTTCTTCACATGGCCAGAGCCGTGACACGTCTCACATTTTTCTTTAATCGTCTTCCCGCTTCCGTGACATTGGCTACACGTCCGTTGATTGACCATCCGGCCGAGAATCGTGTTCTGTTCGACCGTCTCGACACCGCTGCCGCCACAACGGCTGCACGTATCCGGTTTTGTTCCCGGTTTGGCGCCGCTGCCCATGCACGTGTCGCATTCGACTTCAATCTCAAGATCGATGATTTCCGCCTTGCCGGTCACACTCTCCATGAAATCGAGGTCGACGACGTATTGATAGTCTTCCCCGCGTCGTGGAGCGTTCGGGTCTTGACGACGTCCCCCACCGCCACCGAAGAACATGTCGAAGATGTCACCGAAGCCGCCTTGGAAGTCGCCACCGCCGCCGAATTGGCTGGCCCCTTCAAAACCGAAACGGTCGTATTGGGCCCGTTTCTGTTCGTCTGACAATACTTCGTATGCTTCACCGAGCTCTTTGAACTTGTCGGCCGCATCCGGCTCTTGGTTGATGTCAGGGTGATACTGGCGTGCCAGCTTGCGATAAGCACGTTTGATGTCTTGTGCCGAGGCCGATTTATCTAGGCCAAGCACTTCATAATAATCTCGTTTCGCCACGTTACTCTCTCCTCTACACTGTCTAAACTAAAATTCTACCGAATCTACCTTAACATGGAAAGAGCCAAAGCAGAAACCTGCTTTGGCGCTCTCCTCTCTATCGGTTGCCTTATTTGCGATCGTCGAGATCTTCAAACTCAGCGTCAACGACGTTGTCGTCTTTCGCTTCCGTCTGCGTCTCTGCACCTTCAGCACCTTGCTGTTCAGCCATGTTCGCATATACTTTTTGCGTCAACTCTTGCACGACGTTCGACAATTCGTCTTTCGCCGTACGGAGGGCTTCGAGGTCTGTGCCTTCGAGTGCCGTTTTCGCTTTTTCTTTCGCAGCTTCAGCGCGCTCTTTGTCCGTAGCGTCGACTTTGTCGCCGAGGTCTTTGATCGCCTTGTCCGTTGCGAAGACGAGTTGGTCTGTCTCGTTGCGGAGTTCAGCTTCTTCTTTACGTTGTTTGTCAGCTTCCGCGTTCGCTTCCGCTTCTTTTACCATACGCTCGATTTCAGCCTCGTCGATCCCTGAAGACGATTGAATCGTGATGGACTGTTCTTTGTTCGTACCGAGGTCTTTCGCCGATACGTGAACGATTCCGTTCGCATCGATGTCGAATTTGACTTCGATTTGTGGCACGCCACGTGGTGCCGGCGGAATGTCCGTCAACTGGAAGCGACCGAGTGTCTTGTTGTCTGGTGCCATCGGACGTTCCCCTTGGAGGACGTGGATGTCTACCGCTGGCTGGCTGTCAGCCGCCGTCGAGAAGACTTGTGATTTCGAAGTCGGGATCGTCGTGTTGCGATCGATCAACTTCGTCATCACGCCACCCATCGTCTCGATACCGAGCGAGAGCGGAGTCACGTCGAGAAGGACGACGTCTTTGACGTCACCGGCAAGGACGCCACCTTGGATTGCGGCACCGAGGGCGACGACTTCATCCGGGTTCACGCCTTTGAACGGCTCTTTCTTCGTGAAGTCGTGAATCGCTTTTTGAACCGCTGGGATACGTGTCGAACCACCGACGAGGATGATCTTGTCGAGGTCAGACGGTGTAAGACCTGAGTCTTTCAACGCGCGGCGTGTCGGCTCCATCGTGCGCTCGACGAGGTCGGCTGTCAACTCTTCGAATTTCGCACGTGTGAGTGTCGTTTCAAGGTGAAGCGGACCAGCTGCTCCGGCCGTGATGAACGGAAGGCTGATGTGCGCGCTCGTCACACCAGAAAGGTCTTTCTTCGCTTTCTCGGCTGCATCTTTCAAACGTTGAAGCGCCATCTTGTCTTGAGCGAGGTCGATGCCGTTCTCTTTTTTGAATTCTGCCACGAGATAGTCGATGACTTTTTGGTCAAAGTCGTCACCACCGAGACGGTTGTCCCCTGCTGTTGCGACAACTTCGAAGACGCCGTCGCCAAGTTCGAGAATCGAGACGTCGAACGTACCGCCACCGAGGTCATAAATCAAGATCGTGTGGTCTTCACCTTTATCGAGACCGTAAGCGAGTGCAGCTGCCGTCGGCTCGTTGATGATTCGTTTGACGTCGAGACCAGCGATTTTCCCTGCATCTTTCGTCGCTTGACGCTCCGCATCGTTGAAGTAGGCAGGAACAGTGATGACTGCTTCCGTCACCGTTTCACCGAGGTAGTCTTCTGCATCTTTTTTCAATTTCTGCAAAATGATTGCCGAGATTTCTTGCGGCGTGAATTTCTTGCCGTCAACTTCGACCGTATGCGACGTTCCCATGTGACGCTTAATCGATTGAATCGTGTTCGGGTTCGTGATCGCTTGACGTTTCGCTACTTCTCCGACTTGACGCTCTTCGCCTTTGAATGCGACGACAGATGGTGTCGTACGGTTCCCTTCTGCGTTCGAGATGACGACTGCTTCTCCACCTTCCATAACTGCCACACATGAGTTCGTTGTACCTAAGTCAATTCCGATAATTTTACCCATTGTCTATTCCTCCATCTAATTAAGTAATGTTATTCTGAGACTTTTACCATGCTCGGACGAATGACGCGTCCGTGCATCGTGTACCCTTTTTGAAGCTCCATCGTCACGATGCCCGATTCGAACTCATCGCTCGGCTCTTGCATGACCGCTTGATGATAGTTCGGGTCGAACGGTTGGCCAACCGCTTCAATCACTTCGACGTTCTCACCGTTCAAGACGTCGAGTAACTGGCGGTGAATCATGTCGACGCCCGCTTGAATCTGCTTGGCGTCGTCCGAAGTCGCCTCGACTTGGAGCGCGCGCTCGAAGTTATCGATGAGCGGAATCAACTTCTCGACGACCGTCTGTGACGCGAACTTCACGCGTTTCGCGTTCTCTTCGTTCGTCCGACGACGGAAGTTATCAAAGTCCGCACGGATGCGGAGCTCGCTCGCTTTGAGTGCATCGATTTCTTTTTGTAAATCCGTCCCTTCAGAAGTTTCTTCCACAAACTCAACATTTGAAACCTCTTCTGCTTCGACAGCCTCTGTCTGTTTCGGATCAAAATCTTTTTCTTCGAGCACTTCTTCTGGTTCAGGCCCGTTTTGTTTGTCAGTTGTCATAATGAGGCTCCTTTCCATCACTCTTCTAATTTCGTTCGCCTTAACGCCTCAATGATTTGTCCCATCATTTGGACACCGTGTCGATAGTCCATCCGGGTCGGTCCAATCATGGCGATTGTCCCGAACGTCTTCCCGTCGAGCGTATAGTCGGACGTGATGACGCTACAATTTTGAAGCGCGACGATGCCATTCTCGCTACCAATGCTCACATAAATCTCGCGGTTTGGCAACGATTCGAGCCAGTCGGTCAACCGTTCCTGTTCATCGATCCATTCGAGGAACGGACGCAACGTGTCGAGCGTCTGAAACTCAGGTTGGTTGAAGATGTTCTTCTTCCCCCCTAGATATAGCGAAGCAGGATGTTGGACTTCGACGGTCGATTGAATGAGTTGCATCATGAACTCAAATTGTTCCTGGTGCGCGAGTCGAAGTTTGGCCACTTCTTCCCCGATTCGGAACTTTAGCTGACCGAGTGGAGTCCCTTTGAGACGATCGTTCAAGAAACGAATCGTCTGTTCGACCAAGTCAGGCGCCATCGGAGAGTCGAATACGACCGTCCGATGTTCGACGTGGCCTTGATCGGTCACGATCAAGACGACGCCGCGCCGTTCGTCGAGCGGCATCAAGTCGATTCGGGCCAGGCGATTCATCTGGCTGTTCGGACCGAGTGCCACCGTCGTATAGTTGGTCAAATCAGAGAGCAGGTCAGCGGCTTGACGGATGAGCACTTCCGACTCTTGGGCCGAAGCGCGCAGTCGTTCACCGAGACGATACGTCTCGCGCTCGTCGATGATTTTCGTCTCGACGAGATGGTCGACATAATACCGATAGCCGATTTCGGACGGGATTCGTCCGGCCGACGTATGCGGCTTTTCAATCAAACCCATGTCTTCTAAATCGGCCATGTCGTTACGGATCGTCGCCGAACTGAATGATAAGTCATCCCGCTTCGATAACGTCCGCGACCCGACCGGTTGAGCCGTCTGAATATAATCATCGATGATCGCTCGTAAAATGAGCAATTGTCTCTCTGTCAGCACAACATCACTCCTCTCTGAAGGATTGGCCTCGCTTTATTAGCACTCATATTTACTGAGTGCTAATCACACTTCAAATATTATCATGTTCTCCTTATTTGTCAATTCATTTGGCTCATTTTTTCCAGTCCGTTCAAGCGTTCGGATATGCATGTTTCGTCAACATTCGGTATGATACGAAATGAGGTGATTAGATGTTTACAACACAACAATTCGACGTATTCACGCAAGACGGACTCGACGCCCGGATGGCCGGGATCCGCTCAGAGATTCAACCGCTGTTCCACCGGATTTATGACGAGGTCGGGCCTCAGCTCGAAGCCGACGTCGGCATCCCGCTCTATTTACATGTCGCCAAGCATGCCCGCCGGACGGTCAATCCGCCGAAGGACACGTGGATGGCGATCTGCCATGACAAACGCGGCTATAAGAAACATCCCCATTTCCAGGTCGGCTTATTCGACGACCGCGTCTTCGTCTGGCTCGCCTTCATCTATGAGATGCCGAACAAGGAAGCAATCGGCCGCCGGCTTATGGCACTCGACTTCAAATCGGATTTCCCTGACTTCCATATCGCCGGGGACCATATGAAGAAAGACGCGTTTTTAATCGAGGATATGTCAACCGAATCGATTGAGACGATGACGGAACGCTTCGCGACCGTGAAGAAAGCTGACTTCTTAATCGGCCGCCAACTTCCGGCCGATGCGTCGATCCTTCAAAACGAAGCCGCCTTCCTGGCGCTCGTCGAGGATACGTTCAGCCGGCTCATGCCGATTTATCGAGACCTAGTCTTATAAACAATCAAGGGCGGACCCAAGTCGGGTCCGCCCTATTTTTATGATAATGAAGGTTGATCGTGAGCGTCATTCACACGCGCTTCACCGATGAAGGCCGCGAACGCCTCATTGGCGAGCGGGAGTCCCGACTCGGTCAAGCGGACGTGTGTGTCCGTCGTCTCAATCAACCGCTTCGCCTCGAGCTCCGTCAAGACGTGCCCGAACACCGAACGCATCGATACACCGTACTTCGACTCGAACGTCGCAAACGACACGCCTTGGCGCATCCGGAGTCCGAGGAACAGTTCTTCTTCCATCTTCTCGAATATCTCGAGCGTCGTCGTATTGCGGACCGGTAACCCTTCCGCTTTGATATAGTGCGGAATCGGGGCGATGTTCGCCCGACGTTCCCCGTTCAAATAACTATGCGCGCCGGCGCCGAAGCCGTAATACTCTTCATTGCGCCAGTACACTTGGTTATGACGGCTCTCCCGCCCTTCGAGGCTATAGTTTGAAATCTCATATTGTTTCAATCCACGCCGTTCGAGCGTCTCCATCACTTTCAAATACATCGCGACTTCAATGTCCTCGCCCGGAAGGCGCAGCTTCCCTTTTCGCTCTTGAATCGCGAACACGGTGTGCGGCTCGAGAATCAACGAATAGGAAGACACGTGTTGAATCGGGAGCTCGAACGCCAAGTCGAGGTCGCGCTCAATCTGCTCGAGCGTCTGTTCCGGCAAACCGAACATCAAGTCAATCGAGATGTTATCGAATCGCTTCGCAGCTTCCGTCACGGTCGCAAACACGTCATCGGCCCGATGCGTCCGTCCGATGCGCTCGAGTCCGCCGTCGTCGAACGTTTGGACGCCGAAACTGACGCGGTTGACCCCTCCTTGCTTCATCGTGTCGAGTTTCTCCGCACTGACGAAGTTCGGGTTCGCCTCGACCGAATACTCCAAATTCGGAGACGCGAGCGGGAGCAGATGACGCGCGACCATATCCATGAGTCGTTTCATCTGCGCCTCATTGAGCGCCGTCGGTGTCCCACCGCCGATAAAGATCGTCTCGATCGTATCGGTCGGATATTGTTCGAGCGAGAGGATGATTTCCCGTTCAAGTGCATCTAAATAGTCATCAACCGGTTGGTTCTTTAAGAACACCTTGTTGAAATCACAGTAATAACAAATATGTTCACAAAATGGAATGTGAAGATATACGGCTTTAGCCATGGCGGCCACCCCTTTCTTCTCTTCCATTTATAACGCTTTTCACGCCGGGACGCCACTCTGCACGTTCAATCGAACCGATGAATGAACAGACCGCTCTTCAGTTTCGGTTCGAACCACGTCGATTTTGGCGGCATTTGACCGTTCTCGTCGGCGACGCGCATCAGCTCTTCCATCGCCGTGGCATGACACGTCAATACGACGACGTCATCACGTTTAGCCAAGTCGGCGAGACGTTTCGGTGCGTCCTTGCCGCCGATGAAATCGATTCGGTGATCGGTGCGAACGTCCGTGACGTGAAAATACGGTTCGAGCACATCCCGTTGCAGCGTCGCGACGTCGAGCGACGTCGTCGTCTGCAATTTTTTGAGCATGAAATGCTCGCCCCGGTAAGACAAACCGAACGTGCCCCGCTCGTTCGGGACATACAAGGCAGGGACCGACTCGAGGTCATACGATAAATCCAGACTTTCGAGCAGCACCATCACTTCTTCTGTGTCCACTTGATTCAAAATCCGGTGATATGGCAAAATCGTCAGCTCATCGCTCGGGAACAAGACGCCGAGGAAGTGGTCCCGCTCTTGTTTCGATTCCCCTTCATGAATCGGGCTCCGTGCGACGACGGCTGCGGCTTTGGCCCGGTGATGCCCATCGGCGATATAGATGGCCGGAATGCTGGCCCCGAGCATGATGATGCGTGCTTGATGCTTGGATGGCACGGCATAGCCTTCATGGATGACACCTTCACTGTCCGTGAAGGCGAACAACGCCTCTCCTGTCGTCGCATCGTCCAAGATGCGACGCAACCCTTCGTCCGGCGCGTGGCTCATCAAAATCGGGCCAGTGTGCGCTTTCGTCGCCGATACGTGCTCGACGCGTTCGCGTTCTTTCGCGGCACGGGTGTGCTCATGAATCTTGATGCGACCGGCCTCATAATCGGTCACCGAGAATGTGGCGACGAGCCCTGTCTGGACACGCCCTTGATCGGTGAGCCGGTAAACATAAAATCCGTGGGTCCGTTCGGTCAACTCGCTCTCGTAAAGCCGTTCGAGCTCATGACGGGCTCGTTGTCCCCACGCCTCGAGCGGCATGTCCGCCGTGAACACTTCTGGTTTATCGACCGCAAGGAACGAGTCGGGACGCAGTTTGACGTCTTCACGTGCTTGTTCGACGCTGACGATATCGTACGGGTCGGCTGCGACGTTCTCGGGATGGGTTGGCATGTATGGGGCAAACGGTTTGAATACGACCATAATTATTCCTCCTTAAAATTCGCGGACGCGCATGACGCCCTCGATGTCGTACAGGGCGTGCACAGATAGCGTCTCATGTTTATGGTTGTCGATGTCGATCAACGTATAGGCCACGTCGTTGCGGCTCCGGTTGACCATGTTATCTATATTGATTCCGTTCTCGGCGAGCCGGCTGGCGATTTGACCGACCATGTTCGGGACGTTCAAATGGAGCACGGCCAAACGCCGCTTGCCGACGTAAGGGAGTTCCGTGTTCGGGAAATTGGCCGAGTTTCGGATACTACCGGTCTCGAGATACAGTTTGAGCGTATCGACGGCTTGGATTGCACAGTTCACCTCAGACTCGTGGGTCGAGGCGCCGAGGTGCGGGAACGCGACGACTTGCGGATGTCCGAGCAGCACTTGTTTCGGGAAGTCGGTGATGTATGTCGCCACGTTGTCATCGAGCGCTTCTAACAAATCGGCGTCATTCACGAGTTCACCCCGCGCGAAATTCAAAACGGTGGCGCCCGGTTTCATCTGCTTGAACCATGTCGCATCAATCATGTGGCGCGTGTCATCCGTAAGCGGCATATGAATCGTCAGGATGTCGACGTCGGCGAGCAACTCGCTCAACTGCTTCGCCCGTTTCACTTGTTGTGAGATATTCCAGGCCCCGTCGACCGATAAGTGCGGGTCGTACCCGATGACGTCGATGCCGAGATGGAGCAAATCGTTCGCGAGCGACGCCCCGATTGCACCGAGACCGACGATGCCGACGCGCTTGCCTCGCAGTTCGGAACCGACGAAACGCCGTTTCTGTTGTTCCATCGCTTCTTCGAGCGATGTCTGATCGGCAAACGTGTGATCGTTGACCCAGTTCGCCCCTTCCAAAATCGGACGGACCGATAACAGCATGCTGGCGAGCACGAGTTCTTTGACCGCGTTCGCATTCGCGCCCGGCGTATGGAACACGACGACCCCTTGACGGGCGAGCCGGTCGAGCGGGATGTTGTTCACGCCGGCACCGGCCCGGGCGATGGCGAGCAAGTAAGGCGGGATGTCCGCCTGATGGACGTCATGGCTCCGAATGACCCAGGCGTCCGCTTGTTCGGCGTCATTTACGGCATACTCGCTCGGCTCGAAACGCCGTAACCCGTCTTCTGCGATTTGATTATACGTTTTTATATGAAACATCTTGTCCCTCCTGTTCAAACTCATGCATCACATCGATGAGACGCTTCACGCCTTCGAGCGGCATCGCGTTGTATAGACTGGCTCGCAGGCCGCCGACCGAACGGTGACCCCCGAGCTCGATTAATCCGCGTGCCTCGGCGAATCGTTGAAACGCCCGGTCCGTCTCGGCATCCCCGGTCGTGAACGGGATGTTCGTCAGCGACCGCTGCTTGCCCAAGACGACGGCATGAAACATTGGCGATGCATCCAAGGCGTCGTAAAATAGACCACTCTTCTCGACGTTGCGACGTTCCATCGCCTCGACCCCGCCTTCTCCCTCGACCCAGGCGAGCACGCGCTCGGCGACGTATAGACTGAACGTCGATGGAGTGTTGAGCAGCGTATCGACGTGCTTGCTGTACGCGAGGTATGACGGCAAGTCACGGTCGACAATCAAATCGCGACGGATGATGACGAGCGTCAATCCGGCCGGCCCGATATTTTTTTGGGCACCGGCATATAATAGCCCATAGCGCTTGACGTCAATCGTTTCCGCCAAGATGTTCGACGAGACGTCGGCGACGATCGGGACGTCCGTGTCCGGCAGTTTCGTATAGCGCGTCCCTTCAATCGTGTTGTTCAACGTCACATGAAGATAGTCGACGTCTGAAATCGTCTCTGGCCATGCGGGAAGGTCTCGATACTTGACCGCTGCCGAACTGCCGGCGACGACGACGTCACCGTAGTGTTTCGCATCAGCAATCGCTTTTTTCGACCAAATCCCGCTGTCGAGATAGGCGAAGCGCCCCGACTCGCGCAGGTTCATCGGCACCATCGAGAATTGTAGGTTGGCACCGCCTTGTAGAAACAGGACGGCATAGTCGTCAGGAATCTGCATCAATCGCCGCAGTCTCGCCTCGAGCTGCTCGACGATTGTGGCGAACGTGTCGGAACGGTGACTCATCTCGACGATGGACACCCCTTGTTTATAGGAAAGAAACTCGGCTTGCACTTCACGTAAGACCGGTTCCGGCAAGACGCCCGGCCCGGCTGAAAAATTATAGATCACCGCCACTCCTCCTCTATTTCTCTGTAAGTACGTACTATTCCGTGCCTGACGTGCCGAATCCTGCCAAATGACAAAAATCGCCCTTATCCGGAGATAAGGGCGAACGATTATTCTTCGTCCATCGACAAGACGGACATGAATGCTTCTTGTGGCACTTCGACGGAACCAACCATCTTCATGCGCTTTTTACCTTCTTTTTGCTTCTCGAGCAATTTACGTTTCCGCGAGATGTCACCACCGTAACATTTGGCGAGAACGTTCTTACGGAGTGCCTTGATTGTCGAGCGGGCCACAATCTTCGTTCCGACTGCTGCTTGAATCGGCACTTCGAACTGCATCCGCGGGATGAGTGCTTTCAGCTTCTCGACGATGACCTTCCCACGTTCGTAGGCGAAATCACGGTGCACGATGAAGCTCAAGGCATCGACGAGCTCGTTGTTGAGGAGGATATCCATCTTGACGAGTCGCGACGGACGATAGCCGATCAAGTCGTAATCGAGCGACGCATAGCCTTTCGTGCTCGACTTCAACTGGTCGAAGAAGTCGTAGACGATCTCACTGAGCGGGATGTCGTACGTGATTTTGACGCGGGTCGTGTCGATATACTGCATATCGATGAAGCTACCGCGTTTCTTCTGACAGAGCTCCATGATGGCACCGACATAATCGTTCGGTGTCATGATGGCCGCTTTGACGTATGGCTCTTCAATCAATTCAACTTTTTGCTGTTCTGGCATCTTCGACGGGTTGTCGACGTGGATGACGTCCCCTGCTGTCGTCGTGACGTGATAGATAACCGACGGTGCCGTCGTAATCAAATCAATGCCGAATTCACGCTCGATTCGCTCTTGAATGATTTCCATGTGGAGCATGCCGAGGAATCCGCTCCGGAATCCGAATCCGAGTGCCTGTGACGTCTCCGGCTCGAACTCGAGCGCCGCGTCCGACAACTGAAGCCGTTCAAGTGCTTCACGCAAATCGTTGTACTTCGCCGCGTCAATCGGATAGAGACCGCAGTATACCATCGGGTTCATCTTCCGGTAACCCGGGAGTTGTTCCGTCGAAGGGTTTTTGGCGAGTGTGATCGTATCACCGACACGAACGTCGCCGACCGTTTTAATCGACGCCGAGAGCGTCCCAACGTCGCCGACATTCAATTCTTTCACCGATAACGGTTTCGGTGTCGAGACGCCGAGGTCCGTGACTTCAAACGATTTGCCCGTCGACATCATTTGTACCTTGTCTCCGACTTTGACCGAACCGTTAACGATTCGAATCGAAGCGACGACGCCGCGATAAGCGTCATAATACGAGTCGAAAATCAACGCCTGAAGTGGCGCTGACGGATCTCCCGTCGGTGCTGGGACGAGTTCGACGATCTGTTCGAGAATCTCTTCAATCCCGATTCCCGCTTTGGCCGAAGCCGGTACGGCATCACTCGCATCCAAACCGATGACGTCCTCAATCTCTTGACGGACGCGTTCGACGTCCGCAGACGGCAAGTCGATCTTGTTGATGACCGGGATGATTTCAAGGTCGTTATCAAGCGCGAGATAAACGTTCGCGAGCGTCTGGGCCTCGATGCCTTGCGCCGCATCGACGACGAGGACAGCCCCTTCACATGCTGCGAGTGAACGTGACACTTCATACGTGAAGTCGACGTGTCCCGGTGTATCGATCAAGTGAAGGATGTACTCTTCTCCGTCTTTTGCGGTATAGTTCAATTTAACGGCGTTCAACTTGATTGTAATCCCACGTTCCCGTTCGAGATCCATCGCATCGAGCGTCTGTTCTTTCATTTCACGCGCCGTGAGCGCACCAGTTCTCTCGAGAATCCGGTCAGCGAGCGTCGACTTCCCATGATCGATGTGAGCGATGATGGAAAAGTTCCGAATCTTCTTCTGACGATTCTCTAATTCTTGTTTGTTCATATATGGGTTCACCTATCCTTCTCATGCATACCGTGTCATTATATCAAAATCCTAAGTTAATGTGTACGACCTACTTCAACAATACCACATATAGTTTTCAGAATAATCATCAAGTGGTTGCTTTTCGAATAAGCGTTTGCTACAATTGTGCTTGTTCTGTTGAATGATTACTTGAAGTAATAAGAACATACACTTTCTTGTTTCAGGGGGTGACAAAACAATGGCAAACATCAAATCAGCAATCAAACGTGCAAAAACTTCTGAAAAGCGTCGCGTCGCGAACTCGCAAGAGAAAGCAGCAATGCGTACAGCAGTGAAACGTGTTGACGCTCTCGTACTCGAAGGAAACAAAGAAGCTGCTCAAGAAGCTTTCGTCCTCGCTACGAAGAAAATCGACAAAGCTGCAGCAAAAGGTCTTATCCACCAAAACAAAGCTGGCCGTGACAAATCACGTCTTGCAGCTCGCATCGCAGCTCTCTAATTAGAGACTAAAACGAAACAGCCGCCTCCATTAGGAGCCGGCTGTTTTTTGGGTTCGCATGACGTAATGGGTCCCGATTTCAGGAATCTCGAACGGTTCGCCCACGACGACTAGCCCGTTCCGCTCATAAAAACGGACTGCCACTTCTCGGGCGTTGCACCACCACGACTCATTGACCGCTTCATGCAACGCCTGTAAAAACGACGAGCCAATCCCTTGACCAGTAGATGTCGGGTCAGTCGCCATCCCTCTGAGTTGGTACGGCACCGTCTGACCATCGAAGTCACGCCCCACTTCCATCACGGTCGCGATGGACACGACACGTCCATCTTCGACCCAGGCGAAGTGACGCGTCGTCTCCGCGTCATCCCCTTCAAAATAACACGTCTCCACCGGCAAACCGGGCCGCAACACTTCATGCCGAAGCGGAATCACCGCTTCTAACCCTACTTCCTGTAACCCCATGTCCTCACCTCACAGTAATGTCAATTGGCAGACGAGCGTATCAAACACGATCTGCTTGTCACCCCGTCCCGTCTTCATTGCCTCATCCGCGTCGGCAATCAATGTCAGTGCCCGTCCGAGCTGAGCCTCGGAGAAATTCCGGCTCGCTTGCGAGGCCAGTTTCACCGTATACGGATGCGCCCCGATTTTCGAGGCGATTTGCTTCTCGCCATACCCCTTCTCCGTCAGCTGTTTCGCGAGATACATATTCCGGTACTGTCGCGCGAGGAGTGCTAACAAACCGATCAGCTCTTGACCTTGCTTCTCTAAATCACGGACGAGCCGAAGCGCCGCATCCGCACGACGGGCCACTAAGAATTCGGACAGTTGGAACACGTTGTCTTCGAGTGTCCGCGGGACGAGATCGTTGACGATATCAATCGGAATCTCTGCCCCTTCACTCGCGTACAGTTGCAACTTCTCGAGCTCGCGGACGAGTTTGCCCCAATCATCCTGACAGAGGAACAACAGCCGTTCGACGGTCGCCCGCTCCATTTTTTGGCCGCGCCGGTTCAGCTCGTCGCCGACGTAGCGCATCAGCTCCGACTGGCTCGGTTTTTTCGCTTCGAGCACGATGGCCCGCTCTTTTAAGCGCTTGACGACTTTTTTCCGTTCGTCGAGCTTCTCCGCTTCGATAATAAAGACGAGTACGGAATAAGGCGCTGGTTGTAACGCGTATTCGGTCAATCGCTCGACGTTTTGCTTTTGCTTCTCTTTTGCCCCCGTCAAGAACTGCGCTTGTTTGACGATGACGGTCCGATACTCGCTAAAGAACGGTACCGTCTCCGCCTCATCGAGCGCCGTGTCGAGTGACGTCTCGTGCAAGTCGAGCTGCATGACATCAAAGTGGTCACCAGATGGGTTTGCCGCTTTGATGATGGCCCGCTCCCACGTCTCTAGCAAATATTTTTCTGTCCCAAACAGGACGTACACGTTCGACAACTTTCCGTTATGCAGCCACGGTTCATTCAAAACACACACCACTTTCACAATTTATTCTTATCTAAACATAGATTATCCTTCACTGATTCGCTATACTTAGGACGGAACCATTTCAAGGAGGGACTCACTATGCATATTAACTCTGTTCGCCCACAAAGCGAAAACCCGTTCGAGAACGACGTACAGTGCAAACGTAACGATGCCATCGATTCAGCAATCGGCTTCATCGTCCCGTTCGGCTTTTTCTTCACCATCTTCGCGATTGGTGTCCTCATCAAGTTCTTGAGCTTATAAGTCAGTCAGAAAGCGATTGCCCCGGGGGAGCAATCGCTTTTTTAGTTTATCATAGTTTTTCATGGCGGTACTGCCTTCGTCACAATCCCGCGACACCGATTTCGTTCACAGACGACCATCCCGTCCTCGTCCGTCCGTAATACCCACTTTCCCTCGAGACGTTGCAGCGTGTCAAGATGCGGATGTCCGTAACGATTGTTCCTTCCGACACTGATGATGACCCATTCCGGATTGATTCGGTTCAACAGCGCCTCACTCGACGATGTGTTCGACCCATGATGCCCTAATTTGAACACATCGACGTCAACGGTCGGAATCATCTCTTCCCGCGTGTCCGGCAAATCCCCAGTCAATAAATACGTGAGCGCCCCGACCTGCATGAACAGCGACACCGAGTTCGCATTCTCGTCCTCGCCCGCCTCTCCCGGTGCGACGACCCACATCCATGGATACGGCCTATCCCCGCTCGACAGGAGCCTGACCGGGACTTGATAGGTCTCCAGCTCGGCCAGTAACTCGTCTCGTTTGCCTTGATCCGCTACTTCCGCCGAGAGCCACACCTCATCGACTTCGATGGACGAGAGCAAACCTGACAGTCCGCCGACGTGATCATGATCGGCATGGGTAAGCAATAAGAAGTCGAGGCGCGTCTCCCCTCGCTTCCATATGTACGGGGCGACGACGTCCGCTCCCGGGTCATAGGTGGACCGTTTCGATTCTTTCGGGTCTTGAAACACTCCGCCGACATCGATGACTCCCGTGACCTCGCCGTACTCGACGACGACGGCATCGCCTTGTCCGACGTCTAAAAACGTGACGCGCGGCTCTTCGACCCATTCAAGGACGCCATGCATGAGCAAGAGCGCAATCACGGCAAGCCCCCAACCGCTCCATCGTTTCCACTCAAGGAGCATCAATCCGCCCCACAGGACGACAGCGAGGCCAAGAGCGTGCCAAAACGTAAACTCATGCAGCGGAAGCCAAGGCCGCCAATCGTGATGCAGGGCGAACGTCCCATTCAGGCCATCGAGGATCGGATGCAGGAGCTTTTCAGCGGTCGGCACGATATACGCGAACAGGGCGAGCGGAATGACGATCCAGGAAATTAAGAAAGCGCCGACGACGTTATACACGGGTGCCAACACCGATATAATCGGTTGAACGGGCCATAACAAGATGAGCCCGAACCATTGAGCATATACGGCCAGCCCGAACGGTCCTGTCCAAATCGGGCGAGTCACGAGCAAGAACAACGTCATCGCAACCGTCAACTGAAACCCTAAATTCCATAGCAAGTACGGTTGCAAGGCGAGCAAGAACGCCGCGCACCAACTGAGCAACCGAATCGGGTCGCGGACACGGTAACCGAACAGTGACAACACAAGCAACACATCGGCGACGAGCACGGCCCGCGCCACTGGCGGCGAAAACCCGGTCAACCATCCGAACAACGTGACCACAACGAGAATCAACATTGTCTTCGTCTCTCGTCGGAGCGGCAACGGCCGCGTCGTCCAACGCAATCCGAGCACGAGGAGCGCGATATGTGACCCGGAGATGACGAGCAGATGGAGCAGACCGGTCACCCGGTAAGAAAACGAGGTATTCTCATCGAGCAACCGACTCTCCCCGAACAATAACGCCTCCATATAAAGCGCCACATCCGGCCGATACGTCGTCTCGATTCTTGCGAGCTGTCGTTCCTTCCAACGGAGCATCCGTCCACTCATGCCGTCACTCGGACGACACGCCTCGATGGCGACGTCACTCCCTTTAAACGCAAGTCCGGCCCCGTACGCCCAAGCCGCCTCGTCGAACCCACCCGTATTGCGCAACGGTGCGAACGGGGTCTGCTTGAACGTGACGAGGCACGTCTCTCCGGGACGACCGAGCGAGAGGTCACGACCGGTCAACACACCTTCCCTTCCGTCGATTTGTCCATACAGCCGCCCCGATTGGCCATTGTCCCGCCGGCTCTCGATGGCGAACAGATAGGGTCCGTCCACAGGCAACGGCTCGGCGTCAGGACGCACGAACACGAACAGGACGAGCAGGACGGCACCAATGTGCGCATAGACGGATTGACCACGCCAAGTGAAGGCGATGGCGACAGACAACAGGAGGCAGAGGGCGACTGATCCGTGTATCCCGGCAATGAATAGGCTGATTGGCAACAATGGATATAGTGGCATGTCATGGAACCAAGAGATAACCTTCCATGCTTTCTAACGTCTTCTCCCCGAACCCTTTGACGTTGCCGATCTCTTCATATGACTTGAACGGCCCATGCTGTTTCAAATGATTGAGAATCGCCTCGGCTTTGGCCGGACCGATGCCCGGTACTGTCATCAATTCGTCCTTCGTCGCACTGTTAACATGGACCCCGTTCGTCCCCCCGCCCGCTTCTTCAGCGGCAGGCACAACGACCGTCTCCCCTTTTTTCGGGACGCTCACTTTCGTCCCATCGACGAGCAATTGGGCCAAATTCAATTGTTCGGGATCAGCCTCGGCCGTCAAGACGGCGAGAGACAACACATCCCCAACACGGGCCCCTTGCGGCATCGTATACATATCGGGCGCCTCGACAGCCCCGGTCACATAGACGACGATTTCGGTCGGGACGCTCGGCTCGATTTCCGGCTCGGGTGTCGCCACGAACTGTTCGACCATCGGCGTCTCCGGTTCTTTCGAGTAAAACATATAGCCCACCCCAATGAATAATCCGACGAGCAGCACGACGACATACCGTCTCCACTTTTCCATACGTCTCCTCCTCGCGTGAGTCTTCCCTCTAGTATGAGCAAATAGACATCGGTGCGCCCGTTCCGCCTTTGACGTTTCTGATGCGCTTATGACCCTGATAGGCGTGTGTCGCATCCGCTTCGAGACGACAAAAAAGAGACAAGCCGAAACTTGTCTCAGTGCTCTTCAAAATGTTGGACTTGGCTCGCGAGTGCGGCGGCCTGCCCTTCTAACTCCTGCATCAAGGCGAAAATTTGATCGAAGCTCGCTTGTTGCTCTTTCATCGAGGCCGCGACTTCTTCATTGCCCGCCGCGAGTTCCTCGGTCACGCCGCTCACTTCCTCGACCCGTTTCAAGACGTTCGTGACTTCCGTGCTCGATGCGACCATCTCGCGCTCGATCGTCCCGACGAACGAGGCGACGTGATCGGTCCGGTCATGGATTCGACTGAACGCCTGCTTCGTCAATCCGAACGCCTCGAGCTGTGCCGTCTGCTCACGACTCGACTCTTCGACCATATCCGTCAAGCGGGCGACCTCATCGCGAATCGTCTGGACGACTCCGAAAATCGAACGTGTCGCCACGTTACTTTCTTCAGCCAGCTTCTTGACTTCGCTGGCGACGACTGCAAACCCTCGTCCGGCCTCGCCAGCCCGTGCAGCCTCGATGGCGGCGTTCAAGGCGAGCAGGTTCGTCTGGGCGGCGACGTCTTCCACGAGTTTCGCCATTTTCTCAATCTCTTCGGTCTTCCGGGCGAAGTCATCCATCCGATTGACGAGTGATGCGTTGCGCGCGCTCGAGCGCTCTAGAATCGCTTCCTGGTCCGTCAGCGTCTCGATACCGGCCGCGACTTCACGAGTCATCTCGGTCGTCTGTTCAGTCGTCTGCTTCGTCTGGTTCAAACTCGTCTCGAACGAGGTCGCCATGATGCCGACCGATTCGAGCGTCTCTTGCAGTTCCGTTGCAATCGACTGCGCCCCGTTCGCCATCTCATCGACCGCATTCGTGATGTTCGACGTCGTGCTGACCACGGCCTCGTTCTCGGCGGCCGCTGTCTCCGTCATATCGTTCACTTTCATCGACGTGACGCGAATGGACCCGATGACCGTCTGGAGCGACATCGTCATCTCTTGCATGGCCCGCTCTAACCGTCCGATTTCATCACGGCGCGTCGAATCCGGCAACGTGATTAACCGGCCGGCCGCGATTGCTTCCGCCGCCTCAACGTTTCGCTCGAGCGGATGGGTGATCGAGCGGGCGAAGAAGAAGTTATAGACACTGAGTGCGCCGATGACGAAGACCGTCAACAATACCGATACGAGCAGGAGACGTTTCGTCTCGCTCGCCGCCTCGGCCTGTAGCGCTTCATAGAACGTACCATTTTTCAAGAGGAGCGTGTTCACATCGTTCAATACTCCTTCGAGTTTGGCGGCTTGAATCCGGGCCGCAATTCCGCCTGCCTCGGCCGTCTCCACTTCAGCTTCAATCCGTTCATACTTCGTTGTCGCCCGTTCAAGGTGCGTCGCGAACTCTGGAATCAGATATGTCTGTTCGAGCATCGCAAACGTTTCTCCGTTCGTCGCCCGGATGCGCTCGAGTTGCGTCAGCGTCGATTGACTCATCTGCTCGCCGAGCGATGTCCAAAGCGACTGTTCTTGCAAGAGCGACGTCTCGAGCTGTGACAGCTCGATCATTTGCGTCCCATACTGTTCATTGTACGTCTGCAGACGATTGAGTGTCGTCAAAACGTAACTCATCATCAACACAATCAACAAGACCGTGAACACGGTCGAAAAGATAAACCGTTTCCGTAAACTCATTTCAGCGTCCCCTCCATCAACTGTTTCTGAAACGCCTCAAACTGTTTTGTCTCTTCGTCATCCCACTGGACACGACGAAGAGCGGCCAAACCGACACCGTTTTGATCGATTCCGAGTTCGACGTGGGTATTGAACGCCTCGTTCTCGAGTCGATTCGCGATTTCAACGATGGCCAAATCAACTTGTTTCAACATCGATGTGATGACCGCGTCCGGTGCAATCATCGATTGATCACTGTCGACCCCGATGGCCTTCACACCGTTCCGCTCAGCCGCCTCTAGAACTCCGACCCCTGTCAGTCCTGCAGCGGCGTATAACACGTCCGCTCCGGCTTCAATCTGTTTCTCTGCCAATTCGCGCCCGATTTCAGGTGATGCAAAATCGTTCGCATAGTCGACGAGCATCGTCACGTCATCGTTGACACTTTTCGCTCCGAGTTCGAAGCCAGTCCCAAACTTTTGAATCAGTTCGTTGTCGACGCCCCCGATAAATCCGATTTTGTTCGATTCCGTCTCGAGCCCCGCGACTGCCCCGGCTAGCGCACTGCCTTCCGTCTCTTTGAACGTCACGGACATGACGTTCGGTAACGTCGATACGGCATCAATCAACGCGAACTGTTGCTCCGGATGTTCGGCCGCTACCGCTTCCAAGTCCTCTTGACAAGCGAACCCGAGCCCGATGATGACGTCATGTCCGTCGGCGACGAGCTGTTCGAACCCGGCCTTGTACGTTTCCGTCTCATCCAACTCACGGTAATCGACGAACCATTCCCCCGTCTCACGGAGTTGTCCCATGCCGCGCATCGCCGCATCGCTGAATGACTGGTCCCCGAGACCAACATCAGACAAGACGACGCCCATCGATTGACGGGTTTCAACGGTTGCTTCCGGTTGGTCAATCACAGACTGACAACCTGGCAACCAAGTCACACATGCGGCCAACAAGCCGATGATGAGTGATTTCTTCATAATCGCTACTTCCTCTCTCTAATGGTCTGACATCTCACTTATCGTCAGAAACCGATCGAGTTTGAAGCCTTTTGTTTCAAATTTAGGGGAATTTGAGTAAAACAAAAAAGCCACAGACGATGACTTGTCTGTGGCTCCCTACTTATTCTTCCGTCGCGGCGAACGTTGACTCGCTCAACTCGCGATTCGCACTCGGCTGAACGTTGCCTTTTCCAGCAAAGTTGTCGAGTAAATCTTTCATATCGATTCCTGACGACGCTTTGAGCGTCTGTTGCAGCGATGCCATCAAGTCGGTGGCGTAACCCGTGACTTTGCCGGCTCCGCCGTCTTTGCCGCTGCCCGTATCGACGACCGTAATCTTGTCGATATTGCCAAGCGGTGCTGCGATTTGTTTCGCATAATCCGGAAGCATCTTGACGACCATGTCGAGGATGGCGGCTTGACCATACTGCTCGAACGCTTCGGCAATCTTTTGTTTCGCTTCGGCTTCGGCGAGACCCGTCAAGCGGATAATGTCAGCTTCGGCTTCCCCTTTGGCCCGTTCCGAATCGGCCTCGGCCACACCGGCGAGGCGGACCCGTTCGGCGTCGGCTTTCGCTTCCGCTTCGATGCGGTACTTCTCAGCGTCGGCTGCGGCGATTTGACGTGCCTTGTCGGCTTCGGCTGACTGCTCGATCGCATAGCGGTCGGCGTCGGCTTTCTTCTTCACTTCAGAATCGTACTGTTTCTCACGACGCATGATTTCTTTCTCTTCGAGCTCGATTTGCTTTTGACGTTCGATGATTTGGACCTGCATCTGTTGCTCGGTGACTTCTTGCTTCGCTTTCGCTTCTTCGAGCTCATACGCTTGGTCGGCGCGGGCCTTGGCGACGTCTTGTTCACGGCGATACGCCGCGATACGAAGCTGGTTCTCTTTCTCGGCTTCCGCGATTTCTGAAGCACGTTCAAGTTCCGCTTTCTTCGCGTCCTTCATCGCTTCTGCTTGTTTGATGCGCGTCTCTTTGTCCGCTTCGGCCGTGGCGATATCGGCATCTCGCTTCACTTGCGCGATTCGTGGCTTCCCGAGCGATTCAAGATAGCCGTTCTTGTCACGAACATCTTTGATGGTGAACGAGACGATAACGAGACCCATCTTGGCCAAGTCTTGTGAGGCGACGCGTTGCACTTCTTGCGAGAACTTATCACGGTTCTTATAAATCTCTTCAACTGTCATTGAACCGAGGATTGAACGGAGGTGACCTTCGAGCACTTCTTTCGCCTCGTTCTCGCGTTCGATTTTCGGTTTGCCGAGGAATTGTTCGGCCGCCGTGGCAATCTCACTGATTGAGCCGCCGATTTTGATGATGGCCGTCCCGTCCGCCATGACCGGTACACCTTGCTCGGTATACACTTCCGGCGTCGTCACCTCGAGCTTGCTCGAGAGAAGACTGAGTGGTTCTGCCTGCTGGAACACCGGCAAGACGAACGTTCCGCCCCCACGGATAATCTTCACGCGGTTGCCTGACGCGTCGCTATGGACGTTCTTTTTCCCTAAGTAGCTGCCGGTAACGATGAGCGCCTCATCTGGTCCGACCGTGCGATACTTCAACACGAAGACGAAAATTAAGGCGAGCAAAATCACTCCGACGATAATACTGGCTAAAATAGCTGTGTTCATACGTTAAAACTCCTTTCGGATTGTCGGTTCGTCATACTCCATGACGACCGCAATGTTTCGTTCGACTTCGATGATGACGACGCGTTGTGTCGTATCGATGGCTTTTCCGTCGACACTCTTGGCCGTTTTTAGTACGGATCCCGTTACCGATTCGACGAGCACTTCGCCAAACCCACCTTCTGGGACCGGGACCGTCAATCGACCAATCAGGCCGACGAGGGATTCATCGGTCATTCCGATCGATTCTTCCGCGTTCGATAGCGGCAAGAGGACAAATAAGTACAGGAGCGTCGTGAGCGCGAATGAACCGACGAGGGCGACGGCAAGCCCTATCATTGGCGACACGTGGGCAAGCGCATTTAAAATCAATCCGATTCCCGCACCGAGCGCTAAAAAGGATAAGATGACGGCGGGATTGAACCAACCATCAAATACATCGAACGCATCTGAAAAAATCATGTACACGAATGTACCGAGACCCGCGATGATGAGTACCCACCAATACAGCTGATCTAACGATTCCATTACCACTCCTCCTCGGCGCGACGCTGTCGTTCGTACGAAAGGACGCGGCGCAAATGTTCGACTTCGAGCGCGAGCGCCTGTTCAATCGTGTCCCACTCTGCCAACGGTCGGGTCGGTTGATTGACCGACTGTCGGACCCGTCCTAACGTCTGCTCGAGACGTAAGCGATCATAGCGGTCGACCGCCTCCATCCGTTCTTGTCGCAGAAGTGACAAATAGTGATCGACTTCCGCTTGTAACGCAATGATTTGCTCGGTCGCCGCTTCCGACGATTCCTGCATGAGCAAGCGACGCACCCTGACTTGATGGGCGATCAGTTTTGCAATCCGAGCTTCTAGCTCGAGAATATGTTTATAGAGAGATTCTGCCTCATCTTCATCCGTGTCATCGCGCCACCACATCTCCGACTCACCTCGCTTCTTTCTTTACTCACTTGTCTATACGTTTAGAGCGAAACTTTGGTTTCAAAATAACTAAAAAAAATGTAAGATTGATTTGCTAGCGTTAGAAAGGAAGTGCTCACATTGGGCAATCAAGTCATTAAATTATCAGCTACCGCCCAGGAGGAACTCATCGCGAGTTATCGGGCCCATTCAGTCAATCCTCCGCCACACGCACGATTCAGTGCTAAAACACCTCAGTGTGTGATTACGGTCTACAATTCGGGTAAAGTCATGTTCCAAGGACGTGATGCCGACACGGAAGCCGCCAAATGGGGAACGAGCATTAAAAAAGAACCTAGCGTTCCGAAAAATGTTCTGCCGGAAGGCTTTTCGGACTGGTCTGTCATCGGGAGCGACGAAGTCGGAAAAGGTGATTATTTCGGACCGCTCGTCGTCGTCGCCGCCTACGTGCCAAAAGAGAAAATCGCTCTCGTCAAAGAGCTCGGGGTCAAAGACTCCAAACTGCTGTCGGACACAGAAATCGTCCGAATCGCCAAAGACTTGCACGTCACCATCACCTATCAGAAGGCGACGTTGCACAATCCGGCGTATAATAAAATGCAACGGACGATGACGCAAGGCAAAATGACGGCCATCGCCCATAACGCCGCCTTGTCGGCCTTATTGCAGAAGCTCGATGCGACACCGGACGCCATTTTAATCGATCAGTTCGCTGAAAAGAACATCTACTATAACCACCTTCGTTCCGAAAAAGCAGTCGTCAAAGATGACGTCTATTTCTCGACGAAAGCGGAAGGATTGCATGTCGCCGTGGCCGCCGCCTCGATTCTCGCTCGCGCCTTGTTCTTAAAAGAAATGGACAAGTTAAGTGCGACACTCGGGGTCACGTTACCGAAAGGCGCCGGCGCCAAAGTCGACCAAGTCGCGGCCGATTTGATTCTTCGTTATGGTCAATCCCGTTTGAACGAGGTCGCGAAAGTTCACTTCGCCAACACGAAAAAAGCAATCCGGTTGAGCGAGTTGAAACGATAGTCCTACATTTGTAGATATGGTATATTATTTTTAGGGTTTAATGAACTTAAAAATTTTTGGAGGATAGCGTTCATGTTGCATTATAAAACGTACACATTAAGCGACGACCATCCTTGGGTCATCTTCATCCATGGCGCGGGTGGAAGTCTGTCGCATTGGTATCGTCAAATTCGGCCGTTCAAAAAGAAATATAACGTGCTCCTGCTCGACCTACGCGGACATGGCGGCTCTTACAACGCAGAACAGTCGTTGAATCAACCGCTGAACGCGTATACGCTCGATGTCGTTGTCGAAGACGTCGTCGAGGTCATGGACCACTTACAGATTGAAAAAGGCCACATGGTCGGCCTATCGCTCGGGACGATTGTCATTCAAGCGATGTTCGAGCACCATCCGGAACGAATCGCTTCAGTCGTGCTCGGCGGGGCCATCGTCAAGTTCAACGTCCGCTCGACGTTGTTGATTCGCCTCGGTAGTCTCGTACAGAGCTTCGTGCCGTACATGTGGCTATATCAGCTGTTCGCGTGGATTTTATTACCGAAGAAGCGTCATAAGAAATCACGCATGATGTTCGTCCGCGATGCGGCCAACCTGTGTCAACGCGAGTTCATCCGCTGGTTCAAGATGACCGAGAATATGAATCCGTTGCTTCGTCATTTCTCTTCGATCGAGACGAACGTACCGATTCTCTATATTATGGGTGACGAGGACTACATGTTCCTCGAAGCCGTCGAACGGACTGCGAAACATCAGCCGACGGCTCGTGTCCAAGTCGTCACTGACTCGGGCCATGTCGTCAATGTCGACCAACCCGATCATTTCAATTCAATCTCGATGGCATTCATCGATCAACAAGTTGGCTCACTTGCAGCCAGCACGTCTTAATACGAGACGATCCTTCATTGGGTCGTTTTTCTTTTTGAGCGGTTTTCAATTTTTTTCAAATTAATTTTCAGAAAATATTGATTATTGAAAAATATCGTGTTACTCTTAGACAAATCTTAACAAACGGAGGAGCTGGCAATGATGAAAACCCATGCGCAACACGGCCTACTGATTATTATTCGACTGAGGGACTGAAAATCGACTCGATGACCGAGACGAATTTTTGGGCCCTTGTTTCGATGGTTTCGGACGAGGCGCTCATGGTATGACCGACGCGCCTATCCCATCCGGATAGGTTTTTTTATTGGATTGACACACATAGAGGAGATGATGGAAGTGAAACAGTACGCAATGGACCGAATGATCAAAATATCAGCAGGAATGGCAAGCGCCGTCCTCGTCACGCTCGGGGTTGGACTCTTGATTGAAACGATTGGGAAGATGGCCGGCATCGAGACACTCGTCTTGATCGGGCAAGTCGCGAAATCATTGCTCGCCCCGGCACTCGGTGCCGGTGTCGCTTATCAGCTCGGCGGCAATACGCTCATTTTGTTCAGCTCGATGATTGCGGCAACCGTTGGTGGTGCGGCGCTCCAAGCGACCGAGAGCGGGCTCGTCCTCGTGCCCGGTCAACCGATCAGCGCCTTGATTGCAGCAGCAGCTGCGGTCTGGTTAGGCAAACGTGTCCTCGGGAAAACGAAATTTGATATGATGGTCGTCCCGGTCACCGCTGTCCTTGGAGGCGGCATCGTCGGAGTCGGCGCAGCAGCCGTCACGACACCGCTCATCAACTCAATCAGCGCCAGCATCACCGCTTCGGTCAATACGTCTCCAATCGCGACATCGCTCGTCATCGCGCTCGTATTTAGTGTCATGCTCATGTCACCTGCTTCGTCGGCCGCACTCGCCATCGCGCTTCAACTCGACCCGGTCGCCAGTGCCGCCGCGTTGATCGGATGTACGGCCCAGTTCGTCGGCTTCACGCTCATGGCATATCGTCAAACAGATCCAGGCGGTTTGGTCGCCTCGTTCTTCGTCACACCGAAAGTCCAGTTTCCGAACGTCGTCAAAAACCCTCGCGTCGTCATGCCGCCTTTCATCGCGGCGATGATCAGCGCGCCGATTGCGACGCTCGTCTTCTCACTCGAAGTCCCTTATGAAATCGCGGGACTCGGGCTCAACTCATTGATTGCGCCGCTCAACATCCTTGCCGCGCAAGGAATGGACGCGTTCCTCATCTTCGTTGGAACGGGAGTTGTCCTTCCGGCCATCATCACGCTCGTCTTGTATAAAGTGACATGCCTCGTCGGTTGGACAAAGTTCGGCGACTTGGCTCTTGAAGTCCAGTAAACTCAAAAAAGGTGTCCACACTGATATGCTCCCCAATAGGTAGACAGATGAAATAACAAATCTGTTTATCTGATTGGGGAGTGTTTTTTATGGCGAGAAGTCGGCATTCAATCGAACAAAAACTGAGTGCACTACGGATGATGGAAGAAGAAACATATACGTGGAAGGAAATCGAGGAGGCCCATGACGTCTCTGAGCATACCCTCCGGGTGTGGAAAGTGAAATTCGAGACCGGCGGAATCGACGCCTTGAAGGAGTCGAGGACATGGAAACTGTACACAAAGGAACAGAAAATAGCGGCCGTACGTGACTATCTCGATGGGGTCACCATGGTGGAAGTCCTCTCCAGACATCAAATCAGTAGTCGTTCGGTTCTATATCGGTGGATCAAGAAGTATACTAGTCATAGCGAGTTAACAGATTCGAGAAAAGGGATGGATCGAGCTATGACAAAAGGGAGAAAGACCACATTCGAGGAACGCATGGAGATCGTCAGGTATTGCCTGGACAATGGACGGAACTATAAACAGACGGCCGAGATATTCGCCGTGTCGTACCACCAGGTCTACGGCTGGACGAAAAAATATGACGCCGACGGCGTGCACGGGCTCGAGGACCGGCGCGGACGGACGAAGCAAGAAGAGGAACTGACCAACGAAGAGAAGCTCGAACGTCGCATCCAACAGATCGAGCGGGAGAACGAGCGCCTGCGGGCCGAGAACCTGTTCCTAAAAAAGTTAGAGGAGATCGAGAGGAGAGGTTGATCAGCCAAATCCGGCTACAATTACGTTACATGGCGATCGAGGAAATGTCGACGACCGACACGTTCCCGGTCGTGCTCCTGTGTAAAATCGCGCAGGTCTCACGGGCCGCCTACTACAAATGGTTGAAGCGTACCGTCTCGGTACGCGAGGAGGAGAACTTGGGCTTACTGGAGGACATCCGTCTCCTCTATGACCAGGTGAACGGGACCTACGGCTATCGACGGCTCACCATGACAATCAACCGCAGACGACGTCAACATGGCCTGCCGGCATACAATGAGAAGCGGATCTATCGTCTCATGCGCATCCATGAGATCCGTTCGGTCATCCGCCAGAAACGAAAGCGGCACAAGAAGTCGTCCCCGCAACATGTGGCGGAGAACCTGATGAACCGGGAATTCCGTGCGTCCCGACCGGACGAGAAATGGTGCACCGACGTCACTGAGTTCAAATATGGTGCCGGGAAGAAGGCGTATCTGAGCGCGATCATCGACCTGTATGACGGCTCGATCGTCGCCTATCGCATCGGGAAATCCAACAACAACGCGCTCGTCTTCCAGACGATGATCCCAGCCATCGCGGGGCTCCGTTCAGGAGCGAGTCCGATGATCCATAGCGATCGAGGGTTCCAATATACCTCGAGAGGGTTCAAACGCATGGTGGAAGACGCGGGGCTGACCCACAGCATGTCCCGGGTCGGACGTTGTCTCGACAACGCCCCGATCGAGGGTTTTTGGGGTACCCTGAAAGTCGAGATGTACTATTTGCGTGAGTTCCAGGCCTACAGCGAACTCACATCAGCCATCGAGGCCTACATATCGTTCTACAACCATGATCGTTTCCAGAAACGACTAAACGGCTTGAGCCCTGTCGAATACAGGACTCAAGCCGCCTAGGCTGATTTTCATTATTTGCCCTGTCTACTTGACGGGGAGCAGTTCACACGTGGTGGACACCTTTTTAGGTTATGCGCGAACTTCCGCACCGTGTGCCGCTTGAACGGCAGTGAGAATCGCTTCATACGACGCCGTCACTTCTTCATCTTGAAGGGTGCGGGTCGGATCTTGATACTTGAGCGAGAAGGCGATTGATTTCTCATCGTCCCCTACGTTCTCCCCGATATAGACATCGAACAAGGCGAGGTCAATCAAGAGCGGTCCTGCCGCCTGTTTGATGGTCGCTTCGACTTGACCGGCCGGGATGTCCCGTTTCAACACGAGCGCCAAATCACGTGTGATGGATGGGAAACGTGGTACGTCTTCATAGATGAGCTCGGCTGACTGTTGCAACACGTCCAAGTCGAGTTCGAACACGTACACTTCTTTCAATCCATACACGTCTTTCGACACGCCTGGATGGACTTGTCCGACGTAACCGATGACACGTCCGTCGATGAGCACGTTTGCGGTACGACCTGGGTGCATATCGGCAATCACGGCCGCCTCATACGTCGCTTCGACACGTAGCGCAGACAAGAGCGTCTCAACGGCTCCTTTGGCGACGAAATAGTCGACCGGGACACGCGTACCTTGTGAACGGTGATCGTACCAAAGTCCCGTCAATACGCCGGCGACGCGCTCCGTTTCACGTGGCAACGTCTCGCCTTGTTCAACATAGACGCGTCCTGTCTCATACAATCGCACGTTCGCTTGTTGACGCGACGTATTGTAACGAGCCGCCTCCAACAGACCTGGGATGAGCGATGTCCGGAGTACCGAACGCTCTTCGCTCATCGGCATTGCCAAGTTCACTTGCGTCAAGTCGGCTCCACTGAAGCGTGAGGCGTTCCCGACGCTCGTGAGCGAGTACGTGATCGCTTGCGACAATCCTGCGCCTTGGAGGATGCGACGGACGCGACGGCGCAACACGTTTTCTTTCGGGAGGTACCCTTTCGAGTGTGACGCCGGAAGGCTCGACGGAAGACTGTCATAGCCATAGAGGCGTGCCACTTCTTCCGTGATGTCAGCCGGCAACTCCAAGTCAGGGCGACGCGACGGTACGTGGACCGTCAACGTCTCGTCCCCGGTCACATCGAGACCGAGACGTTCCAAGATGCGGACAATCGTCTCTTGCTCGAGGTCCATTCCGAGTCGATGGTTGATATAAGCGACCGAGACATCAATCGTCCGAGCCGCAGAGTCTTTGTCCCCAGCGATGACGATGTCGCTAATTGTGCCACCGCTCACTTCGACGATGAGTTCGGCCGCACGGTCAAGGGCCAATTGTAACCGTTCCGGGTCGACCCCTTTTTCAAAGCGGGCACTCGAATCCGAGCGTAAACCGAGCGTACGGCTCGTCTTACGGACCGATGCCGGTGCGAAGTTGGCCGACTCGAGGATGATACTCGACGTCGTCGCATCGACTTCGGTGTTCGCTCCACCCATGACGCCGGCGATGGCGACAGGCTGCTCGCCGTCCGTGATGACCATCATCGAGGCATCGAGCGTGCGCGTCACGTCATCGAGCGTGACGATTTCTTCCCCGTCATACGCTTGGCGAACAGCAATCGTCGTTCCGAGTTTCGCCGTATCGAACGCATGAAGCGGTTGACCGAGCTCGAGCATGACGTAGTTCGTCACATCGACGACGTTGTTGATTGGGCGGACGCCTTCTGCGATCAAAATATTTTTCAACCATTGTGGCGAGTCACCGATGACGACGCCGTCGACACGGCGTGTCGCATAGTACGGACAGTTGTCTGTCTCGAGACGAACGCTGACCGTGTTCGCGACATCTGTCGTCACGTCAGCAGTCGGTAATGTGTATGGGCGCTCAAGGATGGCCGCGACTTCATGAATGATCCCGTAAAGGCTTAAGCAATCTGAACGGTTCGGTGTCAATCCGAGCTCGATTACTTCATCGTCGAGGTCTAACAGACGGATGACGTCCGCACCGACTTCGACCGGTTCGCGGAACGTGTGAATGCCATCCTGCTCGTCTTCACGAATTTGTTTCTTCTCGAACCCGAGTTCCTCGAGCGAGCAAATCATCCCTTGCGACTCGACGCCGCGCAGCTTCGCTTTCTTAATTTTAAGGCCTGGGAGACGAGCTCCGACTGTCGCCACGATGACGTGTTGACCAGCGGCGACGTTCGGCGCGCCACAGACGATTTGAACCGGGCTATCCGCACCGATATCGACCGCCGTCACGTTCAATTTGTCGGCCTCCGGATGCTTCTCGCAAGCGAGGACATGCCCGACGACGAGTCCCGACAAGCCTTCCGACCGGCTGACGACGCTCTCGACTTCAATCCCGTTTTTCGTGATTAAGTCACCGAGCGTTTGTCCGCTCAAATCGGATACGTCAATATATTGATTCAACCATTTTTTTGATAATAACATGTGTGATCCCCCTTAGAATTGCTCGATGAAGCGTAAGTCGTTTGTATAGAAGTGACGAATATCGTCCACCCCATGTTTTAACATCGCCATCCGTTCGACACCGATTCCGAATGCAAATCCGGACATCTTCGTCGAATCATAGCCTGCCATTTCAAGCACGCGTGGATGCACCATTCCGCCTCCGAGAATCTCAATCCAGCCTGTCTTCTTACAGACGTTGCAGCCTTTGCCGCCGCACTTGAAACAAGAGATATCGACTTCGACCGACGGCTCTGTGAACGGGAAGAAGCTCGGACGGAGACGAATCTCACGCGTCTCACCGAACAACTGTTTGACGAACACTTCGAGCGTGCCTTTCAAATCGGCCATCGAGATATGCTCATCGATGACGAGCCCTTCGATTTGCATGAATTGATGCGAGTGCGTCGCGTCATCCTCATCGCGACGGTACACTTTACCCGGGCAGATAATGCGAATCGGTTTTCCTTCCGCTTGGAGCATCGTCCGTGCTTGAACAGGCGACGTATGCGTCCGGAGGAGCGTCTCGTCTGTCACATAGAACGAATCCTGCATATCGCGGGCCGGATGGTCTTTCGGGAGGTTGAGCATCTCGAAATTGTACAAATCCGTCTCGACTTCCGGACCTTCGGCAATCGTATAACCAAGACCGACGAACAAATCTTCCATCTCATCGACAATTTGTTGGAGCAAATGGGTATGACCTGGCAGTGACGTCCGACCTGGGAGCGTGACATCAATCGTTTCCGCCGCCAGTTTCGCTTCGAGCTCGACTGCCTTCACTTCCTCGATCCGTGCCTCTAACGTGTCTTGGATTGTCGTCCGGACCGTGTTGACGAGTTCGCCCACTGCAGGCCGCTCTTCAGGAGAGAGTTTCCCCATCCCGCGGAGCACCTCGGTCATCGGCCCCTTCTTCCCTAAATATTTGATGCGGACTTCGTTCAACTCTTTTTGCGAAGATGCCGCTTGAATCTCTTGCAACGCCTCTTGTTGTAATTGTTCCAACTGTTCTTTCATTCTTGTTTCCTCCTCTACAAAAAAAGTCCCTTCAGTCGATGACTGAAGGGACGAATAATCGCGGTACCACCCTACTTGGCCGAAATCGGCCCACTTGAGAGCATCGGTATCGGGATGCTACTTCGGTGTTGTCTCCAACACGACTCGAGAGTGAATTCAGCGCCGACCAAGGCATCGGCTCGCAGTCTCGGCCCATGCTCCCTGTACTCGTTCGGTAGTTCGCGTACTATGCTCTTTCAACGTCTATTCATTATTTTGTTCGATGTAATTAACCTATCACGATTCGTCAGTGCTGACAAGGTTATTGTAGCGCGATCCGATACATGAGAATACCGGCCGCGACGGCCGCGTTCAACGATTCGGCATCGCCGAGAACCGGGATATGGACACGGGTGTCACATAATTCGAGCACGTCTTGATGTACGCCTTGTGCCTCGTTGCCGATGACGAGCGCGACCTTCTCACTAAAATCGACTTGCTCGTACGATGTCGCTTTCGCGAGAGCCGTGCCGTAAATATGGAAGCCTTCGCTCTTCAATTCAGGCAACGTCTCAAGCAAATCGACCGAGCTCACGTTGACGTGGAACAAGGAACCTTGTGTCGCGCGCACGACTTTGGCATTGAACGGGTCGACCGTCCCTTTTCCGAGCAAAACCGTGTCGAAGCCGGCCGCGTCCGCCGTTCGAATCATCGTTCCGAGATTACCTGGGTCTTGGATTCGATCGAGGACGAGCACATGTTTCATCTTTCGTTCGACCGGGGCCATCTTGACGACAGCGAACACACCTTGCGTTTTCTCCGTCTCTGACAATAAGTCAGCCACATGGTCGGATAGTTCGAGGACAGGCATCTCATCAAGGCGCCATGATCCTTTCGGGGTATACGACTCCCCCATAATCAGTTGGACGAGACGTCCGGCACGGATGGCCTCGTCGACCAAATGCTCGCCTTCGACCAAAAATTGTCCGGACTCTTGTCTGCCTTTTTTCGTCATCAAACGCTTTAAGCGCTTAATCGTCTCACTTTTCGTAGACGTGATTTTCGTCATATTATCCCTCTTTCAACCATTGAACCGTTTCGTGGTCGAGTCGTTTCGTGAGCGCTACGACCAAATCGACGGCTGCTTCATAATCTGCTTTGTGAATGATTGAGACATTCGTATGCAAATAACGGACCGGTACCGTAAGTGCGACGGTCGGCATCCCGACACCTGCCAAATGGAAGCGGCCTGCGTCCGTTCCACCGCCCGGCGTCAAATCCAATTGGTACTTGATGTCGTTCTCTTTCGCCACTTCGACGATCAAATCGATGAGGCGCGGGTTCGTGATGGTCGTCGCATCGAAGAAGATGACTTGAACGCCTTCCCCGAGTTTCGACAATCCTTCTGCTGGTGTCATCCCTGGTGTATCTCCAGGAATACCCGTATCGACGGCGATGGCGACGTCCGGTTTGACCAAGTTGGCAGCCGTGACGGCACCGCGCAACCCGACTTCTTCTTGGACCGTCGCTCCAGTAAAGACAACACCCGGAACTTCGTCGTCTTTCAATCGTTTCGCCGCCTCGATGGCGATGGCACAACCGATTCGGTTATCCCACGCTTTGGCCATCAAGAAGTCTTCATTTTTCATGACCGTGAACTCACAGTGAGGGACGACCGTATCGCCCGGGCGAATGCCCCACTCCGCGACTTGATCTTTCGACGTCGCACCGATATCGAGGAACATGTCTTTAATCTCGACAGGTTTCTTGCGCGCCTCGAGCGGAAGCACGTGCGGCGGTTTCGCACCGATGACTCCAGGGATTTTTTCGCCTGAGCGTGTGACGACGTCCATGCGTTGCGCGAGCAATACTTGGTTCCACCAGCCACCGAGCGCTTGGAAACGTAAGAAGCCCCCTTCTTCGATTCGTGTCACCATGAAGCCGACTTCATCCATATGGCCGGCAATCATGACACGCGGTCCATCCGCGTTGCCCGTCACCCGTCCAAACAGACTGCCTAACCCGTCTTGTTCGAACGCTTCCACGTGAGGCTCCAAGTATTCGCGCATCAATGAGCGGACTTCTCCTTCATTTCCCGGGACACCGGTGGCATCCGTCAAGCGTTTCAGCATATGTAATGATTCGTTCATGGGACATCGCTCCTTCGTTTCGATTAGTAACCTTGATTTTGTCGCTCATGGTTCTTTTCATTTTTTGCCATATACGCCATCACCATCAACTCTTCGTTGATGCCGAGCGTATAGCCAAGTTCGAGATAAGCCGCCATCAGCGTCTCGTACATCGGTTCCGTCTTCGACAAACCAAAGTTCGTCACTTTGCGGAACACGTCTAAAAAAGCGTCAGTCGCATCAAGATACGAGCTACCTGCTGGGAACGAATCGCGTTCATACCCGAGGGCAAGACCGAGCGACAATAAGAAATGAATGCCGTCGACATACTCTTCTAAGATCACGTCTTGAGGCGACGGGCCCTTCGTTGACCAAAATTTAAAGCTACGGGTCTCATTGGCGAGTTCACCGAGTTCGACGAGCAAAGCGAGTAGCCGCTCATCAAATTGGTTCCCGGATAGTTGATGTTCTTCTTTGATCCGCTCATCTAATTCACGCTGCCGATCAAATAATGTTGTCCAGTTCACCGGTTGCTCCTCCTATTCTGCATTCAAAGCAGTACTAAAATCATTAAAGACCAGCCGACTGCCAAAATCAATACTTGTATTTGAACGCTTTTTGGGGCATGAACCGCCTTTTTCCGCGTCAAATGAAGCCCGAACAGAGCACCGATCGCACCGCCGGCATAAGCATATAAGACGTTAAAATCACCTTCGCCGAGCGTGTACCGTTTCGCCTGCAAATAGGTGTAGACGTTCAAGACGATGAGTGCCAACGCGACGATGGCCAAAACAGATGGATTCATAGTCCGCCCTCCTTATCTTAAGTTTAAGGAATTAATCAGAAAAAAGAAAGCGCCGAGATAAGGTCTCGGCGCTGTCGATTGAACGATTACGCGTTCAATTTTGATTTAGCTGTATCAGCAAGTGACGCGAATGCCTGTGCATCTGTCACAGCAAGCTCAGCAAGCATCTTACGGTTGATGTCGATTCCTGCAAGCTTGAGGCCGTGCATCATACGGCTGTATGAAAGACCGTTTGTGCGTGCTGCCGCATTGATACGTGTGATCCAAAGACGACGGAAATCACGTTTCTTTTGACGACGGTCACGGTAAGCGTACATGAGTGACTTCATGACTTGTTGTTTTGCTACTTTAAATAGAATGTGTTTCGAGCCAAAATAACCTTTGGCAAGCTTGATTTGCTTTTTACGACGTTGACGAGTCGTATAACCGCCTTTTACGCGTGGCATATGGTTTCCCTCCTAAATTCTTTCTGTATTACTTCGCGATCATGTTGCGAATGCGTTTGAAGTCTCCAGCTGAGACGATAGCACCTTTACGGAGCTTACGTTTCGCTTTAGTCGATTTGTTACCAAACAAGTGACTTGTGTAAGCGTGTGAACGCTTGAGTTTACCTGATGCAGTACGTTTGAAACGTTTAGAAGCACCACGGTGCGATTTCATTTTCGGCATGAGTATTTCCTCCCCACTATGACTCGATGATTAATCTTCTTTCTTCGGAGCCAGCACTAAGAACATGCTGCGTCCTTCCATCTTCGGCTTTTGCTCAACTGTTGCCAAGTCGGCACATTCCGCCGCCAATTTTTCCATGACGCGTCGGCCGATTTCCGAGTGTGTGATGGCGCGTCCGCGGAAACGGATTGACGCTTTCACTTTGTTACCATTTTCAAGGAATTTGCGAGCGTTACGCAATTTCGTTTGGAAATCGTTTTCCTCGATTGTCGGGCTGAGGCGCACTTCTTTCAATTGGATGACCTTTTGGTTTTTACGCGCTTCTTTCTCCTTTTTCTGGAGTTCGAAACGGTATTTTCCATAGTCCATGATTTTAGCGACCGGTGGGTTAGCTTTGTCGGCGACCAAGACGAGATCGAGTTCAGCCTCTTCTGCTAAACGTAATGCTTCATTACGCGATTGCACACCGAGTTGTGCACCGTCCGCTCCAATTAAGCGAACTTCACGGGCACGAATGTTTTCGTTGATAAAGAGCTCTTTGCTAATGGTTAGCACCTCCATCGTGCGGTTGCACGAGTTTTAGATTGATAAGACAACATGGCAATAAAAAAAGCGTCGGCAGTTTCCCGCCCACACATCATTTCGGAGACAGCAGAGACCAAGGCTCGACTGCTTCACGTACATGATGGACCTGACCGAATCTGTTCGGACGAGGTGAGAAGCGGGCGCTTCTGCTTTGTTGTATTTAATCACTATGTCATCTTAACACCAATAGGATTAAGATGTCAAGAATTCGCGCATGAATAATTGGTAGCTCACACTTTTATGATGATAACAGTCATTTCGCTGTTTCGCAATACCTTTTGCGAGGGAATAAAATAAAAAAGGAGGGATGGACCGTGTCTTGGAGAAAGCACGTGAAAGACGACCATGACTATCACGACCAAATCAAACACATCGTACAAGAGACGATGCGCCACCATGAGGTGAGTGATGCCAAGCTTGAAGCGGTGTTGACGGACTTATTAGAAGAAATGAACCGCATCACGTTGAAGATCGTCGACGACCATGAGTCCGCTCGCGACTATATCCATAAACGATGGTATTAAAAAAGGGCGCTCGCCCTTTTTTAATACCATCTGTCATGTGGTCAACATCAATCAATTCGTCAACGACTTGAAGAAATTGCTGAGCGCCTCGAACAAACGAGCGAAGAAGCCTTGGACTTCCTCGGTCTCGAGGAACGCCTGGACGTCTTGACCGGCCCCTTGTAGCCCGTTGCTAATCGCTCCCCAATCCAGATTCGCTTGTTGCATGTTCTCGAACAGCGTCGTCAATTGCGTCAACTGCGTATCGGACAATTGGACGTTGTTTTGATTCAACACTTGGATGACGATATCGCGAATCTCGATGTTCGTCTCCGGTGCCTTGTTCGCAATCTCAGCTTTAATCTCGTTCATGAGACCGGCTACGTCTTCTTGACCGACCGTCTTCCCGATTTCAGACGTGACGGCCAGTTCTTCCTGCGCCAAGTCTTTCCGCTCCTCGGACAATTGAATGCCTGTCTCGGCCGCCGTCTGATCGTACGCTTTCATAATGCCCGTGAGCGCCGACGTCCCGGTGACGCGAATCGGTGACGTGATATAAATGTCGGCATCGGTGACACCGGCGGTCACGAGTGCGTTCGCATACATATCTTCGGTGACCCATGTCACGTTTTCCGTTTTAATATCGAGACCTGTCCCGTCAGTCAGTTTGATGCGGGCTGATGAATACATGCCCCCGCCGCGCTGCGCTTGTGGGACGGCATCCCCTAAATATTTTTCTTCATCGGCCACGGTTGTGATAATCGGCTCAATCCCGGCCGGCGCCTCGACTCGTTCGAGCACCCAGTCTCGTTGGCTGGCCGATAATGATTCGCCGAGTGTGACGATTGTATCATCGACGATGGCTTCTGCGTTTACTTTTGGAATCATGCTTGTCGCGACGACTGAACCGATCGTGAGCGCCACTAATGGTTTCATATAATTCAAAATGAATCACTCCTTTCTTCTACCTTACGTCTCCATCCCTTGTTCCGCATCCGTCTTGAGACCGAAAAAAACGACCACCCTTCCGGTGAAGGATGGTCGACCGATTAACGTGAACGGTTCGCGATTTCGTCTGTGAGGGATGACAAGAAGGCATCGAGTGTGGCCGATACTTGTTCTTGCTGTCCGTAGCGACGGATGTTGACCGCACGCTCATCTCGTTCTTTATCACCGAGGACAAGTGTCATCGGGATTTTCTTCATCTGGGCTTCGCGGATCTTATAGCCGAGTTTTTCGTCACGGAGGTCCGTTTCGACACGGACGCCGCGCTTGACGAGCTCTGCCTTCACTTCTGCGACATATTCGTCGTGGACGTGCGAGACAGGGATCAATTTGACTTGGACCGGTGCGAGCCATGTCGGGAACGCCCCTTTATATTCTTCAATCAAGTAAGCGACGAAACGCTCCATCGTCGAGACGACACCACGGTGAAGGACAATCGGACGATGATCTTTGCCGTCTGGTCCTGTGTACGTCAAGTCGAACCGCTCAGGGAGCAAGAAGTCGAGTTGGACTGTCGACAATGTCTCTTCTTTGCCGAGCGCCGTGCGGACTTGGACGTCGAGTTTCGGTCCGTAGAACGCCGCTTCACCTTCCGCTTCGAAATAAGGGAGACCGAGCTCATCCATCGTCTCTTTCAATTGACGTTGGGCCGTTTCCCAAATCGCATCGTTGTCGAAGTACTTCTCTTTGTCGGCCGGGTCACGGTATGACAAGCGGAAACGATAATCTTTAATGCCAAAGTCGGCGTACACTTCTTGAATCAAGTGGACGATATCTTTGAACTCTTGCTTCATCTGCTCCGGTGTGACGAACGTATGCCCGTCGTTCAACACCATGTAACGGACGCGTTGGAGGCCTGTGAGCGCCCCTGACATCTCGTAACGGTGCATACCGCCGAGCTCAGCGATGCGAAGCGGGAGTTCGCGGTATGAGCGCGGCTCATGTTTATAGATCGTCATGTGGTGCGGACAGTTCATCGGACGAAGGACGAGTTCTTCGTTGTCCATCTCCATTTTCGGGAACATATCGTCTTGATAGTGATCCCAGTGACCCGATGTCTTATACAGGTCGACCGAACCGAGGACCGGTGTGTAGACGTGCTGATACCCGAGCTCGAGCTCTTTGTCGACGATATAACGTTCGACCGTACGACGGATCGAGGCACCTTTCGGGAGCCACATCGGCAAACCTTGGCCGACTTCTTGCGACACGAAGAAGAGATCGAGTTCTTTCCCGAGTTTGCGGTGATCGCGCTCTTTCGCTTCTTCCAATAGACGCAGGTGCTCCGCGAGTTGTTCTTTCGTCGCGAACGCCGTTCCGTAAATCCGCTGAAGCATTTTGTTGTCCGAGTCGCCGCGCCAGTAAGCACCGGCCACACTCATCAACTTGAACACTTTCAATTTCGATGTCGATGGGACGTGCGGTCCGCGGCACAAGTCGAAGAATTCGCCTTGATGGTAAATCGTGAGCGTCTCGCTCGCCGGGATATCTTCAATCAATTCGATTTTGAGTGGGTCCCCGAGCTGTTTGTAGCGCTCGAGCGCTTCGTCGCGCGAGACGACTTCGCGTGTGATGTCCAAGTTCTCGTCGACGATTCGTTTCATCATCTTCTCGATTTCTGGAAGGTCTTCCTCGTTGATGCGGCGATCCATCTCGATATCATAATAGAAACCGTTCTCGATTGTCGGTCCGATGCCGAGGTAGATGCTACCTTCTTCGCCGTACAACCGTTTGATGGCTTGGGCCATCAAGTGGGCTGACGAGTGGCGCATCAAATCGATGCCGTCTTCTGAGTCGGGCATGACGAGCTCGATTTTACCGTCGTGTTCAATCGGACGACGGTAATCGATCATCTCACCATCGATTTTGGCGGCGATTGCTTTTTTACGAAGTCCTGGACTGATTGAACCTGCTACTTCTTCTGCTGTGATGCCGGCCTCAAACTCTTTGACGGCCCCATCTGGAAATGTCAATTGAATCATGTGTCAACTTCCCCTCTCTACATTTAAAAGAAAATAAAAAAAGCCCATCCCTATGAAAGGGACGAGCTTTGATTCTCGTGGTACCACCCTCGTTCCCAAGCGATCCGCTTGGCTCGAACACACGATAACGAGTGTGAATCGCCGCACGATTGACCCGTACGGTGCTCTGAGGGAGTAAGGCGATCGGCGTGTTTAGGAAGCTCTCACCAGCCTTCCCTCGCTTTGAAACCCGTTACGATGTCTCATGTCCTCTTCAATGCATCGGTTATATGCTTATTAGTATAGTCAACTCGTTCCAGAAATACAATCCCTTTACCGCCGTCGATTCTCACCTTTTAACTCGATTTGCGTCGTCGTCGTCGAGATGCGTTGCATGAGCCGCTGCGCCTTCATTTTGTTCTGTGGCGAACCGTCGATCGAGAAATGGGTCTCGAGCTCTTCTCCGCTGAAGTTCGAGCTGTAAAGCGTCGGCAAGCGATGCATCATGCGATACTGCAAAATAATGCCGAACAGTTCATCCCGTACCCACGGACTGATCGCCTCGGCCCCGATGTCATCAATCAATAACACCGGCACGTGTTGGAATGACGTCAAAAACGAATCGAACGAGTCGGTCCGGATTTTCCGTTTCGCTTCCGAGACGAATCCCGGGGCGTGGACAAGGATCGTCTCGATGTCCGCCACTTTCAGCTCATTAGCGATCGCCGCGAGCAAGTACGTCTTCCCGACGCCGAAGCTGCCGTGAAGGTATAAACCGTTCACTTTTTGGCGGGTCTTCATGCCTGAGACGAACCGCATCGATTCACGGAGTGCGATTTTACGGGCATCATCGGACCAGTCGAACGATTCAAAGCTCGCCTCTCGCACTTCTTCCGGCAAGAATAGGCTCTTGAACTTCCGGTCCATCTCTTTTTGGCGCCGTGCTTGACGATGCTTCACCGTCTCTTCATAACGGATTGCGATTTGACCGAGGTCGACATAGAGCACTGGCTGATGGCCCGGGATGACGGCTTGCTCCTCGATGAGCTTCTTACCGTCCATCTGTTCCGCATATTCACTGAGCTTCGTAAAGCCGACCTCGACCGCCGTCTCGTCTAACTCCGGATGTGCCTTTAAAAAAGCGACGACTTCTGGATGTTCGAGGGTGCGCCGGCGAATCGATTCGTACGCTTCCCGCACTTCTTTCCGGTTCATCATTTGGGCGAGCGTTTGATTGATGCGTTCCATGTCCCTCATCCTTTCTCTTTCAATTCATTCAACAGCTTAACGAGTTCCGCGTCGTCTGGGACCGATGCCTCGAGCTCTTGTTTTCGTTTTTGATCGTACGTCCGTTGCTCTTTCGCCTCGTCTTCGAGCCATTTTGGCATCTCGGTCTTGTCTTTGCGTCTCGAGCCGACGGTCGTCCGCTGTTGCACATTCTCCCGTTTCTGCTGTTTCTTCTCGATGAGCGCATCTTGTGTCGCTTCTTGTTCCAACGCGTCTTTGGCGTTTAAATAGCCCGCCGTCTTCCAACTCGTCGCGATCCGCATGACATAGTTCTCACTGAGCCGCGTCTGCTTCTTCACTTCGATACAGTAATAGAACAATGCATTGATGACACTTGGCGCGAGCCCGAGCGTATCGACGAGATCGATAATGAGTTGCTCGTCACTCTTCGACAGTTGTGGCGTCTTCCGTAACGTCGACACGTATTGATGCGGATGCGCTTCTTCCATGACCGTCACGTCATGCAAATCACCAATTTCCGCCTTTTCGATTTCATCTGACTTTACTTTCCGATGCCGTGTCTGTTTCTTCTTCAACTGCAGCACCATCTGGCGGCAGCCGTCGCGCTTCTCTTGCTCGCTGAGCGGGAGATACGCCTCGTGGACGAAATACTCCTTCAACATCTCGGCCATCGTCTCTTCATCGATTTGGGAGACATAGGCGAGTTTCGTAATCGTCTCATCGAGCTTCTTCGTGAAGAAACCGACGGGGAAGTTCGTCAGTTTTTTGACGATTTCCATATCGAACGTATAGTTGATCTCGATTTTGGCGCGGTCAGGTTTCTCGTAGTTCTTTTGGGTGAACGCCATATGATTGACGCCTTTGACGTCGAACACTTCATTAAAGTCTTTCGTCACCTCGATAATCCCGGCCGGCAATGGATCGATCGTGAATCGTCCTTGCAACTGTTTAAAGCGAACTTCCCCGACTTTATAGAAGAGAAAACTCGACAACAGTCCGTCGTTCAAGAACGTATGGGGTGCGAGCGGGACACGCAGTTGATATACGTACTGGGTCAAACGCTCATCTTTCGTCTTATACGTCCGGACGAGACCGATCGCCTCGAGCCGGAACAGACAGTCCGTCAGCTCGTTAATCGAGTAATCGAGCATTTCACAGAGCGCGCTGTGCGACATATAATTCGATTTCATCTTCCCGGGCTTCAGCTCGCTCCAAAGCGTCTGATACATCGCAAGCGCCTTCACACCGATGACCGGCTGATATAAGTGGTACAACGACTGATACGACTCGCGATCGATGAGCCCAGTGCTCATAATCAACAGTTCGTCAGTCCCGTACAGGATTCGTTCTTTTTCCATGATAGGTCTCCCCTGAAAAAAGGCGACCAGCAGGCCGCCCCTCTAGTTGGTCGATTTTTCTTGCTTCATTAAATCTTCAAGTTCTTTAAAGAACACAGAGATATCTTTGAACTGGCGATAGACGGACGCGAAGCGGACGTAGGCCACTTCATCGACACGTGCCAATTCATTCATCACGAGCTCACCGACTTGCTCACTCGGGATCTCGGACTGACCGAGCGCGCGTAACTGTTGTTCGACTTTCGTGACCACGCCTTCGAGTTGCTCTAGCGTGACCGGTCGTTTTTCGCACGCCCGAATAATCCCGCGAAGTACTTTCTCCCGGCTGAACTCTTCCCGATTCCCGTCTTTTTTAACGATGATGAGCGGGGTCTGTTCGACCGTTTCAAACGTGGTGAAGCGATAGCCGCACTCCTCGCATTCGCGACGGCGACGAATCGAATAGAAATCTTGTACTGGTCGGGAGTCGAGCACTCTCGTTCCATTATGATCGCATTTAGGACAACGCATGCTCAGCCCTCCTTATCGTTCGACAGATTGATTCCCGATGGCGCGGAGCGGGAATTTCACTTGCAGCGCCTCATAATATGTGGTGACGATTTGACCAAGGTCCGGCCCGAGCATCTGATCCCGGTTCAACGTGAAGTCGACAGCCGTACGTCCGCCATCCACTTGAATGACTGTCGCCAGCGCGTCCCAGCCGTCGCCGTTAAACGCCACTTCGCCCCGGTCTGTATCGACACGGCGAACCGTTTGTCCTTGTGCCTCAATTCGTTCGCGGAGCCACGTGAGCACGGCGGTCGGCGATGCTGCCACGTAACGTGTGCGCAGCGCCTCATTTTTATGCGAATCGTCCGTCTGGACATGTGTTTGAAACTTATCCAATAATCCCATTATCCACCTCGACACCTTATTTATATAGGTTAAGCATATCAAAATTAAGCGGTTAACAAAACAATTAAAAGGGCTGACCGAAATTCGGCCAGCCTCAAAAGGTCAATCTGATTATTTGCTGATTGCAACTTGCGCTTCCGGAACACGAATCGGTCCCATTCCGCGATCAAGTTTCACGTCCTCACGAACTTTTGCTTCCAAGCCTTCCGCGATGTACTGCGAAGCTGTGGCCGGATCGATTCGGTCCCCACATGTGAACACATCGACTGATGCGTAGCCATGCTCTGGGAAACTGTGAATCGTTAAGTGTGATTCTGAGATGATAACGACTCCACTTACACCGTGTGGCGCAAATTTGTGGAAAGCGACTTCGCGGACTTCAGCGCCCGAACGAAGTGCTGCATCGACGAACAAGCGCTCGATGTAGTCGATATCGTTCAATTTGTCGGGATTGCACTCCCAAAGTTCTGTAATAATGTGACGTCCCATAGTATCCATATTAGTGGATCCCCCTTTACATCAATGGTCTCAAAGTAGTTGATGATCACTCACTTTGTGCCTGAATCGCCCACAACCACGGGGGCAAGTTAGTCCTAAGAGGTCCTAACCCTTTAAGTTGCGTTTGTCAGACCAATTGAAGTTCACGAGTTAGAGTGTATCGCGTTTGGGACGTCGATACAAGACATTTGTTTCAATTCTTTAAAAATATTTTTGTGTAAATATATTTTTTCAGACGTGGGTTTCTTGTTGTCCGATTTGTAAGTAGCTCGCGACCATGTCCAACAAGTCGACGACACGGCACGAATAGCCCCATTCGTTATCGTACCAAGCGAGTACTTTGACGTGATTGCCCCCGAGCACCATCGTCGAATCGGCATCGATAATCGATGAACGTTCATCCCCGTTGAAGTCGATGGAGACGAGCGGTTCGTTCGAGACACCGAGAATACCTGTCATCTCTCCATGTGCGGCACGCTCGAACGCCTGATTCACTTCATCTACCGTCACGTCACGGTGCAACTCGACGACGAGGTCGACGAGTGAGACGTTCGGTGTCGGTACGCGAAGTGCCATCCCGTTCAACTTCCCTTGCAATTCAGGCAAGACGAGTCCGATGGCTTTGGCAGCCCCAGTCGAAGTCGGTATAATGGAACTACCACAAGCGCGAGCGCGCCGTAGGTCTTTATGCGGATTGTCGATATTGTTTTGATCATTCGTATAGGCATGCACGGTCGTGACGAGCCCCGTCTCGATTCCGAACGTCGAGTCCAATACTTTAACGACCGGACCGAGGCAGTTCGTCGTGCACGAGGCGTTCGAAATGACGTGATCGTGCTCAGGTAAATAATCACGATCGTTTACCCCCATGACAATCGTCCGCAGCTCCCCTTTTCCTGGTGCCGTCAAAATAACTTTCTTCGCACCGGCCGTCAAATGTTTTTTCGCCCCGACATCTGAATTGAATTTACCAGTCGCCTCGATGACGATTTCAACCCCGAGCTCATTCCACGGCAACCGCTCCGGATCACGCTCGGAGACGAGCATGATTCGCTTCCCATCAACTTCAAGCGCATCCCCATGCGCCCGGACCGTGAGTGTGAACGGTCCGTGGACCGTGTCGTGCTTAATCAAGTGGGCGAGCGTCTCCGCCGGATAACTCGCATTGATGGCGACCACGTCGTGACGCCCTTCGAGCATCAATTTTCGGAACACCATTCTCCCGATTCGACCAAATCCATTGATTGCAACTTTCGTCCCCATGTAAAGTCCCCCTTTTTTCTGCGTTACGACACCATTATAACGGAAAAATGGAAGCGTTTTCACTATGAATCGTCACATTTCTTTCACTTTTTTACAGTTTCAGATTTGAAAAAGAGGGAAATTTGGTGAAGAGCTTGGAAAGGAGCTAGGACAGCATGTTCGATTGGACCGATTTAGACAAATTTATCATCTCGTTTTTCATCATTTTGCCGATAGTGACGATTATCCATCAATTCGGCCATTTCTTCTTCGCGAAACTATTTGGGGGTTCGCTCGATATGGAGATTGGGACCGGTAAGAAATTATTCAAAGTCGGGCGCCTGCAATTCAACCGTGTCTACTTCTATGACGCGTGGTGTCAGTTCAGCGACTTGAAATATAGTAACCGCTTGACCCGGAGTCTCGTCTACGCGGGCGGATCCATCTTCAACCTATCGAGCATTTTGATCGTGAACGCCTTCATTTTGATGCGTGAGATTGAACCGACGCTCTATACGTATCAATTCGCGTACTTCTCGTTTTATTACGTGTTCTTCTCGCTCTATCCGATTTATTATTCGAACGGTCATCCAAGTGACGGCCGAGCCATCTTCGATACATGGAAGAAAGGCCGACCGGACTCAGACCCATTGAACTGAACAAAAAAAGAAGGCGCTCAGTCGCCTTCTTTTTTCATGTCTTCAAATTGTTCGACGAGGCGGGCCACTTGGGCCGACAAATCGCCTAAGGCACCGTTGTTGTTGATTAAAAAATCAGCCTGTTGCTTCTTCTCTTCAATCGGCATTTGGGCATGGATGCGCGCGAGCGCTTCAGCTTTCGTCAAGCCGTTCCGCTCCATGAGGCGCATCAGCTGAATCTCCTCCCGACAATAGACGACGACCGTATAATCGACGAGGTCCCGCATCGTCCCTTCGAACAAGAGCGGGATGTCGAAGATGACGACCTTCTCGCCCGCCGCCTCATAGCCACGCATCTCCTCGAGCATCTCCTCGCGGATGGCCGGATGCATGAGTTGATTCAGCAATTGACGTTTGGCATCATCATGGAAAATCTCACGTCCGAGCGCCTGACGGTTCAATGCGTCGCCCGAGAAGCATTGTGGGAACGCCTCACGAACGGCCGCGAACGCCTTGCCTCCCGGCTCGATGACGATCCGCGCCATTTTATCGGCATCGATAATCGGGATTCCTTGTTTTCGAAACAGACGGGATACGGTCGACTTCCCTGTCGCAATTCCACCTGTCAAACCAATCTTCAACATCGTGTCCACCTCTTACTGTTGGCAGTGCGGACAGTAGTGCGTGCCCCGTCCGCCCAATTTCATCTTTTCAATCGGTCGGCCGCATCGTTTACACGGCTCACCGGTCTGACCATATACGTAGAGCGTCTCTTGATACGTTCCGCTCGCCCCATCCGGATTCGTGTAGCTTCGGATTGTGCTCCCGCCGCGCTCAATCGCTTCAGTCAACACGGCCACAGCTTCTTGATGCACCAAGCGCACCTCGTCAAGCGAGAGCGAGGCCGCCGGGCGCGTCGGATGGACCCCGGCCCGGAACAACGTCTCATCGACGTAAATGTTGCCGAGACCGACGAAAATCGACTGGTCGAGGAGTGCCGTCTTGATGGCACGGACATTCATCCGCTTCAAGCGGGTGTGGAGCGTCTCCGCCGTCACTCCCGAATCGAACGGTTCAAGTGCGAGTAGCGACAGCGGCGGTGTCACATACAACTCGTCATTCGTCTTCAGTTCCATCGTGCCGAACTTTCTGACATCATTGTAATGAAGCGTCGTCCCGTCCGTGAACGTGAAGACGACGTGCGTATGTTTGACCGGATTGACCATTTCGTCATGTGGGAAGAATTTCCCTTCCATTCGGAGATGCGAAACGAGATATCCGTTCGTCAATTTGAACAAAATAAATTTCCCCCGTCGCTCGACGTCTTGTATCGTCTCGTCGAGCAACTGTTGTTTCCAAATCTCCGGTTCGTGTCCCCGAATGATTTTCGCGTCGAGCACTTCGACATTTGCAATCGTTTTTCCGGAGACGAACGGTCGCAATCGGCGACAGACCGTCTCCACTTCTGGTAATTCAGGCATATTGATTTCCTTTCTCGCTCTTATTTCGTGTCGAACCACGTCTCACCAAACGAACCGTCCGCGCGGAGCGGGACATCCAAGGTGATTGTGTGCTCCATCGCTTGCTTGACGATTTTTTCGAGCGCTTCCGTCTCTGCTTTCGGTCCTTCGAAGATGAGTTCATCGTGGACTTGAAGCAATAGTTTCGAGCGTAAGCCCGATTCGCGGAGCGCCACATCGACGTCAATCATCGCTTTCTTGATAATATCGGCTGCCGTCCCTTGAATCGGCGTATTGATGGCCGTCCGTTCGGCGAAACCGCGCAAGTTGAAGTTGCGGGAATGGATGTCCGGGATATTGCGGCGGCGTTTCAACATCGTCTCGACGTAGCCGTGTTCCCGGGCCCGTTCGATGGCGGCATCCATGAATCGTTTCACTCCTGGGAACTGCTCGAAGTACGTATCGATGAACGTCTGCGCTTCTTTTCGGCTAATGCCGAGGTTTTGCGACAGCCCGTAATCACTAATGCCATAGATGATTCCGAAGTTGACCGCTTTCGCTTGGCGTCGCATGAGCGACGTCACTTCTTCTTTGGCGACCCGGAACACGTTGGCTGCCGTCGACGTATGGATATCCTCGTCATGCAGGAACGCCTCGAGCATCTTTTCATCCTGCGACATGTGGGCCATGATGCGGAGTTCGATTTGTGAGTAGTCGACCGCATAGAGCACCCAATCGGATTCGCTCGCCGTGAACGCCTTACGAATCCGGCGCCCTTCTTCCAAGCGAATCGGGATGTTTTGCAAGTTCGGGTTGACCGACGATAATCGTCCCGTCTGCGTCAACGTCTGCGTGTAACGGGTATGGATTTTCCCGTCGTCCTTGATGACTTTCTGTAACCCCTCGACGTACGTCGACTGCAACTTCCCAAGTTCGCGGTAATGCATGATATGTTCGACGATCGGGTGGAGTGGTGCAAGCTTCTCAAGCACGTCCGCCGCCGTCGAGTACCCCGTCTTTGTCTTCTTGACCGGCGGCAACGCCAGCTTCTCGAACAAGATGACGCCGAGTTGCTTCGGTGAATTGATATTGAACGCTTCACCGGCGAGACTGTGAATTTCGGTCTCGAGCTGAAGCAGGCGTTCGCGAAGATCGTCTTCCATCACCTTCAACGTCGCCACATCGACATGAATCCCGGCCCACTCCATCTCAGCGAGCACCGAGGCGAGCGGTCGTTCCAAATCCTCATACAGCGATGTCTGCTCGTTTTTGACGAGTTCGTTACTGACGTTGACGAACAACGTCAAGATGGCCATCGCCTTCTCCCCGAGGTGCTGGTCGAGGACGTTTTGATCCGGCACGTGCAGTTTGGCACCTTTTCCGTATACGGCCTCGTCTTCCGGCAACGCATATTCGAAATGGGCGGCAATCGAGTCGAGCGTCGTCCCGCCCGACAAGTTGAGCAAATAGCCGGCGACGAGCAAGTCCTCGTAGCCTCGGAGCGACACGCCGTGGCGTTTCAATTGAATGATTGTCTGTTTCGCATCGAGACAAATCGTGGCCCGGTTTTCATCCGCCAGCCATTCGCGGACAGCCGGCACGTCTAAGAGCGACACGTCACCGACGGTCACCCCGGCTTTTGAAGCGATGGCTACGCCAATGACCGATTCTTCGAAATAATCGTCGCGAAGTTGTTCGAGGAAGAGGACCGCTTCTGTCAAATCTTGCTCGTCAATCCCGATATGGTTCACATCACGCACTTCCACGGCTTCCTCGCTCGACGCGTCGAGACTCAGTTTCCCGAGAAGCGACTTGAACTGCAGGCTCATGAACAGCGGCTTCACTTTTCCAGCGTCATACGGATGGAACGTGAGCTCGTCCATGGTGACGTCAATCGGCACGTCGGTATAAATCGTCGCCAATTGTTTCGACATGAGCGCTTCCCGCTCGTTCGCCTCGACCTTCTCTTTTTGTTTCCCTTTCAGTTCATGCGTATGTTCATATAGGCCTTCCACAGAACCGTAAGCTGTGAGTAATTTGAGGGCCGTCTTTTCACCGACACCGGGGATACCCGGAATGTTGTCGGATTTATCGCCCATCAGACCTTTCAAATCAATCATTTGAAGCGGACTCAGTCCCTCATACCGCTCGTTGAACGCCGCTGCGTCCATCGTCTCGACATCAGTGATGCCGCGCTTCGTCAAATAGACGGTGACACGGTCGTCAATCAACTGCAGTAAATCCTTATCACCAGTGACGACCGTCACTTGGTCAAACTCAGTATTTTTTGAAAGCGTCCCGATGATGTCATCGGCCTCGTACTGGTCGAGTTCGAGCACTTTGATACCGAACGCCTCGCAAATCTCACGAACGATCGGGAATTGCTCTCGAAGCTCACCCGGTGTCTTTTGCCGTCCACCTTTATAGTCGGCATACGTGTCGTGGCGGAACGTCTTTTTCGACGCATCGAACGCGACCGCGAAATGTGTCGGCTGTTCGTCTTCCATCAGCTTCAATAACATCATCGTGAACCCGTACACGGCGTTCGTGTTCCGACCGCTCGCATCCGTCATCGGAGGCAACGCGAAAAAGGCACGATACGTGAGTGAGTTTCCGTCAAGGAGTAGTAGTTTATTCATTGGACAACCTCCATTCTATCTGGTTCCATCATATCATACGGGTACATGCGTTCGAAAAAAAAGACCCTTTTCTAGTTACTAGAAAAGGGTCGATCTTCCCGATCGAGTGGAGATGAGCACCAATCGGGACACGAGATGATGAAGAGGTCTCATCCATAGAGTAGCATCGCTTTGTAAAGCCGGTATGAATTCGCCATGAATTCCTTGTTAAGCACTCGGGAATTTGATGGTGAATGTCGTTCCTTCACCTTCGATGCTGTCGACTTGAATCGTCGCGTGATGGAGATCGACGATATGCTTGACGATAGCAAGACCAAGACCCGTCCCGCCGGAGTTTCGGCTCCGCGCCTTATCGACCCGGTAGAACCGTTCAAAGATTCGGCCCACTTCTTTCGGCGCGATGCCGATGCCGTTGTCTTTGACGATCAAATAAGAGCCGTCCGGTCTCTTCTCGACCGCAATCTCGACCTGGCTACCTTCCGGCGAGTAGTTAATCGCATTGGCGACGAGATTCAAGATGACTTGTTTGATTCGGTTCATGTCCGCCTGCAAGACGACTTCCCCATCATGACGCGACTCCAAGTGAATCGATTTCTGTTCCGCTTTTTGACTGAGCACGAGACAGACTTCCTCGACAAGCTGATTGAGTTGGACCGGGGTGAACTCCAAATGGAAGTCTTCCCGTTCGAGCCGCGACAGTTCGAGCAAGTCCTCGACGAGCATCTGCATGCGCGTCGCTTCCTTTTGAATGATATCCAAGAATTGATCGCGTAGTTCCGGCACTTCTTTCGCCCCGTCGAGCAGCGTCTCGCTGAAACCACGAATCGACGTGAGCGGCGTCTTCAGTTCATGACTGACGTTCGCGACGAAATCCTTGCGCATCTTCTCAAGTCGCTTCAACTCGCTGATGTCGTTAAAGAGAAGCGTCGTCCCGCGCAACATGCCTGTATCACTGAAAATCGGTGCGGCCGATACCATATACGTCTTTTGGTTGAAACCGGACCGAATCGATAGTTGTCGGCGATGCGGCTCCTCTGTCAAATAGACGTCTTCAATCAGCGTCTCAACGTCCGGGCTCGGCAAAATTCCATGATAAAACTGACCGATCATCAACTCATCATATTGGAACATGTCGCGATACGAGCGGTTGACGAGCGTCACGATGCCACGTTCGTCGACCAAAAGTAACCCTGCCCCCATATACTCGATGAGCGACTCAAGCCTTGCCCGTTGAACCGATTCCCCGAGTGAGATTGTCTCCAAGTTGCGGGCGAGCACGTTAATCGACCCGGCCAGGCTGCCCGTCTCCTCATCGTTTCGCAACTCGTAGACGCGGGCCCGATAGTTCCCGTCCGCCAGTTCCCGCAAGACGATGGTCGCCTCGTCGATCGGTCGGATGAATTGGTTCGTCAGGTTGTGTAACACGAAAAGGATTAAGAAGAACGAGAAAATCAAGGCTAGCGCGATGGTCAGCCAAATCCGGTCATACACCCCTTCCAAATCGGAGACATAACGGATAAAACTCAAATATACCGTGTCACCGGATGACAGTTCGATCGGCTTCGTGAACTGAATCAAGTCCTCGCGTGTCTCGTTGCCGAACGTCCCGCCTTCCGGAATCGACGAGGCATCCATCCGGAAATCAAAGGAACCGACCCGAAACGGTGTCCCGGCGATGACTTCCATCCGACGATTGAGGAGCAAGATATCGAAACTGCTCTCATCATCGATTTGACCGACGTAGTCTTGGATGTCCGCAAGGTCGCCTCCGTCTAAATAGAGCGCGGCCAACTCAGCGTCTTCTTTCAAGCGGTCGCGTTCAGAATCTAAATAGAAGTCTTTGAACAATTGACCGAGCACGATCCCGAGGGTCAATAAGACGCCCGTCACGAGCAGGATGAGCGTCGTCAAAAACCGCGAGCGGTACGTCTTCATTCGGGCATCGGCTCTTCCATCTTATAACCGAGGCCGCGAATCGTCTTGATATAGGTCGGTTTTTTTGTCACCGGTTCAATCTTCTCCCGGAGGTGGCTGATGTGAACGTCCACGATGCGCGTATCTCCGACGAAATCGTAATTCCATATCGCCGACAAGAGCTGGTCGCGCGTCAAAACGCGTCCTTTGTTCTTGGCTAAGTAGGCTAACAGTTCGAACTCTTTCGGTGTCAACTCGAGCCGTTCGCCGTTTTTGAACACTTCATAGTTCGACGCGATGATTTTCACGTCGCCAATCTCGATGACGTCCGTGTCTGTCGCCGGAGCTTCTTGTGGGGCCGAACGGCGCAGGATGGCTTTGACCCGGGCCACGACTTCTCGTGGGCTGAACGGCTTCGTCAAATAGTCATCGGCACCGAGTTCGAGGCCGAGTACTTTATCGAACTCATCGTCTTTCGCCGTCAACATGAGAATCGGTGTGTTCACTTTTTGTTGGCGGAGCCGTTTGCAAACTTCGAGACCGTCCATCTCAGGCAACATCAAATCGAGGACAATCAAAACGGCATCTTGTTTCTCGGCCAGTTCAAGTCCGGTCTTTCCATCGTGCGCCGTCTCGACTTCGAATCCGGCTTGTTCTAAATTAAACTTTAATAACGTCGCAATCGACACCTCGTCATCGACAACAATTACTTTATCAGCCACGCTTAGTTCCTCCTCTAATCTATCTGTTCAGTCATGTACACTACCTATTTTACAAATCAATGCCACCTACGACCAACCTCAAAGCAAATCTTTACAAAAACAAAACAAATCCACGTTCTGCTTTCAGTGTAGCATGCGCCACGCATACAAAAAACCTCGTCTGCCATGGCAGACGAGGTAAGCCCTCAGTTGAGGACGTTCAGGACGGAGCGGACCGAGTCGGCTGAACGCTGTAGCGCCGCCGTTTCGGCTTCCGTCAATTCAAGTTCGAGCACACGTTCGATTCCGTTCGCACCAAGAATCGTCGGAACACCGAGATACAAGTCGTGGAAACCGTATTCGCCGTCGAGATACGCGATGGCCGGTAAAATACGCCGTTGATCTTTGAGAATCGCTTCGACCATCTCGACGATGGCCGCGGCCGGCGCATAGTAGGCCGATCCGTTCCCGAGCAGTTGGACGATCTCACCGCCGCCTTTACGGGTCCGATTGACGATTGCTTCGATGCGGTCGGTCGGCAACAATTTCTCGAGCGGGATTCCTCCCGCATACGAGTAGCGGATGAGCGGGACCATGTCATCCCCGTGCCCGCCGAGCACGAATCCAGAAACGTCCTTCACGGATATATTCAACTCCGCAGCGACGAACGTCCGGAACCGGGCCGTATCAAGCACACCGGATTGACCAATGACCCGCTCTTTCGGGAAGCCCGACTCTTTGAAGGCGGCATACGTCATCGCGTCGACCGGGTTCGTCAAGACGATGATAATCGCGTCCGGCGAGTAACGGGCCACTTCTTTCGTGACCGCCCGCATCACTTTGGCGTTCGTCGAGACGAGGTCGTCCCGGCTCATGCCTGGCTTGCGCGCGATTCCCGCTGTGATGACGACGATATCCGAGTCCGCCGTTTCGGCATAGTCCGACGTCCCTGTAATCCACGAGTCAAACCCTTGAATCGGCGCCGTCTCTTGCATATCGAGCGCTTTTCCTTTCGTCGGGTTCTCGTTTTCTTTGATATCGAGCAAGACGACGTTACCGAGTTCTTTTTGAGCCAAATACAGTGCCGTCGTGGCCCCCGTGAATCCGCTACCGATAACCGAGATTTTATTGCGACGAATCATTGTGCTCTCCCCCTTGGTTTAGCTGATGTCTTACATGTTTTTAATTAATTCATCCGCAAACTCTGAACACTTCACTTCTGTCGCGCCGTCCATGAGACGAGCGAAATCGTATGTGACGACTTTCGAGGCGATCGTCTTCTCCATCGAGTTGATGATGAGGTCAGCCGCTTCGTTCCAGTTCATATGACGAAGCATCATTTCACCAGACAAGATGACCGATGACGGGTTGACCTTGTCGAGGCCGGCATACTTCGGTGCCGTACCGTGTGTCGCTTCGAAGATAGCATGGCCCGTCACGTAGTTGATGTTCGCTCCAGGGGCGATCCCGATTCCGCCGACTTGGGCAGCGAGCGCATCCGAGATGTAGTCACCGTTCAAGTTCATCGTGGCCACGACATCGAACTCACGCGGACGTGTCAAAATCTGTTGCAAGAAGATATCAGCGATTGAATCTTTTACGATGATTTTGCCTTCTGCTTCTGCTTTCGATTGCGCTTCATTCGCAGCCGCTTCGCCTGATTCTTCTTTGATACGGTCATACTGCGCCCATGTGAAGACTTTGTCGCCGTACTCTTCTTCTGCAAGCTCATAGCCCCAGTTTTTGAAGGCGCCTTCTGTGAACTTCATGATGTTTCCTTTATGAACGAGCGTGAGCGATTTACGGTTGTTCGCGATGGCGTACTCGAGCGCCGCACGAACAAGACGTTTTGTTCCTTCAGACGAGATTGGCTTGATTCCGATTCCAGACGTTTCTGGGAAACGGATTTTGTTGACGTTCATCTCTTCTTTCAAGAATGAGATCAACTTCTTCACTTCGTCGCTACCTGACGCGTATTCGATTCCTGCGTAGATATCTTCTGTGTTCTCACGGAAGATGACCATGTCTGTATCCTCTGGGCGTTTGACCGGTGAAGGGACGCCTGTGAAGTAACGGACCGGGCGCAAGCACGTGTACAAGTCAAGTTCTTGACGGAGTGCTACGTTGAGTGAACGGATTCCGCCGCCGACCGGTGTCGTCAATGGACCTTTGATGGCAATCAAATATTCACGGATTTGATCGAGTGTCTCGTTTGGAAGCCATTCGCCTTTTTGGTTGTAGGCCTTCTCCCCAGCGTACACTTCCATCCATTCGATTTTCTTCTCGCCGCCATATGCTTTTTCGACAGCCGCATCAAAGACGCGCACTGATGCGTTCCAAATATCAGGTCCTGTGCCGTCGCCGATGATAAATGGAATCGTCGGTACGTTTGGTACGTTTAATACACCGTTTTCAACTGTAATCTTTTCGTTTTGTGTCAACATAATGAATCCCCCTAAGTACATTTATGTAGGCCGACGCGAGCGCCGACCTACGTCAATTGTTAGTTTACCAAAGTTTATGTCTAAATTGTGACTCGAACTTCTCGTTCGGCGTCAATTAACGCTCGTTCACCGGGACGTATGACCGGTTCGTCTCGCCGATGTATTCAGCGCGAGGACGGATCAAACGGTTGTCCGCGTACTGCTCGAGGATGTGGGCAATCCAGCCCGACATGCGTGAGACAGCAAAGATCGGCGTGAACAACTCTTCGTCGAGGCCGAGCGCGTAATATGTTGACGCCGAATAGAAATCGACGTTCGGTTTCAAGCCTTTTTCCGTCTCGACGAGATGATCGATTTTCTCAGACATCTCGTACCATTCCGGTTCGCCGATTTGAGCAGTCAATTGGCGGCTCATCTCTTTCAAGTGTTTCGCGCGTGGGTCGCCGTCCTTATAGACACGGTGACCGAAGCCCATGATCTTCTCACGGCGTTCGAACTTGCCGCGGACGTAGTCTTCGACTTTGTCGACCGATCCGATTTCATGAAGCATCTTCATGACCGCCTCGTTCGCACCTCCGTGGAGCGGGCCTTTAAGGGCGCCCATCGCCGCCGTCACACCAGAATAAATATCCGACAATGTGGCAACGCAGACGCGGGCCGTGAACGTCGAAGCGTTCAATTCATGGTCGGCGTGAAGGATGAGTGCCTTGTCAATCGTCTTCTCGGCGACCTCGCTCGGCTCTTCTCCATTCAACATGTACAAGAAGTTGCCCGCATAAGACAAGCCCTGTTTTGGTGCAACCGGTTGTTCGCCTTTACGAAGACGAGCGAATGCCGTCACAATCGTGGCGATTTGCGCTTGGAGACGAATCGCTTTGCGCATGTTCGCTTCCGGACTCATATCTTCAGACTCTTCATCATAAAGCGCGAGCTGTGAAAGTGCAGTCCGAATCGTCGCCATCGCATTGGCCGATTTCGGTGCCCGTTTGAGCGTCGCGATGACGTCTTCTGGCAATTTGGCTTCTTTCACGAGCGCTGCTGAGAGCTCAGTTAATTCATCTTCTTTCGGAAGGCGGTCGTTCCATAATAGGAAAACAACCTCTTCGAATGTGGCGTGGTCTGCCAAATCGTCAATCGTGTATCCTCCGTAAGTCAATTGTCCGTCGATAATCGAACTGACTTTTGAGGCCGCTGCCACAATTCCTTCTAAACCTTTTGTCGTTGACATCAATAACTCCCCCTCAGTCTTTAAAAGTGATCGACCGCATATACAGTCTGTGTGTAGGGAATAAGGGCGAGGAGTCGAAGACTCTCCCCAATCCGTTTCGAGCTCGCTCCACCCTGTCCTTTATCTAGTATAAACAATTTACTGAAAAAAAGAAATGTAAGCGTATCCAGCCGTCAAAAAATGTCAGAACCATTTTTGTAACAGGCTAAATCCACCTAAAATCAAGGCGGCGATGCCGGCTCCGACGAGCGGTCCGACCGGCACGCCTTTCATGAAACCGACGGCCAGGATAGTCCCAGCGAGCAATGCCGTCGTCACGACGGGGTCGACCCGCATCAGTTGGACCCCTTGGCCGGCGGCGAGCGCGACGAAGATTCCAGAGGCGAACGCGATGATGCCGACTGGACCTTTAATACTATTCCACAATTCCCGGAATCCGATATCGCCGGTCGCAATCGGCACGAGGACGGCAATTGTAATAATCGTTACGCCCCAATGGATGCCTTTTGAGGCGAGCGTCGGGAACAATTGGTCGCCGAATCCGACCGCTTTAATAATCAAGAGGACGCTGCTGGCGATGATGACCGACTGGTTATGGGAGATAACCCCAATCAATACGAGCAACAGCAAGAATAAATAGGCACTCATCACACACTCTCTTTCTGAATGGAAAAAGAACCGACCTCATGAAAAGGTCGGTTCGATTGGCATTCGATTACGCGTTGTAGATTTTACCAGTAAGTGGGTCGATTGAAATCATCTGTCCGTCGCGGAACGTTGATGTCGCTGATTCGACACCGACGATAACCGGCTTGCGGAGTGATGGTCCAACGATACCGGCATGGCTCGTCAATCCACCGTCTTCTGTGATGATTCCAGCCGCTTTTTCAATCGCTGGCATCATTTCTTTATCTGTGAATGGTGCGACGAGGATCATGCCCTCTTTCGCTTTCGCATTCGCTTCGTCTGCATTGTTCGCAACGACGACTTCACCGACGAGACCACGCTCACCGATCCCACGTCCGTTTGCGAGGGCGTGACCGACGATATGAACTTTCATCATGTTTGTCGTACCAGCAGTCGCAGCCGGGATACCAGCCGAGATGACGACGAGGTCACCGTCTGTAACGAATCCAGCGTGACGAGCTGCTTCTGAAGCTTGTACCAACATCTCATCCGTGTTGTTCGGCATCGTGTCAGCCACGATTGGGTACACGCCCCAAACGAGGTTCAATTGACGTGCCACACGCTCTGACTCTGTGACCGCGATGATGTTCGCCTCTGGACGATACTTCGCTGTACGAGCAGCCGTGTAACCTGATTGTGTCGGTGTCAAGATCGCTTTCGCGTTCAAGTTGATTGCCGTGTGGGCAACCGCTTGTGAGATCGCATCCGTTACCGTGTGCTCACTGCGCTTCTGACGATCTTTGAGCAAGTTTTTGTAGTCGAGCATTTGCTCAGTACGAACAGCGATTGCTGCTTGCATTTGAACTGACTCGATTGGGTAGTCCCCTGCTGCCGTCTCACCTGAAAGCATGACTGCGTCCGTACCATCGAGGATGGCGTTGGCAACGTCAGATGCTTCCGCACGTGTTGGACGCGGGTTGCGTTGCATTGAATCAAGCATTTGTGTAGCCGTGATGACCGGTTTCCCGAGGTCGTTACACTTCTTGATCAATTCTTTTTGAACTGGTGTGACTTCTTCTGTTGGGATCTCGATTCCGAGGTCACCACGAGCGACCATCAAACCGTCAGAAATCGCCAAGATTTCGTCGATGTTGTCGACACCTTCTTGGTTTTCGATTTTTGGATAGATTTTGATGTGTGACGCGTTGTTGCGCTCGAGAAGTTGACGAATCTCAACGACGTCAGACGCACGGCGTACGAACGATGCCGCGATGACATCGATGTCTTGAGAAATACCGAACTCGATGTCGGCGATGTCTTTGTCTGTAAGGGCAGGAAGGTTCACTTTGACGTTAGGCAAGTTGACACCTTTCTTCGTCTTGATGACGCCTTCGTTTTCGATGACGCAGCGAAGGTCACGGTTCGGGAGTTTCTCAACGACAAGGAGACCAATGAGTCCGTCGTCGAGCATGATGCGTGAACCGACTTCAACGTCTTCGTACAAGCCTTCGTACGTGACTGAGAAACGATCTTTCGTTCCGACGATTTCTTCTGTCGAGACGATGATGACTTCTTTGCCTTTTTCGAGGAGTGCTTTTCCTTCTTCAAACGTATGTGTACGAATTTCAGGACCTTTCGTGTCAAGAAGTACCGTCACGACTTTACCGGCAGCTTTTGATGCTTCGCGAATGTCACGGATACGTGCGCCGTGCTCTTCATAGTCACCGTGTGAGAAGTTGAGACGAGCGACGTTCATTCCGGCTTCAATCATTTCTGGAAGACGTTTCTCTGAAGCTGGTCCAATCGTACATACAATTTTCGTTCTACGCATAAATAAAAACCTCCTAGGGGATGTATTACATTTACACACAGAAAACGGGGGGTCAACCGACCTGATCCCGTCTCTGTGGAGTTCACTGCTACTCGTTAAATCGAAAGTTGGTTCGAAAGATCAATCAACTGCATATCAATCGAATGTTTGTTATGGTCGAGCGCTTCATCGATATCAAGATCCATCATCTTACCGCCGCGGATACCGACAACACGTCCGGCTTTGCCTTCGAGTAAAATCTCAACGGCATACGCACCCATGCGGCTCGCAAGCACACGGTCAGCAGCAGTCGGGGAACCGCCGCGTTGGATATGTCCAAGAATCGTTACACGCGTCTCTGAGTTTGTCTTCTCAGCGATCATTTTTCCGATTTCTTCGGCACTGCCTGCGCCTTCGGCGACAACGACGATCGAATGTTTCTTACCGCGCGCCACACCATGGTTGATGCGGTCGACGATGGCACTCAAATCTTCTGGACGTTCTGGGACGAGGATTGACTCGGCACCACCGGCAAGACCGGCATAAAGTGCGATGTCACCTGCATCACGACCCATTACTTCGATGACGTACGTCCGCTCATGCGACGACGCCGTGTCACGGATTTTATCAATCGCGTCAAGCGCCGTATTGAGCGCCGTATCGAACCCGATTGTTGCATCCGTTCCTGGGATATCGTTGTCAATCGTTCCTGGAAGCCCGATTGTCGGGAATCCAAGTTCCGTCAACTTCTGGGCGCCACGGTAAGAACCGTCGCCCCCGATGACTACAAGCGCGTCGATATTGAATTTCTTCAACTGCTCGACCGCTTTGGCACGGCCCTCTTCCGTTCTAAACTCAGGGCAACGGGCAGAACGTAAGAATGTTCCTCCACGCTGGATGATGTCACCGACAGAACCGAGGTTCAATTCAACGAGATCTCCTTCGATTAGACCTTGATAGCCGTTATACACACCGTACACTTCTAGACCTTCGAAAATCGCTTTTCGGGTCACGGCACGGACTGCAGCGTTCATTCCGGGGGCGTCTCCCCCACTTGTCAATACCGCAATACGTTTTAAATTCACGTCACTCACCTCTTATGTGTTTTAACGAAATCTGAAAATAAAATACCATGTCTGACCTTTGTTTTACAACACAAGTATGTGAAAAAAAAGCATGGGGTATGCTCAAAAGCAGTCAACTCGTGAGTGATTTAACGTGAACGCAAAGCGATTGTTAACGTTTTCACGAGCCAATTGTGCCAATTTCATGATATTTGGCAGCGCGCCCTTGCAACAACTCGTTTTGAGTCCGTCCTCGCAACTCAGTCATGTGTTGTGCTAATACAGGCTTTAAGAGTGATGACTGTAATGACACATCGATATGGGCACCACCAAACACCTCGGTGACGACTTCATCGACAATCCCTAAATTCAACAAATCTTGTGCCGTAATCTTCATCGTTTCCGCAGCGCGTTCCGCAAGCTTCGCGTCTTTCCAAAGCAGGGCAGCCGCGCCTTCTGGTGAAATGACCGAGTACGTGCTGTTTTCAAGCATGAGCAACCGGTCGCAAACACCAATCCCGAGCGCACCGCCCGATCCGCCTTCCCCGATGACAATCGAGATAATCGGAACTTTCAACGTCGCCATTTCAAACAAGTTGCGGGCAATCGCTTCGCTTTGTCCACGCTCTTCGGCCGCTTTCCCAGGGTAGGCGCCTTTTGTATCGATGAACGTGATGACCGGACGATTGAACTTCTCTGCTTGCTTCATGAAACGAAGCGCTTTGCGATAGCCTTCTGGATGTGGCATCCCGAAGTTGCGTTTCATGTTCTCTTTCGTGTTCCGCCCACGTTGATGACCGATAATCGTCACCGGGACGCCGTCGAGTGTGGCCAATCCCGCTACAATCGCAGCGTCATCATAGCCGTGACGGTCACCGTGCAACTCGATGAAATCCGGGAACAGGCGATCGATATAATCGAGCGTCGTCGGGCGTTTCGGATTTCGCGCCAGCTGCACGCGATCCCACGGTTTCATATTCCCATAAATGTCTTTTTCTAATCGATGAAGCTTCGCTTCAAGGTGACGGATTTCACGGGATAAATCGATTCCTTTCGTCTCCGCCGTCTCACGCAACTTCCCGAGCTGTTCATTTACTTCTTTGATTGGATCAAACATGATGGACCTCCCCGCCGTGTAACACGATCATCTTCTTCAAGAACGAACGCATCTGTTCACGATGAACGACGGCGTCCAATTGACCCGCTTCTAATAGAAACTCGGCAGTTTGGAAGTTGTCTGGCAATTTTTCACGAATCGTCTGTTCGATGATGCGACGACCGGCAAAGCCGATCAACGCTCCAGGTTCGGCGACGTTCACATCACCAAGCATCGCGAAACTCGCCGACACGCCACCTGTTGTCGGATGCGTCAAGTAGGCGACATACAGAAGACCCGCCTCGTCATGTTCTTTCAAGGCGATTGACGTATTGGCCATCTGCATCAAGCTGACCATGCCTTCTTGCATGCGGGCACCGCCCGAGGCCGTGAACAAGACGACCGGCAATCCGTCTTTCGTCGCGGTCCGGACCGCCGAGGCGATTGCTTCTCCGACGTAGGCGCCCATCGACCCCATACGGAAACGGGCATCCATGACGCAGACGACGACCGGGAGCCCATCGATTGTGGCACGACCGCAAACGATTGCTTCCTCAATCCCAGTTCGTTCCCTGTCTTTTTTCAATTTATCTTCATAATCTGGAAAATCAAGCGGGTTCTCTTTGACGAGCGGTCCCGCAAATTTTTCAAACGATTGACCATCGACCAACATGTGAATCCGCTCATCTGCACTGAGCGGGAAATGGTAGCCGCAATCACACACTTTATGATTCTCGTTTAACTGTTTCGTGTAATGCATATATTTACAAGATGGACATTTCGTCATCAAGCCTTGTGGTGCATCAATCTTTGGTTCTCGTTGACGCAATGGCATATATCGTTTAGGTTTCTTGAAAAAAGCAGTCATCGCTTCCCCCTCGTTCATTCCGGCATCCCCGCCCCACGCCACATCTCAAACAATCGTCTACGTTCGTCTTCCGTATATAGGTCGCCTGCGTCCGTGCCGTCATAAAACCGGTTCACTTCGCTCCAGATTCGAATGAACAGTTCATTCTTTAATCCGAAGATAAGGTTTTGCCTGAAGGCGCGGTCCGTCTCAACGCTCGACTCGAGCAACGCGATGCGTTCCGGGGTCGGTTCGACCTCCGTCAACGCCAAGCGCTCAAGCAAACGCAACATATCGACGATGTCCGACGCCTTCGTCTGTTTCGTGACGATGAACTCTGACAAGATTTCAATGTAACGGTGCCGATCCTGTTCACACAAAAACGTGCCGCCGCCGTGTTTCGTCTCAACAATCCCAAGGAAGCTGAGAGCCCGTAATGCTTCACGGACTGACGCACGGCTGATGGACAGCGTTTCAGCGAGTTCCCGTTCTGACGGGAGACGGTCGCCCGGCTCGAGTGCGGCCTGGACGATTAACGTTCTGATTTTAGAAATGTTTTCGTGAAATGAGGATGCGTGTTTTCCATGCATCTGACCGTTCAACTCCCTTTTGGATGGCATTATCTCTAAAGTGGTCAGACCAATTAAACAGATTATACCACTTTTTATGACTTGGTACTAGTTCCCGTGCCGGGCAATTTCGAGTCGACCCGTTTCAACACGACATCCGTATCGCCGAACCGTTGCCTCAATCCTTGCAACAATGCTTCTGTCGGATTGACGGCATATGTCGAGGCGAGTTGTTTCACTTCTTTCGAATCAGAGAATCGGCAAATGACGGGGACATCCCCTGGCGCTGTTCGCAATAGTTCTTCAAGGTCGGCGAACGACTCCAGACGCAATCGGACAAACAACGCTTGGCCGTGGAGAGGCCGGACGCGTTCGACGACGAGTTGGCGACGCCCGTCCCGTTCATTCGGATGCACCTCGAGCAAGAGGACGTTCCCGACGTAAAGTGAACGAGAGAATTGGGTGAACACGCGTGGAAAAATCACGACCTCGTCTTGCGAGACGCCGTCATCGACCATGACAACACCCATCTCTTCATTCTTTTTCGTCTTGAACGTACGAATCGCATCGACATAGACGACGATGAATCCCCGTTCGCCGTTCAACACTTCATCGATCGTCACCGTCTCAATCGAGAGCGGGGCGACCGTCGTCAACGGCGAGTGGACGATCCACGTCCCGAGTGCTTCCCGTTCTTCTTCGGACCAATTCGGCTCGATTGGTGCCGAGCGCTTCAAACCGAGTGCGGACAGCTCATCTGGGAGCAGATGCGTCTCTGTCTCCTCGCGAAGCCGTTCAACGGCCTCGAACGCACGGTGGCGATCGCCGTGATACATCCGGTCGAGGGCACCGGCTCCGAGCAGGCGCCGCAACTTCGGCTGGTCTTTCGAGCCCCACTCCATCAGTTCGAGCAGACGTTTTACGTCGGTGAATTCGGAATGGTGTTCAATCAACCGTTCGACGTCGCGTTTCGTCAAGCCTTGGACCGCCTTCAACCCGAGACGGACCCCTGGCCCTTCTAAAAAGGCCCCGGCTTGGCCATGAAGGACGTCCGGCGGATAGACGGGAATTTTCCCTTTTCGCAGCATGCGAACGAGTTGGTTCGTCTTGTCGTACGTAACGAGATAAAAAATCCGCTCGAAGTGCGCCTTCACGAAAGCCAAGCGATAACTGATTAAACTGTAGGCCACCGCGTGCGAACGGTTGAAACCGTAGCCCGCGAACTTCTCAATCCACGAGAATACTTGTCGCATCGAGTCGCTGTCGAACCGCTCCGACGAACGTTCCAAGAATCGACTCTTCTCAACGTCGATGGCCGCTACATCTTTCTTGGCGATGGCACGGCGAATCAAATCGGCCTCGGCATACGAGTAGCCGGCAAGTTCTCGCAGGAGGCGCATGACTTGCTCCTGATAGACGAGCACGCCGTTCGTCGTACGCATAATCTCACCGACGACCGGGTGGACCGGCTGATGCGGCATGCCATGCTTTCGCTTCGCATACGTATCGATAAACTGCATCGGACCTGGACGATAGAGCGACATCGTGACGACGATATCCTCGAACGTGGTCGGCTTCACTTGCCGGAGCGCTTGTTTCATCCCTTCCGATTCGAACTGAAAAATCCCGTCCGTGTCACCGCGAGCGAGCACCCGCAACGTCTTGGCGTCATTCAATGGAATCGTCTTCAGCGAGAACAGTTCATCCGTCTCGCGAATGAGCGTCTCCATCTGACGGAGTCTCGTCAAGTTGCGCAGGCCGAGCAAATCGATTTTCAACAGGCCGAGCGCTTCGAGATCCTTCATATTATATTGGGTCACTTGCTCCCCTGCTGTCGGCTGTAACGGGGTGACGTCATCAAGCGCGTCACGACTGAGTACGAGTCCGGCCGCGTGGACCGAGGCTTGACGGGGCAATCCTTCGAGCTGGGCGGCGATGTGTAACAGTTGCGACCGCTTCTGACTGCCGGCGAACCATTTCATCTTCGTCGGATTGGCCAAAATCCCGGCCAACCCGTCGTCTTTCACTTGTTTGCTGGCCGCCTGTCCTTCTTCAAGCGTCAGCCCGAGCGCCCGCGCGACATCACGTAGCGCCGCTTTCGCGCCGAACGTCGCGAGCGTCCCGATTTGGGCGGCGTGGTTGGCCCCGTATTTATCGAGGACATAGCGGACGACCTCGTCGCGCCGCTCGTCTTCGAAGTCTAAATCGATATCCGGCATCGTGATTCGTTCCGGGTTCAAAAAGCGTTCGAATAACAGCTCGAACCGGACCGGGTCGACCTCGGTGATGTGAAGCGCGAAACTGACGAGTGATCCGGCCGCGGACCCACGCCCCGGACCGACTTCAATGCCTTGCTCCCTAGAGTAGCGGACGATGTCCTCGACGATGAGGAAATACGAGGCGAAACCGGTCCGCGCAATGACGTCGAGTTCATAGCGGGCTCGTTCGATATATTCCTCTTGGAACAAGTCGAGCGCCTTTAATCGTTCGGCGACGAGACGCTTCAGTCGGTCGATCGCATGTTCAATCTCTGGAATCGACGAGGTCGCCTCCGGCAAGCGTGTGACCGAGATGAGGGATTCGAACTCGTCCAACGCCTCAAGCTCGATCGGGTCGAACCAATCGTTCATTTCGCTCGGCAGTCTTACGTACTTTCCTTTCCGATGCACATCTTCTTGTGAGATGAGCTCGCCTTCACCGATGGCGACGATGGCGCGATACGCCTCGAAATCCTCCGGTCTCATGTAACACGTGTCCGGGGCCGGTACGAGTCGTGTCCCCAGTTCGTCACGCATCTCGCGTAATTGCCGGAGCATCAGCGTCTGTTCCGTCGACTGCGGCGCCGGCAACCCGAGCCACAGTCTGTCTTCATTCACATAACCGAGCAAATGGTTATAGAGACGGCGACGGTGAACCGGGTCGTTCGCTTTCCAGTTCTCCGGTAAGATGAGCACCGCCAGTTCGGTCGCTTCGGTCAAGCCATCGGCCTGGACGATGCGATACAGTTCGGGCACTTGTTCATCGGTCAACGCATAGACGAGAACGGAGACGTCGAATCCATCCATTCGTAGCGTCGTCCGTAATCCAATAACGGGTTTAACCGCATAGCGTTCACATAACCGGACGAATTGCGGCAAGCCATATAATGCATCGTCGGCCAAGGCGACCGCTCGGCTCCCCCGCTCGGCCATTTGGGCGACGTACTGTTCGAGCCGAATCGTACTTTGCATCAAGCTATAAGCCGATCTTACATTCAAGTGGATCACAAGAGTCCCCCTTTCTTTTTTCACAATTGTCAAACTCATTTTGGCACTTGTCTGATACAATAATTATAGACAAAACTTCTCCTAAAAGGGGGTATAAACCGTATGATTATTAATCGGGGTAAAATCGCACGTGACAAGCTAGAGAATTTACAGAACGGCCAGACCGTCTTCGCCGATAGTCCGGAGATTATCGAACGACTCCGTCGTTATATCACCGAGTATCAACTCGATGTCGTCGAGGATGTGACCGACCGTGGTACGTGGTTCATTCCACAAGAAGAGGATAAACGCTGAAGAGAGCTGACCAACGGGTCAGCTCTCTTCAGTTTCGAACGTGAACGGGGCCGCGACTTCATCGAGCGCCATGATCACCTCGTCCATCTCTTCCCATTTATAGATCGTGGCACCGGCGGCCATCGGATGACCACCGCCGCGATAGCGTTTCGCCACTTCATTGATGACCGGCCCTTTCGAACGGATCCGGACACGAATCTCGTCCTTGTTCTCGACGAACATGACCCAACACTTCAGCCCTTCAAGGCCAGAGAAGCTGTTGACGAGCAGCGACGCCGCTTCCGGTGTCGCATGGAACGTGCGCAAGACGTCTGCATCGATTTTGACGTAGCCGACACCCGCGTCGGTCACATTGACGTTTTGTAAGACATAGCCTTGGAGTTGCAACGTCGCCAAATTCGTCTTATACATTTGACGATACAACCGGTTCGTATCGATACCATGGTTAATCAGTTCGGCCGCGACTTCGAACGTACGTGGCGTCGCGTTGCGGAACTGGAACCGTCCCGTGTCGCCGACGATTCCGGCGAACAACAAGAATGCGGATGCCTCGTCAAGTTCAAGCCCCCAAATCCCTGCAAGTTCAGCAATCATCTCTGAGGTGGAACTGACCGTCGTGTCGACGATTTGATGGGTCGCATACGCATCTTCGTCAGGGTGGTGATCAATCTTGACGACCGTTTTGCCGGTCAAGGCGTGCGGCCCATCGATTCGTTCATGGTTAGCCGTATCGAGCACGATGACGAGCGCCTCTTGATACATCTCCGGTTCGACATGCTCCATCTTACCTAAAAACTCTAAATCACGGACGATACCGCCGACGACATAGACCTGCTTTTCCGGATAGGCGACTTCAAGAATCCGCTTTAATCCGAGCTGACTCCCGAGTGCGTCAGGGTCGGGACGGACGTGTCGGTGAATCATAATCGTGTCCGCCGCTTCAATCAATTTCAATATCGTTGCTGCCTCTGGCCAATGTGCCATTGCCATTCCTCGCTTTCTTGAACACTATTCTATGGTATGATGATAACAGATTACACGTCTGAAAGGGGTTTCTTCACTTGGGTCAATTAGTTATGATCGGACTCATTCTGTTTTCGCTAGGCGCCTACTTCGTTTCCAAACGACGCGCTTATTTGACGAAGACACCGTACCGGAAAGCACTGTTCAACACGCAAGCGCTCATCTGGCTGAGCATGTTTCTCGCACTCTTCGCCGTCAACCAAATGGTTGGCGGACTCGGACTCGGCTCGACGATCGGTTGGATCGTCAGCATCGCTATGCTCGTCTTGGGTGTCGGCAACGCCATCGTCGGGTTCATTCGCTATCGTAAAATCTATCCGCTCGCTAGCGAAGAGCCAATCAACCAATCATAAGAGAAATAGAAACGAGCTGATGATGGCATCAGCTCGTTTTTTTGTTAGCGGTCAATCAATTGCGCCGTGACAAGCGCCTTGGCGACGAGTTGGGTGCCTTGTGTCATCTCGACATCGACTTTCCCGAACTTCCGGCCAAGGTCGAACACGTTGGCCGAGACGCGAATTTGACTCTCGATTTGAATAGGTTTCATAAAGTAGACCGTAATATTTTCGACGACGAGGTCGCCTTTTTTCATATGGCGCAGACTGCGGGTCGCTCCTTCGACGAGCAACGTCGTCAACACCCCTGACGATGCCGTCCCCATGTGGCTCGTCATCTGTGGAGCGACCTCGACGGTGAACGCCGTCCCGTTCGAAGCCGGATCTTCTTTCAACTGGTTCGTGATCATATTGTCGAACGTCTCGCCGACTTGCGGTTGGCGGTTGGCGAGTTGGAGCGCCTTCAACACGTCTTGGCGGCTGATGATACCGAGCAGACGGCCATAGTTATCAACGACCGGCAACATCTCGATGCCTTCCCAAACCATTTGGTGAGCCGCATTGGTGACGCTCGTCTGAACGCCAACCGTGATCGGGCTCTTCGTCATCACTTTCTCGATCTCGGTATCATGCGGCCGGTCGAGCAAATCTTTCGCCGTGATGACGCCGACGACTTTCATCTGCTCGTCGATGACGGGATAGCGGTTATGTTTCGTCCGTTCGTTCAGTTCGTGCCACCGTTTGACCGTATCGTCCACTTTCAAATAGAACGTGTCGTGCAGCGGGATGACGATATCCGAGACGAGTAGAATCTCTTTTTTAATCAAGCGGTCATAGATGGCCCGGTTGATCATCGTCGCGACGGTGAAACTGTCATACGACGTCGAGATGACCGGCATGTGATACTTATCGGCCATCCGTTTCACTTCATCGGTCGTGTCGAATCCCCCCGTGATCAACACGGCGCCACCGGACTGGAGCACAAGTTCATGCGCCTTTTCCCGGTTTCCGATGATGACGAGTGAGTCGACGTCGATATATCGCATCATCGCCTCAAGCTTCATCGCCCCGATGACGAACTTCGAGAGCGTTTTATGGAGCCCGTCTCGGCCACCGAGCACTTGCCCGTCGACGATATTGACGACTTCTGCGAACGTCAGCTTCTCAATGTTCTCTTTATGTTTACGCTTGATGCGAATGGTGCCGACCCGTTCAATCGTCGAGACGAAGCCTAAATTCTCCGCTTCCTTGATGGCCCGATACGCCGTTCCTTCTGATACTGCCAATTCCTTCGCGATTTGGCGGACCGAAATTTTAGATCCGACATCGAGCGACTCGATATGTGCTATGATCTGTTCATGTTTTGTTGTCATGTCACGAGTCCCTTTCCTCAATACATTTTCTGTCATCCTCAGTATACTGTATCAGTCTTCCTTCTTCAAACTGTACTACTGAAAATGTGACATTTCCTTTCCGTTTTGGAAAACGGTATAATGAAACAGAACGCCAATGAACGAGAAGGAAGGGAAACGAGTTGAATCAACGAACCAACCATATTGCACAATCTTTGGCCACTAAAGGGTTAGACGCTGCTTTTGTCACGTCGAAAGCATCAGTCTTTTATTTTTCGGGAGTATATGCCGAGGCACATGAGCGGCTCATCGCCATCCTCGTCTTGAAGAACGGCACGACCGCTCTCGTCTGTCCGGCACTTGAAAAAGGCATCGTCGAGGCGAGCGACTGGAATGGCGATATCGTCACGTACATGGACCACGAAAATCCATGGGACAAAGTCGTCAAACTGTTCCTCGACCAACAGATTATCCCCGAGCGCATCGGGATTGAAGGCGAGCATTTGACCTACAACCGCGTCGAACAGCTCCGCGCCGGCTTTGCCGGTCTCTCAATCATCGACTTGACCGAAGAGCTTCAGGCGCTTCGCATGATTAAGTCTCCGGACGAGGTCCGCCTGATGAAACGCGCCGCCGAACTCGCTGATATGGCGATTGAGGCAGGGATTCGCACCTTGCGTGAAGGCGTGACCGAGCTCGAGGTCATCGCCGAGATCGAATATGCGATGAAGAAACAAGGTGTCCGCGAGATGTCGTTCGACACGCTCGTCTTGTTCGGCGAGAACAGTGCCGATCCGCACGGCGTACCTGGTAACAATCGCTTGAAGAAAGGCGACTTCGCCTTGTTCGACCTCGGTGTCATTTGGCAAGGCTACGCCTCGGATATCACGCGCACCGTCGTCTACGGCGAAGCGAGCACGAAGCAACGTGAGATTTACGAGACCGTCCTTAAGGCCGAAGAAGCCGCCATCGAGATGGCGAACGTCGGGACGACGCTCGGATCCATCGACATCGCGGCTCGCCAAGTCATCACGTCGGCCGGCTACGGCGAATACTTCACGCATCGCGTCGGACACGGAATCGGCATCGAGGTGCACGAATTCCCGTCGATGGCGGCCAACAATGATATGACGGCCCAAGTCGGGATGACGTTCACCGTCGAACCAGGAATTTATCTCCCTGGCGTCGGCGGCGTCCGCATCGAAGACGATATCGTCATGACCGAGAGTGGTCCGATCTTGTTGACGAGTTATCCGAAGACGCTCCAAGAAATCAATTGAGTCACAACAAAGACCAGCCGTACGCGGCTGGTCTTTTTCACGGTCAATAAAAGAGTCGGAACATGACGTCACGTTGCGGCACATCATTCCGTTCCATCGCTTCCAGAAATGCCTGCTTGTCATAACGGACCGACTGCGGATGGATGGCGAAGCCTGTCTCATCCCACTCGAGGATGCCGTAACGGGCCAAATCGTCACGGGCGACACCGAGCGCACCGGGATTGAAATAATGTTTCGTGTCGTCATGGAACACATGCTCCGGATGATGATGCCCGAAACAGATGACGTCCGCTTCATAAGACCCATACAACGACTGCATGTTCGAAAGTGTCGCCTCGACGATGTCATGGAACGGCTCCTCGGTGATCGGCACGTCCCGCTTCTCGCTCGGGATATGATAATGAATCCCATATACCCGCGTACCCTCGACAACGCGTTCAATCGTACGCGGCAACTTCAAGAGCGCGTCCGCATAGTCAGGCCTAAGCGTGCGCGCCACCCACTCGTGATGCGGACGGGTATGGGCATAACTGTCAGGGTGACCCGTCCCGGCCATGAGCGACAAGACAGCCTCATCATGGTTGCCGGTGATCATGTGTACACCACGGTCGAGCAGACGTGCCATCACTTCGTTCGAGTCGGGCCCCATCGCGATCATATCGCCCAAACTCCAAATCTCGTCGACCTGCTGGCGATCGAGCTCGGCCAGCACCGCGTCGAGCGCTTGGACGTTTCCATGGATATCGGTCAACATGGCCAATTTCATGCGGTTTCCTCCTTATTTTCGGTATTGATGGACGACGTTGACACCTCCGGTCACATCGATGATGGCACCTGTGACCATATCGGAATCACGGGCGAGCAGGAATAGAATCATGCGGGCGATGTCTTCGCCCGTCCCGTGTCGTCCGACCGGGGTCTGGTCGTCCGGTTCGGCCGCTTCGATTCGCATTTCTTTTTGCGCGCCGACGATATTGCCCGGGTTAATCATATTGGCTGTGATGCCGTGTGCCGCTTCCTCGAGTGCGACCGATTTCGTCAAACTGACGAGCCCGGTTTTGGCGGCCGCGAAAGCCGACCGATGAACCCAGCCTGGTGCCGTCCCACTCTCCGGGAAGCCATATGTGATGATGCGGCCGAATCGTTTTGCCCGCATACTCGGGATAGCCCGGCGCATCAGCCAAAACGAGGCTGACAAATTGCCGCTGATGACCTCGTCCCACTCCTCGTCCGTCAAATCGACGAGACACTTCCGTTCGAAGATGTAAGGCCCGGCGTTCAAGATGAGCGCGTCCGGCTCTCCGAATTTGGCCACCGCCTCTTCATAGCCACTCAGGACAGCTTCGCGGTCCGTCAACGGGGCCTCGACCATATGTAACCGTTCATGTTGCCAATCGATCGGCTTCCGCTGCAATACACTGACGTGCCAACCTTCCTCCAATAATCGTTCCGTCACAATGCGGCCGATCCCTTTCGCACCGGCCGTGATGACTACATGTTTCATCGTCATCCCTCCTCTGTATCATCTTACCCGTTCCGCTTGCCCATTTCCAAACTTCAACCTGTTCCATCAGAAAGTTGTGAAAATTTCACACATTTCTGAAAGAACCGGGCGTGAATTGAAGCAGAAGTGGTATACTATACATGTAAGCCGCACGTACATTTCAAGCGAAAGGTTGGGATTTACATGGCAATTGTCTACAAACATATTCTATCTGCCGTCGACGGCTCGAAAGAGGCCGAACGTGCATTTGAAACAGCAATCGACGTCGCACTTCGAAACGATGGCAAACTGTATATCGGACACGTCATCGATACACGGACATTCGCCACGGTTGAAGCGTACGACCGGACGATTACCGAGCGTGCCGAGACGTATGCGAAAGAACTGCTCGAGGACTACGTCAATCGCGCGAAAGAACGAGGTGTCAAAGAAGTAGAGACGGTCATCGAGTACGGCTCTCCGAAAGTGACAATCGCTAAAAAAATCGCACCGAATCACGACATTGATCTCATCATCTGTGGAGCGACCGGGTTGAACGCCGTCGAACGCTTCTTCATCGGTAGCGTCTCTGAAAGCATCGTCCGCTACTCGAAGTGTGACGTGCTGATCGTCCGCCAATAACGTTTCAAGGGCCAACGCGCATGCGTTGGCCCTTTCGTGTGTAGTCGCTTATGGCATCAGGTTATCAATCGGTCGAACCGTCTCAGCCGCCAAATTACTGAACTCGCGAAGGTAATCGAGGTATCGATCGCCACCATAATTATAGAGTTGGTTATACATCCTGACGACGACGGTTCGATAAGCAGGAATAACCAATAGCAATGGCCCGGTGTTCCCAAGAATTTGATACGACCCAGCTGGTACAGCCTCCCCTAGTTCGCTCCACGCTTTCGGCTCGCCTTGGACATACCAAAACAGCCCGTTTGTCGGGAACGTTGAGTTGGGATATGCGGGACTTTGAATCGATGTCGCGAGACGAATCATTTCTTTCGGCACAATCTGAACTCCACGATGACGTCCGTTATTCAGATGAAGATTGCCCCATTCCGCGAATTCTCGCGCAGTCGTATGTAGGTTCGACCCCATTCCATCATCAAAAGGATACAACTTATACGACGCTTCCTCGTCAGGATCGTCAATGACTTTGACGAAACTCGGTGCCGCATCGGTCGCCCATTCCGTCCGCGAGAGTCCCATCGGCTGAAACACCCGCTCTCTTAATAAGTGAGTGAAGTCATATCCGTATAACCGTGTGAACTACTCACCACTTATTTGCTTCGCGAATTGAAGTGGGAGCTTCTTGGGAAGACCGTGCTTTGACCAGCCACGATTATGGGCCAAGCTCGTCGGGCAGTCCCTGCCCTGAGGTGTTTCAGTTGGCGAGGCGCAACAGGTTGAGGCTCGCGTTGACGTCGCGGTCGTGGTGCGCGCCGCACGCGGCACACGTCCACTCCCGAATTTGTAAGTCTTTCTTGCCGCCGTTCTCGCCACAGCTCGAACAGACTTGGGTCGAGGCGAACCACGGGTCGGCCTTGATCAGCGTCCGGCCGTAGAATTTACATTTATATTCGAGTTGTCGGACGAACTCGCCCCACCCGGCGTCCCCGATTGATTTCGCCAGGCGGCGGTTTTGCATCATCTCCCTCGGCTTCAGCGTCTCGACCACGACGACTTGGTTCTCGTCGACGATGCGTCGCGACAGCTTGTGGAGGAAGTCGTGCCGGCGGTTCCGTACCTTTTCATGCTTTTTAGCCAAAAGGAGCCGGGCCTTCTCGCGGTTCCGGCTGCCGGGCTTCTTGCGGGCGAGGGCGCGCTGCGCTTGTTTGAGCCGATCTTCGGCCTGTCGCAGGTTGCGCGGGTTCGCGATCTTCTCCGTGACGAAATCGTCGTTCGTCATGGTGGCGAAGTGTTCCAGCCCGAGGTCGATCCCTATGTTGTGCTCGGCCGGGCCCCACGGCTCGTCATCCTGCTCGACGAGGAGCGACACGAAGAACGTGCCCGTCCTCGTCATCGACACGGTCGCCGAGCGGATCTCCCCGTCGAAGCCGCGATGCTGTGTGAACCGGATGAACCCGACCTTCGGCAGACGGACTTTTCCCGTCTCGATGCGGATCGTGCCGTGCTGGTTGTTCGTCGTGTAGGACGCGCGCGATTTCCGTCTCGACTTGAACACCGGGAAGCCGGCCGTCCCGGCGAAGAACTTCGCGAACGCCGCGTCGAGGTGCAGCTTCGCGTTCGCGAGCGCGAGGCTGTCCGCCTCGCACAGGAACGGGAACAGCGGCTTGTAAGAGGCCGGTGTCGGCGGTTTCCGCCTCGGTCCGCCTGCCGCCTTCGCCTCCTCGTGGATGGTGATGCGGTCCTCGAGCAGCTTGTTGTAGATGAAGCGGGCGCAGCCGATCGTCTTGATCAGGAACTCGGCCTGCGTCGCCGTCGGGTGGAGCCGATATCGGTAGCCCTTCAGCATGTCCGTCCCTCCTTTGCCCGGTACCAGGATGATGCTTGTCCCATTCCGATACCCGCGGAGGGGGCGAGGAAATCTGACGGAATCACGAACTTTTGTTCGTCGTCCTGTCACAGCGGTGGCCAAGGGCGTCGGGGACGGGCGATTCATCTCCTACCTACGCTGGGCCGTGCCCCGAGACGCTTAGAGGAGGGAGAATTCTCGCCTAATTTAGTTAAAAAAGGGCCACCGCAAATGCGATGGCCCCTCGTTCACGTATTATAACACTTTGACAGTAACCGTCTTACGACCGAAGTTGAGGGCCGCACTTTGTGAGTACATCAAGATGTCGATTTTGTTACCTTTGATGGCGCCGCCTGTGTCAGCCGCTGTGTATGTGCCCATCAACTTCCCGCCGACGTACACTTGTACTTTCTTACCGAGCGGAATGACGCGCGGGTCGACAGCGACGACGTTACGTTTTTGTGCCCGTACGTTCCAGCCTAATGCCGTAACGCCTGAACATCCTTTGCAGTACGGTGTGTAAGCCGATGCGTTCATCGTATATGTTTTCACACTAGCCTTCGCGACCGTTTTCTTCACGGTGCGTAAGTACTTTGTAGCGATCCAACCTGACTTGCCTTTGTAGTTGACGCGAATCCAAGCTCCTTTTGAGCCAGTGCGTTGAAGTTGTTGTCCTTTATTGATTTTCCCAATCACTTTACCGCTGAGCGTCCCTGCCGAGCGGACGTTCAATCCGTTGACTTGGCTTTGTACGTAAACTTTTGAAGACGCCTCAACTTGTTGTTGGGGTAAGAGCATAGCGAGTGTCATGACCGTCAGTAGTAAGACCGTTCCAATTTTTTTGAGCATGTGGTTTGTCCTCTCCTAGTCGGTTTGTTCGTTGTAAGTTCGTGTTGTCGAATCTGTGGTGCTGTTCCAGTTGAAACATGTCGTATCGATTACGGAATGTTTCGTCCAGATAACTATATGACGAATCGTATGACCGTGCGTTTACAACTAAAATTCATTTGAGTGTCAGCTAAGTTACGATTACATTACAAAACCGCCATCTTTTAAGGGAAGATGACGGCTTTGATAAAAATCTTTAGGTTTCGTCATATTAATTCCCAATTAAAGGGATTAATATATCTGCTTTGTTACGGAAACCATGTTTTCTTACGTCAAATGTTACAAACGAGCACTTTCGATTCGGCCCATCGTCACAAAACCATCTCATGCCGTATGCCAAAAGCACTAAAAAAAGCCCGTCCCGTATGAATACGGAACGGACGTTGTAACAGCTTAAACGTGTGATTCGACGAGGTTGGCGATGCGAACAGTATCGCGTGCGATGACCAATTCTTCGTTCGTCGGGATGATGATGACTTTGACCGGTGAGTGCGGGTAGTTGATGAACAACTCTTTGCCGCGTGCTCCGTTGTTGAGTGATGGATCCCAGTAGACGCCCATGAACTCAAGGCCACGAAGGATGCGCTCACGGATGACGTCAGAGTTTTCTCCGACACCAGCTGTGAAGATGATTGCATCGACACCGTTCATCTCTGCCGCATATTGACCGATATAGCCGTGGATGCGGTTCGAGAAGATTTTGAGCGAGACTTCGGCACGGTGGTTGCCTTCAGCCGCTGCTTGCTCGATGTCACGCAAGTCACTCGAGATACCCGAGAGACCGTAGACACCTGACTCTTTGTTCATGACGTTCAATACGTCTTCAGCCGACTTGCCAGTCTTCTGCATCAAGAACGGGATGAGGGCCGGGTCAAGTGATCCCGAGCGCGTTCCCATCGTGATTCCTTCGAGTGGCGTGAAGCCCATCGTCGTGTCAATCGAACGACCGCCGGCAACCGCTGCGATTGATGCACCGCTACCGAGGTGGCATGAGATTAAACGAAGGTCTTCAAGCGGACGACCGAGAAGCTCTGCCGCACGTTGCGTGACGTACTTGTGGCTCGTTCCGTGGAAACCGTACTTCCGGACGCCGTGCTCCGTGTAGTACTCGTACGGAAGGCTGTACAAGAAGTTCTCTTCCGGCATCGACTGGTGGAACGCCGTGTCGAAGACCGCGACTTGCGGTACGTTCGGTAAAATCGTTTGGAACGCACGAATCCCCGTCAAGTTTGGCGGGATGTGGAGCGGTCCGAGTTCGACGAACGATTCGATGTTCTTCATGACTTCATCGTCGATAACGACCGAATCCGCGTACAACTCTTTTCCGTGAAGGACACGGTGACCGACGCCTGCGATTTCGTCGAACGACTGAATGATATCAAGGTCAATCAATTTTTCGAGCGAGAGCTCGACCGCTTCTTTATGTGAATGAAGCGGTGTGACGATATGGAACTTTTGTCCTTCGCCATATTTAATCGTGAAGATCGCATCTTCTTTTCCGACACGCTCGACGAGCCCGACGGCGAGCATCTTCTCAGATGGCATTTCGAGAAGTTGGAACTTTAATGACGAACTACCTGCGTTGACTGCCATAATTTTTGTCATGTCATACACCTCTTACCTTTCGATTTAAACACGAGTCTTTATCTGTTCTCTTAAAAACCGATAACTGTATCATAATGAAGATACTTGATATGGCATATGTTTTTCAAGTCTTTTGCCCAATAAAAATTATGTTGTTTTAAACCAATCGTCAATCTGTTTCACAATATTGGCAACAGCACGCACATCCGTGAACGATGGCAACTCGACGAGGAGTGCTTGTTTCGGGCGTTTGACGCCTTCCCCAAGCTTTTGTAACATCAATAGGCTTTTCGCATATCGCTCGTCTTTGAACATCGTCGTCGGTAATTGAAGAACACCTTTGACGACAGCCTCACGGTCCATCCACTGTTTTAATTTCCCTTCGTCATCCTGTTCAAACAAATTGTTCGGGATGACAAAAATCCCGTGACCGCCTGGTTTCAAGTGACGCATCGCCTGCTCGATCAACAAGAAGTGCGAGTAAGAATGGCCTTCATCCCGTTTCAAGGCGTAGCCAGACGCCATGTCATCGTTCGGATAATAGCCGATCGGCAAATCGACGAGTGCCAAGTCGCTCGGCTCGACGAACAGCGGTGCGAGTGCGTCTTGATGGAAGTACGATACCGGCTTCCCGAGCAGGTTGCTGATTGCGTAAGACAGACGCAGCATCGTCTCATCGACTTCGACCGCCTGTGCGGTGGCATCTTTCAATTGTGTCAACACGGCGTGGACGAGTGTCCCCGTCCCGCTACCGAGCTCGAGCACGTTCGCCCCGTCCTTGACGAGTTTCGTCGCCAAGTACCCGATGAACAGGCTGACGGCGTCCGGCGTCGGTTGATGGTTCGGCGGGAGTGTCGTCGTCTCCTCGAGGACGAGCAGACTGACGGCTTTGCGGACATCATCCGTTTTCTCCTGTTCGACATTGACTCGCTCAAACACTTCAATCAATGCCTCGAGCGGCAATAAGTCAAGGTCTGTCGTCAGCTTCTTCGCTTCTTTCTTCCAATCCCGATACAGTTGTTCAAATCGTTCCATCTTCGATCATCCTTTCCATACAAAACCGGCCCTCTTGTGGAGAGCCGGTCGGTTCACTTCTATTAGTGTAAGCGATTCGTGGTCGTTTCGCCAAGCGAATCAGTTCGCAGCGTCAAACGCCTCGAGCGCCGCATCGAAATCAACTTCCTCAGTCATCTCATCCATGTACTGGACGTACTGGACCGTACCGGCCGAGTCGATGACGAATACCGAACGTGCGAGAAGACGGAGTTCTTCCATCAATACGCCGTACGATTTCGCGAACGATTGGTCGCGGTGATCCGATAACATGACGACATTATCAAGTCCTGACGCCGCACACCAGCGACGCTGTGCAAACGGTAAGTCGTTTGACACCGTCAAGACGGTACCGCCGAGCGATGACGCCTTCTCGTTGAATGCGCGTGTTTGCGTGTCACAGACACCTGTGTCGATCGATGGAACGACACTAATCAATTTCTTGCCTGGGTATGACGCGAGCGTCACCTCTTCAAGTGCCGTCGTGAGCGCTGTAAAGTCCGGTGCAGTATCTCCGACTTTGACCGGGTTCCCTTGCAGTGTAACGGTATTGCCTTTAAATGTTGGCATCGTTTCATCCCCTTTTGCATGATTTATACTTCTTCATCATAGCGATGGCGCCGTCTCGATGACAAGCATCCTGCCTCAGACGGCCTGATTGTGATTTTCCCTATATCGAGCGTCTAAAACGCTGTATAATGAAAGAGACTCAATTGACAAAGGGGATGACTAGGATGAGAAACAACGTTTTTTTGTACCATCGTAACGTCAACGACTTTACAAAAGAAGTAAAGAAATTAATCGAAATCGGTGAGAAATACGGCTTCAACGTCGTCAATCGTCCTGAAGACGCCAACATCATCGTCGCCATCGGGGGAGATGGCGCGTTCTTGCAGGCCGTCCGCTATACAGGATTCCGTCAAGATGCTATCTACGTCGGGTTTGGCCGCGGCTTGAACGAGTTTTATTGCGACTTCGATATACATAAACTCGACGAAGTCGATCGCTTGTTCTCGGACAACAGCGCCCGTATCGAAGCCGGTCTCGAAGTGCGGAAATACCCGCTCTTGTCGGCATCCATCAATGAATCGACTCCGATGCTTTGTTTGAACGAAGCCTCAATCAAGTCGAGTATCATCAAATCGCTCGCCATCGAAGTGTACATCGACGACCTCCATTTCGAGACGTTCCGCGGTGACGGCATGGTCGTCTCGACACCGACCGGCTCGACAGCGTACAACAAATCACTCGACGGCGCCATCGTCGACCCGCTCATCCCATGTATGCAAGTGAGCGAGATCGCCTCGGTGAACAATAATCGTTACCGCACGCTCGGCTCGTCGTTCATCGTGCACGACTCACGCAAACTCTCGCTCCGCATCGTTGAGGACGGGAACGACTATCCGATTATCGGCATGGACAACGAGGCGCTCAGCTTGAAGTATACAGACCGCATCGATATCGAACTGTCTGACCAGGTCATCAAGACGGTCAAACTGAAAAACAACTCGTTCTGGCACAAAGTCCAACGCTCATTCTTCTAAACGACAAAAGGCTAGCCGTCCTCGTGGATGGCTAGCCTTTTTTTATTACGTGTTGACGACGTCGGCCTCGTATACCGGAGCCCCGTCGACGACCGTCATGACGAGTCGGTTGTCGAGGATGTCGCGTCCACGCAAGTCGAAGAAGTCCTCTTCCCACACTGTGAACGTCGCGTTATAGCTCTGAATCAACAAGCCGTCGCGTCCGTGTGTGCCTGTGGCGACACGTGGTGCATACGTGAAGCTACGGAGCGCCTCATACATCGATAGGCGTTCCGGCGGGTTGAGCGCCCCTGACTCCTCAAATGACTGACGGGTGACCGCCGCATACAAACCTTTCCGTACATCGACGGTAGAAATCGGGGCGTCACTGCCTCCAAGGACGAGCGCTCCCGTATCGAGCATCGATTTGAAGCGGTAGGCGTCATCGACGCGGTCGTTGCCGAGCCGATCGAACAACAAGTTCATGTCGTCCGACAAGAAAATCGGTTGGGCATCAATCAACACCGGCAACGCTTGAATCCGTTTCAAGAGCGCGTCGTTCAAGAGTGAAGCGTGAATGATTCGGTCTCTCGTCCCGCGCTTGGCCGGATATTTCTCAAGCAGCGTGATGAACTGTTCGGCGGCGGCGTCCCCAATCACGTGGGCCGCCACGTTCATCCCGTAGGACCGCGCCTTTTTGACAAGCGCCTCGAGATGATCCGGACGATGGACCTCGATTCCCCGCTGTGCCGGATCATCCGTGTACGGTTCCGACAAGAGTGCCGTCCGTCCCCCGAACGATCCGTCGACGAACAATTTCATCGCCCCGAAATCAAAACGCGGGCGCTTGGCGAGCGCATCGTGACGAATCAACGTATCGACGACTTGTTCATGGACGAGCAGATGCGCGTGGAACGGGAGGTCCGCCAACACGTCTTCATACGCTTGAATCGTCTCGAGCGGGTCACCGTGATAGAACAAGTCTTCCGTATGGGCATTGACGATGCCGTGGGCGAACAGAGAGTCGATGGCCCGGTGGAGCGAGGCGACATTTTTCTCGCGATTCCCGCCCAGCTCTTTGTGGAGCAGGTCGAGCGCCGCATCGTACAGTACCCCGTTCAACTTGCCGTCCGCATCGCGTCCGAGCTTCCCGCCTTCGATGACGGTATGATGAATCAAGCCGAGCCGTTCCAACCCTTTCGAGTTGACGACGGCAACGTGGCGACAGACCCGTTTCAAGACGACGGGGCGGTCCGGAATGACGGCATCAATCATCTCACGCGTCGGCATTTCGCCAAGCAGACGGTCATTGAACCCTTCCGCGACGATCCAATCGTCGTTTCCACCCTTTTGCTTCATCGATTCGAGCAGAGCTTGCAAGTCCGTCGTCTCGGTCGCATCGATCCGGTCGAGCGCTTCCCCGTACCCGATCAAGTGGATGTGTGAGTCGGTGAACGCCGGATAGACGCTCTTCCCTTCAAGATTCACAATTTGCTTGATTCTTCCGGCGTATGTACGACGAAGGTGGCCTTCTTCCCCCATCTTCAAGATCCGGCCGTGCTCCACGTACATGGCACGAGCTTGTTCATGCTCTTTGTTCATCGTATAAATCTTTCCGTTAACCCATAGCGTTCCCATCACAAAATTCCTCCTCGATTCAAAAAAGATTGACGTACACGTTAATTCCCGTTTACGTCAATCTTCATGCATCATTATTTTCGTAATAGCTCTTGCTGTTCCAATCCTTTTTCGACACGTTGGCGAATCTCACGGGCCGCACCTTCATCGAAACGTCCGAGGACACGCTCGCCAATCTCGACGGCCGTCCCATACTCACCATGTAAAAACTTGTTCTCGGCGAGCGTCAAGGCGATATGCACCTCGTTGTCGCGACGGCGATAGCGGTTCGCATACTGCAGAAGCTGTTCGGCGTACGTGACTTGGCGCAAGAGCGCTTTGACCCGGTCCCGGAAGTTGTCCATCGTCTCTTCGACGTCGTGGCTGAGGCCGACGATATACGTCATATTAAACGGTGCTTTCTCGAACTGTTCATCCAACGATTGCACGCCTTTTTGCAACTGGCGCATATCGCTCGTCAAATCAGTCGGAACGACCGGCATGGCGCTCTTCGCGAGCAAACGGCGATGGGCAGACAGTTCGCGCTTCCATGACTCGAGTTTGTTGCGGACTTCGAGTTCTTCTTTGCGAAGGGAGTTCGTGTTCTCGATGAACCGTTCATGCATCGCACTGAACTGATCGAGCGAACGTTTCGCTTCTTGTACTTTTGATTTAATCATGCTGAACGGAATCATCTGGGCGACGAGCGCCTGTTCGATGTCGAGTACGTTCGCTGTGAGCGTCGCACGCTCCCTTTCGAGCTGTTCAAACTCTTCGCCGACACGGGCATTAATCTCGTAATTGCTGACGAGGCGGGTCATCTCTTGATGGAGACGAGCCATGACTTCACTCGTCTGGCGGTCACGTTCTTTCACGGTCGCGAATTCTTTTTTCACGTATTGGCGTGCATCGACTTCGGTCCGGAACGCTTCGAACAGCTGATCGATGTCCGAGCTGAGCTGTTGCATGTCCATCTCGAAATGATCGAAGTCGAGTTGTTCAATCCGGTCCATGAGCGCGGCCCGGCGATCTTCCGCTTGCTCGATCTCTTCCATTAAACCGAGCGGCTCAAGCGCGTAGCCGTCCATTTGCATCTCTTTATGACCCGAACGCAACTGGTTGAGCTGTTGTTTCAAATCGATTTGCACCGTGCGCACGAACTGCGGGATGACGCCGACGAGTTCACGAATCTTCGTCACTTTCTCAGACAAGACTTGGCCGGCGATATACGCCTCCGACACTTGTCCTTCCTGCTTCAACGTGATCATCTCGGTCCGCTTCGCTTCCGCTGCCGCGATTTCAGACTCGACGAGCTCGTATGTCGGGCCAAACGCACTGTTTTGGGCGACGAGCGTCTTCCGGAATTGATACAACTCTTTCTCGTCTTTTTTGACGATATCGAGAAGCGACGAATGGTGTTGATTGAACTCATCCATCTCATCGAGCATGGCGTGTACCATCGACTCGAGCTCTTCAATCAACTGTTCCGTCGCGTTCAAATCGGATTTCACTTTAAGGAAGCGATATTTGTCCAAATCTTCTTCGGCATGATAGAGCGCCTCATCGATTTGTCCCGTATGTACGCTGACGAGTTCGTCCCACGACTGATGCCACCGTTCGAACTTCTCTTTCGTCTCGCCTTCCATCGGCCATTGTTTGAACTTCTGCAGTTCAGCCGGCACACTGGCGCTGAGCACACTTTGTTTGCGCATGTCTAAATCATCAATTTTCTGGTAAAAATTCCTTCGCACGAGCATGCTTCCCAGCATGGCCCCTAATACGATGACAATGATTCCAATTAAAATTCCGTAGATTCCGTAATCCATCTCTGTCACAACCTCCAAGCCGCTTTCGTGGACTTATGTATCTAAATGAATAAATGAAGTATTTTATGAGTATAGATAATACTAATCATATTATAGAACCAATGATTTGCATAGGTTTTCCAACGGTTTAGGGAGAGAATGTTATTTTCCACGCGAATCTTTTGAGAAGACAAACCGAAAAAATGCGTGTACCATAATGCTAATTCATCATGCATTCATTCATAGGAGGGAATCAAATGTTTCAAACAACGACTTACACCGGCGATTTGGCCGCCGGGTACGACATGCTCAATAAACAGCTGGCAGCACTTCTAGAAGGCGAGACGAACCGTGTCGCCAACCTATCGAACGCGAGCGCATTGCTCAACCAGTTCCTCGACCGCATCAACTGGGTCGGCTTCTATTTAACAGAGGGAGAAGACGCCCTCATCCTCGGGCCGTTCCAAGGCCTTCCGGCTTGTGTCCATATCGCGTTCGGTAAAGGAGTTTGCGGCACGGCGGCCTCGACGCAAGAGACGCAACTCATCGCAGACGTCCATCAATTCCCGGGCCATATCGCTTGTGACGCGGCTTCTAACTCAGAAATCGTCGTCCCGCTCGTTCGCGACGGCAAGACGATCGGTGTCCTCGATATCGACAGCCCCGAGTTCGACCGCTTCTCAGATGTCGATCGCCAAGGGCTCGAGCAATTTTGCCAGACATTACTTCGCTTCATCTGATTGACAAGCGAATCGTTTCGTCGTATACTGATTTTTGTGCATGAAATGACGATAGCAGTCATTGACAGACGTATCCACCTTTCGGGCCTCGACTGAGTCGGAGGAGCATCTCGTAGCTTCGCTATCAAGTGAAGGTGCTTGAACCTAGAAAGGGGCGTCACCCGTCTTTGACACCGTTGTTCTTTTGTGCAAAATACATGAACAACAAGGAGGAGTCCAAACATGGCTCGTTACACAGGTCCAGCTTGGAAACTCTCGCGTCGCTTAGGCATCTCGCTTAGCGAAACGGGTAAAGAATTAGCAAAACGTCCTTACGCACCAGGTCAACACGGAAATGGTCGTCGTAAAATCTCTGAATACGGTCTTCAGCTTCAAGCGAAGCAAGCACTCCGTCACATGTACGGAATCAACGAGAAGCAATTCCGTCGCATCTTCAACGATGCTGGGAAAATGCAAGGTATCCACGGTGAGAACTTCATGTTCTTGCTCGAGTCACGCCTTGACAACCTCGTTTACCGTATGGGTCTCGCTCGCACACGTCGCGGAGCGCGCCAACTCGTCAACCACGGTCACATCCAAGTTGACGGTTCACGTGTAGACATCGCGTCTTACCGTGTAAAACCAGGTCAAGTCATTTCAGTTCGCGAGAAGTCTAAAAACTTCAAAGCGATCGCTGAAGCTCTCGAAGTAGCACCAGCTACAAAAGACTACGTCACATTCGATGCTGAGAAGCTCGAAGGTACATTCGTACGTCTTCCTGAGCGCGCTGAATTGAACGACCAAATCAAAGAGCAACTCATCGTTGAGTACTACTCACGTTAATGCTTTTATCCCCTTCCCTGCCTCGGCAGGAAAGGGGATTTTTTTATTTCTTTAAAATCTGTTCACGAATCCGGCCCATCTGGGTATCGAGCGCATCCGCCATCTTCGCCGCTTCAATCAACTCGAGTTTCGACGTCTCCGGGACGACGTGCTGGTATTTATAATGAAGTTTATGCTCCGTCGCCGCCCAAAAATCCATGGCGAGCGTGCGAATTTGAATCTCGGCTGGCACCCAGATGACGCGTTCCGCCAAATACACTTTCGTTCGGACGATGAGATGCAAGCTCCGATAGCCGCTCGGTTTCGGATGTTGGATGTAATCCTTAATCTCATCAATTTCTAAATCGTCCCGTTTTTTCAAATGATCGAGGATGGCGTAGATGTCATCACGAAAACTCGTGACGATTCGCACTCCGGCGACGTCAGATATATTGTCCCACAGCGCTTCCACTTCGAGGGGAAGCCCTTTTTGATTCATCTTCCGAATGATGGACGGCAACGTCTTCATCCTCGTCTTCACGTGTTCAATCGGCGAATAGCCGAGCCGCGTCTGCCAATCGAGGTCGATGATGCCGAGATCGCTCTCGAGTTCAGTGATCGCCATCTCGTAGTACCGGAATCGCTCCCGCCATTGATGGAACTGCTCGCCAAAAAATTCTTCAATGTCCATAACAAAGCCTCCTTGTCGTCTATACTTGCTATCGTAGCAGACCGAATCGATGTTGAGTCAGAAAAAAACGTCCATGTTCGCAACATTGGCGGACATGGACGCATGCATCAGACGTGACGGATCACGAAGTATTTTTTCTTACCGCGACGGATGATGGTGAACTCACCGAGCGTATCGGCGCGTGTCACCGTCTTATCCAGCGACTGCTCCCGCTCCCCGTTCAAGTAAATCGCCCCGTTTTGAACGTCTTCACGGGCTTGACGTTTCGATGGTGCAATCTTCGCTTCGACGAGAAGGTCGACAAGGTTGCGCTCGCCTTCGAGCTCGAACTGTGGCATGCCCTTGAATGCGGCATCCATGTCTTCTGGTTTGAGCGTTTTTAAGTCGCCACTAAAGAAGGCAGTCGTGATGCGTTGCGCTTGATCAAGACCCGCTTCTCCGTGGACGAGTTTTGTCATCTCTTCAGCGAGACGACGTTGGGCGACACGCTTCTCCGGTGCAGCGACCACTTCTGCTTCGAGCGCCAAGATGTCTTCGTGCGACATGAACGTGAAGTATTTGATGAACTTGATGACGTCAGCGTCGTCGACGTTAATCCAGAACTGGTAAAACTCGTACGGCGTCGTCTTATCGGCGTCGAGCCAGACTGCACCACCGGCCGTCTTCCCGAATTTTTGACCGTCCGACTTCGTCACGAGCGGCACCGTCAACCCGAACGCCTTCTCTGAGTGACCGAAGCGGCGGATGAGTTCGAGTCCAGCCGTGATGTTGCCCCACTGGTCGCTGCCCCCGACTTGAAGGCGGCAGTTCTCGTTTTCGTACAACTTCAAGAAGTCGAACGATTGCAACAACATGTATGAGAATTCCGTGTACGAGATTCCGTTCTCCAAACGTGAGTCGACCGAGTCTTTGGCGAGCATGTAGCTGATCGGGAAGTGTTTCCCGATATCACGTAAGAAATCGATAATCGATAACTCTTCCGTCCATTCGTAGTTGTTGCGGATAGAGATTGGATTCTCACCTTCGAGCGGGAGGAAACGGCTCAATTGGTCTTTGATTCGATCCGAGAACTGTTTGACCGTGTCGAGCGTGTTGAGCGAACGCTCGTCCGAACGACCTGATGGGTCACCGATCATCCCAGTCGCGCCACCGACGAGGGCGATGACGTGGTGTCCCGCCTCTTGGAAACGTTTGAGTGTTAAAATCGGGAGCAAGTGCCCGATATGAAGCGAGTCCGCCGTCGGGTCGAACCCGGTGTAAAGCGTCGTCGGTTTGTTCAACTGTTCTTTCAATCCTGCTTCGTCCGTCATTTGGTTGACGAGACCTCGAAATTCTAAATCCTTCAATAATTCCATCTGTTCCACTCCTTCGATTGACATAAAAAAACGTCCCTTCTCATATGAGAAGGGACGGAGATTCCGCGGTACCACCCTAATTGCCACAGCTGTGGCCACTTGTAGCGAGAGATAACGGTCTCGACCCGGCCGAACGGCACGCTCCAAAAGTGTAATTCATCGATTGACATTGGCTAGTTCACAGCACCCACTAGCTTTCTGGACAAGCGGTCAGTCGACTACTTCGCTTTCTTCATAGCATCTTTGTTTATGGACTATGCTTTACATTTTATAAGTTCTATTTCCAAATTGTCAACTGGAAGATGGAAACTTGCAGCCGACAGTTGATTGGGAGGAAGGTCGGCAATGACTTGTGCTATAATCGTATATATTACTGTCCAAAATAGTTTTACACCATATTAAGGAGGCTGTCATGCTGCAAAAGATTCGAGACACATGGAACCAACCAAAGTCCTTGAAAGCCCGCCGTTATGCCAATGTATTTTACGATGTATCCTGGAACGTTCTGCTCCTAACGATTATATCGGTCGTTCTCATTGGATTTTTAGGCGCCGGGATCGGAGCGGGTTATTTCGCTTCACTCGTCAAGGATATGCCGGCACCCGCTTATAAGACGATGACGTCACAAATCAACACGTACTCATCGACTTCTGACATTTATTTTGGAAGCGGTGAACGAATCGGAAACTATACGACGGATGAAGTACGGATTCCCGTCGCCGTCGACAAAGTTTCTCCGTTCGTCGTCGACGCGTTACTCGCCACAGAGGACGTCGAGTTTTACGAACACGATGGTGTCGTCCCGAAAGCGACGCTCCGTGCCATCTTACAAGAAGCGACCGGTTCGGAAGATCGGACCGGTGGCTCTACGCTCACACAACAGCTCATCAAGAACCAAATGCTGACGAACGAAGTGTCGTTCGAACGAAAAGCGAAAGAGATTTTACTCGCCCTTCGCCTCGAGAAAGCAATGAACAAAGATGAGATCTTGAACGCGTACTTGAACGTCGTCTCATTCGGACGAAACTCGATGGGACGCAACATCTCAGGGATTGAAGCAGCCGCTCGCGGTGTCTTCAACACATCGGCTGAGAAGTTGACGTTACCACAAGCCGCTTTCCTCGCCGGGATTCCGAAAAACCCGTTCCTTTATACACCGTATTACCAAGGCGGTGTCATTAAAGAGGACGTGGCACCGGCCATCAACCGGATGAAGACGGTACTCAACCGGATGTACGTCGCCGGGAAGATCACGAAAAAAGACTACGACGCTGCATACAACTACGACATCACAAAAGACTTCATGAAGACGCAATCGAAGCCGCGTGACCGCTATCCGTATGTTGTGCAAGAAGCTGAACTACAAGCCCGACAAATCGTCACGAACTACTTGCTTGAACAAGACGGCATCGTCTTGTCAGATTTAAAAACGGAAGAACAAAATACCATCCGGTCAACATATGCCAAACGTGCACACAATATGTTGCGTCAGGGTGGATTCAAGATTCATATGACGCTTGACAAAAAAGTTCATGAGGCGATGCAACAACCGGCTAAAAATGCCAATAACTTTGATAAAGATCAATACATCAAAGAAGAAGATCGGACATTGCCTGAACAGACGGCATCAATCATGATTGAAAACAAAACAGGGCGCATCCTTGGTTTTGTCGGTGGTCGTTATATTAACGGCAAGACAGATGAAGTAAACCGCGCCATGCGCATGGAGCGTCAAATCGGATCGACGGCCAAGCCAATTTTGGTGTATGCCAACGCGATTGAAGCTCGAATGATCACACCTGAGACGGTCATTTTAGACGAAGAGTATTTCTACAAATTTACCGGTCCGGGACAGCCTAAAAAAGAAGTTTTAAATGAGAGCAGAACGCATAACGGTCCGGTGACGGCCCGCGAGGCATTGAAGCGTTCCCTCAACGTCCCTGCCGTTAAGATTTACGAAGAACGGAACCAGAAAACTGCTGATACGCAAAAACTCGTCGATATGGGCATCGAAGTATCGGAAGCGAACCGAAATGCATCATCGATGGCTCTAGGCGTCGGAGAAGTCAGCCCGGTCAACTTGGCCGCATCTTACGCGATGCTCGCAAACTACGGCGAACATGTCGAGCCATACTTCATCGAACGCATCGAATATAACGGTGAGACCATCTTCGAGAAAAAAGCGAAAAAGACACGCATCTATACTGACCGTACGTCTTATCTCGTCATCGACATGTTGCGTGATGTCTATACGTCAGGAACAGCGACGTATGCCAAATCGCTCTTAAATGTCCCTGGCGATTGGATGGGTAAATCTGGTACGACGAACGAACGACGCGATTCGTACTTGGTCGGTTCGAACCCGAACGTCACGCTCGCCGTGTGGTCTGGTTTTGACTCACAATTAGCTGAGATGCAAAACAGCTATGAAGTCGGTCAATATTATCAACGGACACAACGTATCTGGTCACAGACTGCCAACCGCGTATTCGCCGATAATCCTGAAATCTTCAACGCGGGTGCACGCTTTACCCAGCCTTCTAGTGTTTCTGCCGCTGACTTCAAGGACTCTGGTTCATTCTCTGAGAAGAAAAAAGTCGAAGAGAAGAAGAAGGAAGAGGAAGCGAAGAAGAAAGCCGAAGAAGAGGCGAAGAAGAAACAAGAAGCCGAAGAGAAGAAACAAGAGGCTGAAGAGCAGAAACAGGAAGCTGAAGAAGAGAAACAAGAAGCTGACGCTGCTGCGAAGGAAAAGGCAGCGGCTGACGCAAAAGCGAAAGCAGAAGCCGACGCAAAGAAAAAAGCGGAAGCTGATAAGAAGAAAGCTGAAGAAGAAGCAAAGAAGAAAGCCGAAGCTGAGAAAAAGGCTGAGGAAGACAAGAAGAAAGAAGACGCCGAAGCTGCAGACGGCGCCTAATCCGACAAGAAAGGTCGACACATCGCGTGTCGACCTTTTGTCGTTCAATCTTCCATTGTCGATAAGTCACCCGTCTCGAGGTTCAACTCCCATGCTTTCAAGACGCGACGCATGATTTTCCCGCTTCGCGTTTTCGGCAATTTGTCTTTGAACTCGATCTCACGCGGAGCCGCGTGAGCCGCGAGTCCTTCTTTGACGAACTTTTGAATCTCCGCCTTCAACTCGTCCGACGGCTCATAGCCTTTACGGAGCGCGATGAACGCCTTGATGATCTCCCCGCGGACCGGGTCCGGTTTCCCGATGACCCCTGCCTCGGCGACAGCTGGGTGCTCGACGAGACGACTCTCGACTTCGAACGGACCGACCCGCTCCCCTGCCGTCATGATGACGTCATCGACGCGGCCTTGGAACCAGAAGTAACCGTCCTCGTCCATATACGCCGAGTCACCCGAGACGTACCAGTCTCCCCAGAAGTAACTCTCATACTTGGCGTCATTCTTCCAAATTTTCCGCATCATCGACGGCCATGGCGTCTTGAGTGCCAAGTTGCCCATCCGGTGCGGCGGGAGTGGTTGACCGCGGTCGTCTAAGATGGCCGCTTCACAACCCGGGATGGCTTTGCCCATCGACCCCGGTTTGATATCCATCGTCGGATAGTTACAAATCATCATCGCGCCGGTCTCTGTCATCCACCACGTGTCATGAATCCGTAATCCGAACGATTCGTTCCCCCAACGAATGACTTCCGGATTGAGCGGTTCTCCGACCGACAGGATATGGCGGAGTGACGACAAATCATATTTTTCAAACGCCTCTTCTCCGGCACCCATGAGCATCCGGAACGCTGTCGGCGCGCTGTACCAGACCGTGACACCGAACCGTTCGATGACCGAATACCAGAACTCAGGATTGAATCGTCCCCCGACGATTACGTTCGTCGCCCCGTTCAAGAACGGTGCGAAAATCCCATAGCTCGTACCCGTCACCCAACCTGGATCGGCTGTGCACCAGTAAATGTCGTCCGGTTGCAAGTCGAGCACCCATTTGCCGGTCATCAAATGCTGCACCATGGCGTTATGGACATGCAAGACACCTTTCGGTTTCCCGGTCGACCCTGACGTATAATGCAAAATCATGCCGTCTTCGCGGTCGACCCACGTGATGTCGAGATCGGTCGAGGCATCACCCGCCAATTTGCGGTAGTCGATGATTTTCCCTGCCTCTTTTACCTCGTCACCGACGATTAAAATCGTCTCCAAGTGCGGGAGTTGATCGACCGGGATACGCGGTAGGAGCGCCTCGGTCGTGACGATGACTTTCGCTTCCGAGTCGAGCAGACGGTCGTGGACGGCTTGCTCCATGAACGCCTCAAACAACGGACCGACGATCGCCCCGAGCTTGAGTGTACCGAGCAAAATAAAATAAAGTTCTGGACTCCGTGGCATGAAGATGAAGACGCGGTCGCCTTTCTCCACTCCAACCGATTTCAGAACGTTTCCGGCCCGATTGCTTTCTCGTTTCATGTCCTCATACGTGTAGCGCTCTTCTCGTTCCCCATCGAAATAGAGCAACGCCAGCTTCGTGGCGAGTTCACCTTCTGCGTGACGGTCGATTGCTTCGTATGCCATGTTGACGTTCCCCGTCAAATTCCAAGAAAATAATGCTTCTGCTTGTGTCCACTCGAACGACTGACAAGCATCTTCATACGACGCCAATTGATGTTCCCCTGATAACGCTTTCAATTTTTCCATCGCTAAAGATTCGCCTCCCCTGTAATGAATGGTATAACCACTTTCAGTATAGTGTTAATATTATGACAAATCAATGAATTTCCAAAATCTCCAAAAGAGTGTGAAACAAGCTAAATGAAAGCGCTATAATAGAAGGTGGAAAAGGTGGTGACTCCATGGAAAAACAATATCATTCAAAGGTGTGGGAAACCTCACTCGGAGCCGTAATCATCGATGGACCGATCGAGAGCGACGTGTTGGCCACGTATCGGCTCGATGAGGGATTGACCGCATTTCGTGAACCTGAGGACCAACACAAGGCGCTCGTCGAAATCGCTGACTTGAAAGAAGGCCGCATCATCGTGGCCCGCGTCGATGACCTCGTCATCGGTTATGTCACGTATTTATATCCGGACCCATATGAACGTTGGAGTGAAGGGAACGACCCCTATATCCTCGAGCTCGGCGCGATCGAAGTGAGCCCGCGCTTCCGTGGCCAACGGATCGGCAAGCAACTGCTCGAAGTGTCAATGATGGACTCGCATATGGATGACTTCTTGATTTTGACGACCGAATATTATTGGCACTGGGACTTGAAAGGGAGCGGGCTCTCTATCTGGGACTATCGGAAAGTGATGGAAAAGATGATGAACCACGGCGGACTCGTCTTCTTCCCGACCGATGACCCGGAGATTGCCTCGCATCCGGCCAACTGTCTCATGGCACGGATTGGCAAGAACGTCCGGCAAGAAACGATCGACCATTTCGATTCGCTCCGGCTGCGGCGCCGGTTCATGTATGACTAAGGAGGGACCTGGATGTTGATTGAACAAATGATGAACCGTCATGTCGTGACGATTCAACCGACCAACACGATCGCCCATGCGGCCAAGCTCATGCGTGATCATAAAGTGCGCCATCTCATCGTCACCAACCCGGCCCGACAAGTCGTCGGAATCGTCGGCCAGTTCGAGATGAGCGGAGCGACGAGCGTGTTCCATCCGGAGAGCGAGAGCGCCGACTTCAAAAACCCCGTTTCGAGCATCATGCGTCAAGATGTGACGACGGCACATCCGTACGACTTCTTCGAAGATGCGGCCGCTCTGTTTTATGAGTATCGCCTGACCTGCCTGCCGATTGTCGAACAAGGCAAACTCGTCGGCGTCTTGACCGAGACAGACTTATTGCGTTACTTCGTCCAATTGACGGGCGCGCTCGAGCCGAGCTCTCAGATTGAGCTCTTGGTCGAGAACACGACGGGGACGCTCGAGAAAGTGACCCGGCTCCTCGCCAAGACGAACGTCAACATCATCAACGTGTTCGTTCACCCGACGCCCGACCCGTATAAACGCATCATCTCGTTCCGCGTCCAGACGATGAATCCGCTCCGCATCATCGAACGGTTGAAACGCGAAGGTTATGACGTGCTCGGTCCGGAGATGTCCCAATGAGACCGGCCTACATATTCGGGGAGAACGAGAACTCGTACCGCTTCCATGCGGATCATCCGTTCAATCCGGTCCGCCTGGAGCTGACGACGTCCCTGCTCATCGCCTCAGGTAAACTTCAGGCCTCCGAGTGCATCGCCCCGTCCCTCGCCTCGGTCGAGTCGCTCGCGCTCGTCCATGACCTTGATTATATCGAAGCGGTTCAAGCGGCGGCGGCCGGTGAGCTGTCGACATTGAAAGCGAACAAGTTCGGCCTCGGCACTGAAGACACGCCGATTTTCCCAACCATCCATGAAGGGGCGGCCCGGCTCGTCGGGGGCACCGTTCACGCACTCGATTTGGTCGCGAGCGGTAAACTGGAGCGCGCCTTTCACGTCGGGGGCGGCCTCCATCACGGGATGAGGCGGAAAGCGTCCGGATTTTGCGTGTATAACGACGCAGCGGTTGCCATCGCCCACGTCCGTAAAGCGTACGGCAGCCGGGTCCTCTATGTCGATACTGACGCCCACCACGGAGACGGCGTACAATGGCTGTTTTATGACGATGACGATGTGATGACGTTATCCATCCACGAGACCGGCCGCTACCTGTTCCCGGGGACAGGAGCCGTCACAGAGCGCGGCAACGGGAATGGGTACGGCTATAGCTGGAACGTCCCGGTCGATGCGTTCACCCAAGACGAGTCGTTCTTGCGCTGTTACGAGACAGTGTTCCGGGAAGCGTGCGAATGGTTCAAGCCGGATATCATCGTGACGCAGAACGGGGCCGACGCTCATGCCTTTGATCCGTTGACGCACCTTGCCTCGACGATTCGGACGTTCGAACAGATTCCTCAAATCGCCTCTCGACTTGCCGACGAGTATACGGAAGGAAGACTCGTCGCCCTCGGCGGCGGCGGCTATGATTGGTATCGAACCGTACCCCGGGCTTGGGCGCAAGTGTGGGCCGGACTGACGCGCGAGGCGCCGTACAGCGGCGACATTCCGTCCGAATGGATCGAGCAGTGGCAGGACAAAGCGGATTTAGCCTTGCCGACACGCTGGGATGACCATCCGTACACGTTCCAACATATTCCCCGACGCCAACAAATTGAGGAGAAAAATTGGGAAGTGACGAAACGGGCGTTCTGGCCGTTCATTTCGAACGATCGCAAATCAATATATGTCTAAAAAAATCCCCTCGTCCGCGGAGTGACTCCGACAGGCGAGGGGATTTTTATTCAGTCTTGACGTACCGAATCGCGACGTTCGATGCGGTGCGGCAAGACAACGTTCTTCTCTTCGACTTCTTCCGCATTCAAGATTTTCGTCAAGAGACGCATGGCAACGGCACCGATGTCATACATCGGTTGGACGACCGTCGTCAATTTCGGACGAATCATCGTAGCGAGACGCGTGTTATCATGGCCGACGACTTCAAAATCGTTCGGGACCGAGAAACCGGCGTCTTGAATCGCGTGAATGACACCGAGTGCCATCTCATCCGTACCGGCGAAAATCGCTTTCGGGCAATCGTCACGTTCGAGCATCTTCTGCATCGCCTCAAGGCCTGATGCGTACGTGTAATTCCCAAGGACGACGTCACTCTCACGGAACGGGAGTCCGGCGTCGTCAAGGGCACGGCGGTAGCCAGAGAATTTCTTCTCGCCATTGATTTGTTGCTCGAGTGGACCTGTGATGAAGCCGACTTGTTTATGACCGTGGCCAATCAACATTTCGGTCGCGTCGTATGCCGCTTGCTCATAATCGATGTTGACCGCAGGGAGGTCATACCCTTGGTTGAGTGTCGCCGCGAGGACGATTGGGACCGGTGACTTCTTAAACTCGTTGACGAGGTCTTCATGCAGACGACCGCCCATGAAAATGATGCCGTCGACTTGTTTCCCGAGCAATGTGTTCAACAAATGGATCTCTTTGTCACGGTTCGAGTCCGAGTTCCCGAGGATGATGTTGTACTTGTACATCGTCGCGACGTCCTCGATTCCGCGGGCAAGGTCTGCGAAGAAGATGTTCGAGATATCTGGGACGATGACGCCGACCGTCGTCGTCTTCTTACTGGCCAGTCCACGTGCGACAGCGTTCGGACGATAGCCGAGACGGTCAATCGCATCCTGGACTTTCTTGCGGGTCGTCGGTTTGACGTTCGGGTTTCCGTTGACGACGCGTGAGACGGTTGCCATCGACACCCCGGCTTCTCGTGCGACATCATAGATGGTTACATTGTTACTATTCATTAAAACTCCTCCTACAAGCAATGATTTTCAAACGATTTTCAAAAAACGTGTCAAAAAAGGAAGACAGGTATCTGTCATCATTTTACCCTGTCTTCACGCTATATAAAACGTTTCCAATTGGAAAGCTTACTTTTTCACCAAATCAAGTTGAGGGAACTGGGCCGTTAGCCCGTCCACGAATTGATCGAACTGATCGAAATCGAGTTGTTGCTGGGCATCCGATAAGGCGATGGCCGGGTTCGGGTGTACTTCCACCATGACCCCGTCCGCTCCGACTGCAAGCGCCGCTTTGGCCGCTGGCAGTAACAAGTCGCGTCGTCCTGTCGAGTGCGTCACGTCGACCATGACCGGCAAATGCGTCTCTTGTTTCAAAATCGGGACCGCGGTGATGTCGAGCGTGTTGCGTGTCGCCCGTTCATATGTCCGGATACCGCGTTCGCACAAGATGACTTGGCTGTTGCCGCTCGCCATGATGTACTCGGCCGCATAGATGAACTCTTCAATCGTAGCCGATAAGCCACGCTTCAAGAGCACCGGTTTATCCGTCTTCCCGACTTCTTTCAGCAAGTCGAAGTTTTGCATATTGCGCGCACCGACTTGGATGATGTCCACGTATGGAAGTGCCGATTCGACCGCACCAGGCGTCATGATTTCAGAGATGACCCGTAAGTCATGACGATCTGCCGCTTGCTTCAGCAGTTTCAATCCCTCGAAGCCGAGACCTTGGAAGTCGTATGGTGAAGTACGTGGCTTGTACGCCCCGCCCCGCAAGATTTTCACTCCGGACAGCGCCAATTTCTCAGCGACGGCGTTCACTTGCTCAAACGATTCGACCGCACATGGTCCCGCAATCAGTTGCGGACGTCCATTGCCGATTTTGACATCATCGAGCGTGACGATCGTGTCTTCGGCTTGGCGTTTCCGTGAAACGAGTAGCGTCTTGTCACGGTCTTCGCCTTGCAGTTCGGCCGAAGCTTTAAACATCTCTTTGAACAGATGTTGCAAGCGAGCCGTCTCGAACGGACCCGGATTCTCTGCCGCGATGAAGTCGAGCATCTCACGTTCACGTACCGGATCGTATCGCTCCACACCTTGCAGACGTTTTACTTTTCCAATCTCAACAGCGAGTGTGCCACGGCGGCTGAACAAGTCGAGCATCTCACGATTCAACTCATCCATCTCGCGACGTAATCGATTCAACTGATCTTGTGGACTCATAATTACCCTCTCATTTCTAAGCCGTTCTTTCCAGATTCCTAATTATAACGAACTTTAATCGCTTTGTCATAGGGAAATGGGCTGACGACACAAAATCAACAAAAAAAAGCGCCCGGCTAGTCCCGGACGCGTCATCACTTATTTGTTGCCGTTTTTAAGGTCTTGCTTCAAGTTGTTCAATTCTTGTTTCGACTCATCGTCGAGCAAGTCTTTCACAGGTGCCTCGAAGTCTGACTCATAGTCTTCCGACTGGTCACGGCTGCTCGTTGTGTTTTGTTTGTTTGCAGCCGATTTCGTCGCGTTCGATTTGTTCGCGTTCGGCTTACTGTCTGATTGTTTCGGTTTGTCTGTCGACGCTTCTGACTTCGACGACTCGTTTGACTCATTTGAAGCTTTCGCTTCGTTCGAATCTTTTGCTTCGTTCGACTGCTCTTCTGAAGCCTTATCGAGTTGCTCTTTCACTTCGGCTTCCGCCTCCGCTACGAGTTGATCAGCTTTCTCCATCGCTTCTTCGATTGACAATTCGTCTTCATCGACTTGTTGTTTCAATTCAGCCGCTTCACGGGCCTTGTCTTTGACGAGGTTTAAGACCGGAGCCGCTTTATCGCTCGCTACTTTAATCCATTCGCCGACGACCGGTTCTGCTTTTTCACGAACTTCTTTCGACTTGACGGTCAATCGCTCACGCGACGTCGCCGTTTTCTCGTCGAGGTATGTCCGTACTTCACGTCCGCTCTTCGGTGATGTGAGGAGTGCTACTGCTGCACCAATCACGCCGCCGAGGACGACACCTGCTAAAAACCCACCGCTTGATTGCTGTTCATTCGTATATGTCTTGTTCTTGTCATATGTCATCGTTACTTCCTCCTTGTGATAGTTATGATTTGATTGTATCGTCTGTCGCAATCAACCCTGGTGAAACCGTAGTCGGTTCTTGTTTACGGTCCCGACGGCCGCGACGACGTGATGGTCGTTCGTCTGAAGACGTTTCTGTTTTGTTTTTCTTAAATAATTCTACAGCGACCGATCCCCAACGTACCGCTTGGGCAATCTGCTCTTTATTCTCGTCTGCTGCTACGTGAACAGAAGAAGAAACCGTCCGTACCGACTCTGTCACTTCGTTGAGTGACGTGCCGAGCTCATCAAGGGCGTGTGCCACCGGTGCGAGCAATTCTGTTTTCTCCTCGACGTTATCCACGAGACGGTTCGTCTTATGTAAGAGCGCCGTCACTTCCATTGTGATTCCGTCTAATTGACGTTCTAAGTTTTCAGTTGTGTTGGCGACGCTGCCGAGTGTCCGATTGACGTTCGACAAGACACGTGCCAAGAAAAATACGAGTACGACAAATGCGAGTGCTGCGACGAGCCCTGCAATGCCTCCTAATGTGATTTCCATGCATCCATTCCTCCTATTCGATAATGTGGTGGTTTCATTATAGCACCATTATGACTCAAAAGATTTGTCACAACCGTTTTCGCCATCCGGTCTGATTATTCCTTTACCCGTTTTTATGTTTTCGATTACACTAAAATAGAAATAAATTTAAAAAAGTTAAAAGGGGTGTTCGTATGAGAGATCCAAGAATCACGCAACTCGCTGATGGATTAATCAATTATTCAGTCGAATTGAAACCGGGGGAACGCGTTCTCATTGAAAATTTCGGCGTCGAGGAATCGCTTGTCGAAGCGCTCGTCGAAAAGGCGTATGAGGCTGGGGGGCATCCATTCGTCTTATTGAAAGAGAGCCGCATCTTGCGCAAACTTTATACGGGAGCGAGCCGGGAACAGCTCGAACTCATGGCCGACATCGAACGCAAACAGATGCAAGCGATGGACGCTTACATCGGCCTTCGTGCCGGTGACAACATCAACGAACTGTCAGACGTGCCGGCCGAGCAACAAAAACTCGTCGGGGCCACTATCGGTAAAATGCATACCGAGGACCGCGTCAAAGGAACGAGATGGGTCGTGCTCCGTTATCCATCGCCGTCGATGGCACAACTCGCTGGTAAATCGACTGAGGCGTTCGAAGACTTCTACTTCAACGTCTGCACACTCGACTACGGTAAGATGGACCGGGCCATGGACGCGCTCGTCAGCCTCATGAATGAGACCGACCGTGTCACAATCAAAGGACCAGGGACGGACCTCACGTTCTCAATTAAAGACATTCCGGCCATCAAGTGTTCTGGCCAAATGAACATTCCGGACGGTGAAGTGTTCACAGCTCCGGTCAAACATTCGATCAACGGTGTCATCACGTACAACACGCCGTCACCGTATCACGGCTTCACGTTCGAGAACGTGTCGTTGACGTTCAAAGATGGAAAGATTGTCGATGCGACAGCGAACGACACAGACCGAATCAATGAAGTGTTCAATACGGACGAAGGGGCACGTTTCGTCGGCGAGTTCGCCATCGGCGTCAACCCGTACATCCAACATCCGATGAAGGATATCTTGTTCGATGAGAAAATCGACGGCAGTTTCCACTTTACACCGGGTCAGGCGTATGATGACGCTTATAACGGCAACAACTCGTCAATCCATTGGGACCTCGTCAATATCCAACGCCCTGATTACGGCGGCGGCGAGATTTGGTTCGATGATGTCTTGATTCGTAAGGACGGGCGTTTCGTCGTCGACTCGCTCTTGCCACTCAACCCAGAGAACTTGAAATAACAAAAACAAGCGTGCCGATGACGGCACGCTTGTTTTTTCGTTACAGCTTCGTCTTTTTACCGAGCGCAGCCGACATCATCCAAATCTCTTTTTCGAGTCGTTCGATATGAGACACGAATGTGTCCTCGATGGCTTCGTCCCCGTCTTCGAAGTTCTCCATCGCGTCTTGCATCTCTTGGCGAATCTGTTTGAAGTCACTGATGACATCTTTAATCATCTGCTCGGTATCCGCGTGGCGGTCCCCTTCTTGCAACGTCGAATGTTCGAGATACTCCTTCATCGTCGCATACGGTTCGCCATCGTTCATCAATAGACGTTCCGCCACGTCATCGTACAGTTCGGCGACGAGATTATACAGTTCCTCTAATTTTTCATGATACGTGAAGAAGTGAGGGCCGCTAATGTACCAATGGTAGTTGTGCAGTTTGACGAATAAGAGGCCATAGTTGGCTACCTCTTTGTTCAATGTGTTTAATGCGCCTTGGCTTGCCATCCTTAACATCTCCTTTTCCAAATTCAGTCGCTAGTATTATTACCGTCTTAGCTCGATGTTAAACACAAAAAAAACGAACGGCATCAGCCGTTCGCTCTCGATTCACGCTTCAAGTTGGACGTGTTTCTCATATTCGCGTTGATAAGTCTGGATGTCCCCAGCCCCCATGAACAGGAGGACGGCATTGTCATGTGCCTGGAGCACTTGCGTTCCGCCGCGCTTCAACACGTTCGCGCCTTCGATGCGCGATTGCAGGTCTTCAATCGTAACTGTACCTTCTTGTTCGCGAGCCGAACCGAAGATGTCACACAAGTAAACGGCATCCGCTTCGGCTAATGCCGCAGCGAAATCATCCATGAATGATTTAAGACGCGTGTACGTGTGCGGTTGGAAGATCGCTACAACTTCACGGCCGACGTATTTTTTACGCGCCGCTTCCACTGTCGCACTGATTTCCCGTGGATGGTGGGCATAATCATCCACTAACACTTGGCTTCCGAGCGTCGATTCGCTGAAACGACGTTTCACGCCGTTGAACGTCTCGAGGCGGTCTTTAACCAACTCTTTCGGTAAGTTCTCGTAGTCACATGTCGCGATGACGGCAAGTGCGTTCAAGACGCTATGGTTCCCGTATCCTGGAATCCGGAACGTCCCATAGAAGTCGTCACGCAAATACACGTCAAACGTCGTCCCGTTATCCGTCGAGTTCACGTTCTCGGCGCGGAAGTCGTTATGAGCGCCAAAACCGTAATAGACGATTGGCACGTTCGCTTGAATGTGTTGAAGATTTTCGTCATCCCCGCAAGCGATGATGCCTTTCTTCACTTGCTTGGCCATCTCTTGGAATGCGTCGATGACGTCATCGAGTCCTGAGAAGTAATCAGAATGATCAAAGTCGATGTTCGTCATGATGGCATAGTCCGGACGATAGTATAAGAAGTGACGCTTATACTCACAAGCCTCGAAGACGAAGTTTTTCGAGTCTTCGACACCTTCACCCGTACCATCGCCAATCAAGAATGATGTCGGCTCGATGCCACGCATGACGTGGGCCAACAGACCTGTCGTCGATGTTTTCCCGTGAGATCCAGTGATGGCGACACTCGTGTAGTGGTCAGCCAACTCGCCTAGAAACTCATAGTACTTGTATATCGTCAATCCGAGTTCGCGTGCCCGAACAACTTCAGGGTGATCGTCTGTGAAGGCGTTACCTTGGACGACGATTTGCCCTTCAGTAATGTTTTCAGGGTCAAACGGAAGGATTTCAATTCCTTTACGGTTCAATGCTTCTTCAGTAAAAAATGCTTTGTCAACGTCCGAACCTCGGACCTCATTATTCATGTCATTTAAAATTTGAGCTAAAGGACTCATGCCCGTTCCTTTAATTCCGACGAAGTGATAACGGTTCATCTGTAAATAGCCCCCCTAATTCATTGCGGTCTGTTTCAAAAATGCGACAAACCTTTGTCATTATAGCAAAACTACCGGAGTCATGCTATTACAGATTATTGTTTTTTTTAGCCAATCGGCGACTCTTGTACATCGCCATCCGGTCTTGCGGCGTCATCATGACGTTGAGCGGAGGGCCATCCGCTTTGTATGACACGCCCATGGCGGGCGTCAATGTTTCTTCATCAGGCACATCGACCGGTTCGTCCGACTGTAATGTTTTCGCAACATCCTCAACAATCGGTGCCACCGTCTCGACCGATGCTTCAGTCGGCAACGATGGTTCGGTCACATCTTGTTTTTCTTCACGAACGGCAATCTTTGACGATTTCAAATCGGTCGACCCCATGAAGACCGAGGCAAATCCGCTCTCTACAATCGAGACTTCCCCGAGGAGCGGTTTTATATCTGATTCATCCGGCTCATCTTCCAAGACGGTCGGACTCTCGTCAATTGGTTGCGATGTTTCCGCGGAAATAATTGACGCTTCGATTGGTGAATCTGTTTGCTCGGCCACCATTTCCTCAAGCGTCTCCGCTACTGGCGCTTCGTCCGCTGTGACATCAAAGTCAGACTGTGGTGTCATCGCTTCGTCCGTGTCCGGCGCCGATTCATCAACCGACTCCATCACCGGTTCATCTACTGATTCGATCACCGATTCGTCTACTGATTCAACAACGGATTCGTCTACTGACTCCATCACCGATTCATCTACTGATTCGACCACCGATTCATCTACAGAATCAATTACCGGTTCGTTCTCAGGCTCAGGCGTTACGCTTGGTGGCACCGCCTCTGACATTTCCTCAACTGGGACGGCCACTCGCTTCGCTTGGCGCATCGCTGAATCGTCTCGCGTCTCCGGAGAATGTTCAGTCGGCAAGATGATTTTCGGTTTCGGTCGGGCGTATCCATAAATCGGAGACGGTACATCCGACGGCACAAATTCATCCTTCGGCTCGGGCTTCGGTGCAGGCGCACCTTTCTTCCCTTCTTGGGATAGTTCGCGTCGAATTCGGTCTGCTTGCTGTTTTAATGAACGTTCATATGCATCCATACTTGATTCCTCGCTTTTTCACTCAATCCTATTTAGCAAAAAATCGGTCGAGTTTAGCGACCGATTTCAAATGCTTTACCTACTTCATATTCGTCATCTAATACGAGAATTCCTTTTTCTTGCGGTGCATCAGGCAAGTTCAATTCACGCGCCGAACAAATCATCCCGTGTGAGCTCTCACCACGTAATTTAGACGGGCGAATGATCAAACCTGATGGCATGACTGCACCCGGTTTCGCGACGACGACTTTTTGGCCGGCCGCAACGTTCGGTGCGCCACAGACGATTTGGACCATACCTTGGTCAGTCTCGACCTGACAAATCGACAATTTATCGGCATCCGGGTGTTTCTCAGCTTCTTTGACATAGCCGACGACGAATTTCGGGGTAAAGTCCACGCCCGACAACTCGGCTTCGATATTTTGTTTGCGCAAGATGACACCGAGCGTCTCAATCAATTCGGCCGTCAATTCGACCGGTCCATGCCAATCGCTGACATCAAAATAGTTGCTCGCGTTGAACACGTTGTAGCCATTGACTTTCCCTGTCGTCGACTTAACGATGGCGACATCGTCTTTCCGTTCAACAACTTGATGATGGCGATCGCCTTCTCTTAACAGGACCATGAGGACATCGCCGATTCCTTCACGGTTATAAAAAGCATTGATTTGCATACGTAAAAACGCCCCTTCTTTCAAACTAGACACAAATAGTTTAGCAGATTATGCGTCGGTTGGTGGGTTCTTTTTTCCGACAATGAAAATTGGCTCGAGTACGCCAGCCTCATAATGGAAAGAAAGAGCCGTCACCGGAATCCGACCGTTCGTGAAAAAGTCGAACATGAGCTGCTGCATCGCATCATAACCCTGATCGTTGCGGATGTCCGCGATGATCATCACGTCCTGGTGCGGTACCCCGACGAGCATATCGCCTTCGATACGGCGCTCCATGACCCGCAAGAACTCATCATTTAAAATCCGTGACGCTTCATACCCGTCCCGAGCAGCCAGAAAATAGAACGTATTCCCGGCCACGGTATCTTCTTTTAAATCGGTCGGCAACTTCTTGACGTTGTCTCGTGCCAATTCGTCAAGACGCGTCAAAGGCATCCCGTCCAAATGCCGCTCTTCGATCAAGCGATAGCCGTTGCCCAAATCGAGTGCATAAAAGACAGCCGTCTCAGCTGTATGCGGCGTCATCGCCAATGTCTCGCCCCGTTTCGTCTCGGTCGAGAACGAAGCAGAACGGATGACAGGATAAAGATTGGCCTCATTACCCGCTAATGTGATGTCATCGTCCGCGGTGAGCGCTGTCTTGATGTAGTCTACGACCTCATCGACAGCGATTTCCCCTCGAACTTTTGTTTTCGCTACGAGCGGGGCGAGACGGATGTTGACGCCGAAACGATCGGTCGCCCGTTCGATGCGCAACACCTCATTCTCGCGGTCGTACGAGGTCCGGTATCCGTCAGTGAACTTACTTTCGAGATGACGACGTAATTCATTCCGCTCCATTTAAATCACCCTAACCCATGAAGGAAGGCTTCGACTTGCTCCGGCGTCTTCCGTTCGCGTCCGACATAGCGGTCGACTTCTTGTCCGCCGTTGAAAGCGACGAAGCTTGGAATTCCGAAAATGTCGAGTTCTTGCGCAAGCTCCATCCATTCATCACGATCGACGTAATAAAATGACCAGTCTGAGAACTTCGCTTCAACGTCCGGCATGAATGGGTCGAGGAAACGGCAATCGCCGCACCATGTTGCTGAAAACATGAGGACGCTCTTCCCTTGTTTCGCTGCTGTATATTCGTTCATCGTTGTCAGTTGTTTCATCTTCACCACTCCTGTTCTTTTTTCCTCATTCATGATAGCATAAGTCCGTTGTCACATTCCGCTCTCGTGTTTTATGATAGTCGGGAGTGAAGACTACGTGAAAAAGGTGAAGTCATGACAAAATGGACACGCGAACAGTTGAATCCAGAAATGAAGCATCCACTTGAACAACTCGTCGGCGTCATCGGCATGTTGGCGATTCTGCGCTACGGTTATTTGTTTATCGATACGGACAAATCACGAGGCGAGATTTTCATTTGGCTCGTCGTCGGATTCGCCGTGATTTACATACTTGAACGCGTCGTCAAGCGTCTTGTGCGCAGGCTGCCCATCATTCGAAAACGTTTTTTACTCCCCGTTTATGCCGTCCTGCTCGTACTATTCCTCGCGAGCTTCCGCGTCCCGCGGGAAACGGTCGAAATCGTCCGGAATTTTTTCGGGTGGTGAACGAAAGAGAGCGTCCCGCTTATTTGCCGGGACGCTCTCTTTCGTATGTTCAATATTCGATTTTCATGTCGTTCGGTCGAATCCGGTTCATCCGGACCAACACTTGATAGACGGCGTAGCTGAGCACCGCTGGCCCGACGATTAAAAAGCCGAAGACGACGATGAACGTATACCAACTGAAGCCCATCGTTTCGAGCATGACGATCGGTCCGACGAGTCCACTTGTTCCCATGCCAGCGCCTGCCGCGACGCTCTCGAGTTCAAACAACAGAATCGCAATCGGCGCGAGCACGGCGCCGGCCACGGTCGGCGGCAACAGAATCCATGGGTTTTTGACAATATTGCCGACTTGGAGCATAGATGTACCGATGCCTTGGGCGATGGCGCCTCCGATGCCATTGTCCCGATAGCTCGTGATGGCAAACCCGACCATTTGGGCAGCACACCCGACCGTCGCCGCGCCGGCGGCAATCCCGCTCAAACCGAGCATGAGGGCGATGGCCGCGCTCGAGATCGGAGCCGTGAGGGCGAGCCCCATCAACGTCGCGACGACGACTCCCATGAACAGTGGTTGTTGTTCCGTTCCCCATTCGATCCATGTGCCGAGCTGTGTCATGAACAACCCGACGTATTTACCGATATAGGTCGCACTCAAATAACCGATGCCGATCGTCGTGAACGGCGTGACCAAAATATCGAGTTTCGTCGACTTCGAGACGAGCTTGGCGACTTCGACGGCGAGCAACGTCGCCACATAACTGCCGGCTGGTCCGAACTCATAGCCGAACGCCCCGACGACGAGTGCCGAGAACAAGATGAGTGGTGGTGCCTGGAGCGCATAGGCGATGGCGATTCCGATGGCAGGCCCGGTCAAGCCGATGGCCACGTCACCAATTTCGATGAGCGTCGAACCAAATCCAGACAGGTTCGTCTCGAGCAACTGTCCTCCGGCCGTCTTCATAATCAAGCCGATAATGAGCGTACTGAATAATCCGAGTGCCATATAACTGAGAGCCGTCACGAAATAGAGCGACGGACTGAGCGTAATCCCTTTTTTCTTAAGCATGGAAATTCCTCATTTCTGTCTTGTCAGTCGTAAAGTTCCTGTCTTCACACTTTTATCAGTATAAACGTTTCTCGTGAAATTTCAATATGAAAAAAACGCCACTCCACGAGTGACGTTCTTCGTTCAATTAGCGTGAAGCCCGGAGCGTCTCCATCGTCGAGCGATCGAGTCGTTTGACGAGTGCCTTCAGGAGCGCTTTCGCCGCGTCGTAGTCGTCCGTATGCAAAATCGAGGCATGCGTGTGGATATAACGCGCCGCGACACCGATGACGGCCGTCGGCACCCCTTCCCCGCTCATGTGGATGCGACCCGCATCCGTGCCACCTGGCGAGACGAAATACTGGGTCTTAATGTTTTCATCAGATGCCGTATCGAGCAGGAAGTCACGCATCTCAGGAGACATGACCATGACTCGATCGAGGATACGAATGAGTGCCCCTTCCCCGAGCTGTCCGAACTCTGTCTTATTGCCTGATGCATCGTTGGCTGGTGATGCGTCGAGGACGAGCGCGACATCCGGACGAATCATTTCGGCTGCTGTTTGGGCACCACGGAGACCGACTTCTTCTTGTACGGTCGCCCCGGCGAACAAGATGTTCGGGTGATCGGCTTTTGTCGTCTCTTCGAGCAACTCGACGGCGAGCCCGACGCCGTAGCGGTTGTCCCATGCCTTGGCCATAATTTTTTTCGGATGTTTGAGCGGCGTGAACTCGCTCGTCGGCACAGCCGGTAGACCCGGACGTACGCCCCACGATTCGGCCTCTTCTTTCGTATCGGCCCCGATATCGATAAACATTTGCTTCATGTCCATCGGCTTGTTCATCGCCTCCGGTCCAAGCAAGTGCGGCGGCGTCGATGCGACGACCCCTGGAATCAATCCATCGGCCGTAACGATGTCAAATCGTTGTGCCATGAGCACTTGGCTCCACCATCCGCCGAGCGGTTGTATGTACAGCATCCCGTTTTCTGTGATCCGGGTGACCATGAACGCGACTTCGTCCATATGTCCAGCGACCATGATGCGTGGGCCCGCCTCGTCCCCGACCCGTTTCCCAAAGATTGAGCCGATGCCATCCGTCATGACTTCATCGACGTGCGGTGTGATTCGGTCACGAACAAACCGGCGGACCTCTGATTCAAACCCGGGCGCGCCCGGAAGCTCTGTCAACGTCTTGAATAAGTCTCTCGTTTTTTGTTCCATTTCCATCCATCCCTTCAACCGTTCTTGTATCATTATATACAGAACTTTTCGACAGATGCGAATGGTTTTCGTTCCAATGGGGTACAGGTTTTGGTACGATGTACATGATAGCCATAGTTCAAGGGGAGGTAGTCATATGAAGAAAAGATATTGGTTAGTTGGAATCGGGGTTGCCATCGCAGCCGCACTTATGACGAAAAAAGTGTTAGATGAACGAAGCTTATCGGCCGAGGATGCGCTTGAGTACACGAAGCGTGCATTTTCAGCCAAAGGTCACGTCCAAGGGGCATGGATCTCGGCATCACCTGAGATTTATACGTATGACGGACGCGAGTACGACGTCTTCAAAGGCGGCATCTCGGTTCTCGAGAACGACGAAGAGAAGACGTACCAATTCACAGTCGATTCAGAGACTGGCGCTCTACTTGAATATGCATGAGATGAGGTCGGCGAATATTTTCGCCGACTTTTTTTGTTTAATTCACCCAAAAGAGTGGAAAATTGAATATGGTACTTTTCAAACTCAAAAAGGAGTGATCCCACGTGAAGAAACTGATCGGTGAAGCAAACGAGCTCGTGTCACAAATGGTCGAAGGTATGGTCCACGCCCACCCTGAACTGTACGGTCGTGTGGAAGGATTCAATGTCATCTGTCGTGCCGACGGGGCCAAGTCCGGGAAAGTCGGACTCGTCTCAGGTGGAGGGAGCGGTCACGAACCAGCGCACGCCGGTTATGTAGGCGATGGGATGCTCGATGCCGCCGTATGCGGTGAAGTGTTCACGTCCCCGACGCCGGACATGGTGCTCGAAGGCATCAAAGCGGCCGATGGCGGCAATGGCGTATTGCTCGTCGTCAAAAATTACGCAGGTGACGTCATGAACTTCGAACTCGCCGCCGAGCTCGCGGACGCCGAAGGGATTAAAGTCGATCACGTCGTCGTCGCCGACGATGTCGCTATCACGAACAAAGAAGACCGTCGCGGTGTCGCCGGTACCGTGTTCGTCCACAAGATTGCCGGTGCAGCCGCAGCGAGCGGGAAATCACTCGACGAAGTGAAAGCGCTTGCAGAGAAAGTCGCGGCCAATGTCCGCTCAATGGGGATGGCCGTCGAACCTTGCTATATGCCGGTGAGCGGTAAACCTGGATTCGATTTGAACGAAGAAGAAATGGAAATTGGAATCGGGATTCACGGCGAACGCGGCGTCGAACGGAAACCGACGACGAACGTCGATGCGATCGTCGACGATTTACTCGATCATTTGAAAAAAGAAGTCAGCCCCGGCGAAGTCGCCGTCATGGTCAACGGTATGGGCGGAACGCCTCTATCTGAACTGTACGTGACGTATCACTTCGTCGCGAAAAAATTGGAAGATGCCGGCTATTCATTGAAACGAAAATACGTCGGCAACTATATGACGTCACTCGAGATGCACGGCTTCTCGATCACTCTCTTGCCGCTCGATGAAGAGTTGACGGGCTATCTCGATGCACCATCGGCGGCACTCGGTTTCAAACTCTAATCTACGAATGAGGTGTTCATGCAATGTTGACGATTGAAGGATTCAAGCAAGCATTACGGCACGCCCAATCAGAGATTGAGGCGAACAAGGATACATTGACCGATCTCGACCGCGCCATCGGCGACGGAGATCACGGCATCAATATGTCGCGTGGCTTTGAAGCGGTCGTCGCTGTCCTCGATGATGACTACGCAACTCTCGGCGACTTGAGTAAAAAAGTCGGGATGACGCTCATGTCGAAAGTCGGTGGCGCAGCCGGTCCACTTTACGGTTCCGCCTTCGTCAAGGCAGCGCCTAAGTTTGGTGACGCGACCGAAGCCGATTTCAATCTCGTCAAAGAAGCGCTCGTCGAAGCAGCGACAGCGATCAAGGCGCGCGGGAAATCGGAAGTTGGCCAAAAGACGATGGTCGATGTGTGGGACCCGTTCTTGAGTGACTTGAACGAGTCCGACGACTTTGACGCGAAACTTGATCAACTCGTCGGTGCGACCGAGGATATGGTCGCCACGAAAGGACGGGCGTCTTATTTCGGTGAGAACTCTCGCGGCACCGTCGACCCGGGGGCACTCTCGAGTTCAATCGTCTTAAAAGCGATTATGAAGGAGGTTGAGTGATATCGTAGAGCTCATCATCGTATCCCATAGCGCCAAAATCGCTGAAGGGATTCAAGACTTGATGAAAGAGATGGCCCCATCCGTTCCGATTCATTTAGCGAGCGGGCTTGAAGACGGTAGCATCGGGACTGATGTGACCCGAATCCTTGAGGCCATCGAAGCCGTCGACAAAGAGGCACTCATCTTATCGGATATCGGTTCGGCCACGATGAACGCCGAACTGGCCGTCGATATGTATGAAGGCGAGAAGACCATCCAGTTTTATGACGGTCCAATCGTCGAGAGCGCCTTCGTCGCTTCCGTTTCAGCCGGTAACGGCATGGACGTTGCTCAAATCGTCGAACAGTTAAAAATGGCATAAAAAAAGAGCCTCGCGGCTCTTTTTTTTAACGTGGGTTATCGTTTTTCTCGTAAATCGGGTTCATGTATTCAGTCGTCGAGTAGAAACGTGGCACGACAACGAACAAGATGACAGCCGGGATTGCGATCAAGAGTAACAAGATCAACACAGGCAACCAATAGACGATTTGTTGTCCGAGCATGTCGATGTTTGCGTCTGCAAATTCAGTCGCGCCTTCGACTTCTGCAAGGTCAGCTGTTGCGAGGATTTTGTTGTCCGTCGCATCATAGTAATGGAACTCCGTCTTACGTGTGATGAAGATGCCGTCACGGACCGTATCAATTTCAACGACCGCCGCGATGACTTCGTTGCCATTCGAGTGACGGAGCGTCTCTTCTTTTACGATTTCAGCCGTTCCTTCTTTGTAATCATAGTGCGTGGCCTTCAAATCCTCTTCAAGGGCGTCCAAGAACGCCTCATTTGCCGAGGTATTAAGTGGTGCGATTGTTAGAATGAAGATTAGTGCAAGCAGGCTTGCCCATGCTTTTTTCAACATCCCCATGTTCCCCCTTCTCTAATTCCAGTTTAGCGTCATTCCTATTGTACCAAGAAGAAAGAAAAAAGTGTGAAGAAAATGCTATTAAAATAAGAAAAAAGCGTGTCAAATTTTCGGGCGGAACGCGGCCTCCATCCGATAAATCGGTTGTCCCATGGCGCTGAAGCGCTCTTCGTACTCGGTACGGACGTTATCTGCCGGTTCGTTCGCGTGAAGATCAAGTGAAATATCTGTGAAGTACATGCCGTATTGACTCATGCTTTCGAGTGAATATTCGAACAGTGCGCGGTTATCCGTCTTGAAGTGAATCTCGCCTCCGCGTGGCAACACAGCCTCGTACGTGGCGAGGAATGTCTTATACGTCAAACGACGTTTCGCATGTCGGGTCTTCGGCCATGGATCTGAGAAGTTCAAATAGACGCGGTCGACTTCGCCGGCTTCGAAATAGTCGACGAGTTGCTTGGCATCCACAGTCAAGACGCGGACGTTCGGCATCGGCGTTTCGACGAGCTTTTGCACGATCGACACGGCGACGCTCTCGAACAACTCGATAGCGATGAAGTTGACGTCCGGGAACTGCTGGGCCATCCCTAAAATGAATTGCCCTTTCCCCGACCCGACTTCGATGAAGAGCGGATTGTCGTTCTTAAATTCTGATTTCCAGTTCCCTTTTAACGTTTCGGGATGAGTGATAAAGACGTGTTCTTGAGCTTCCATGTATTCTTTAGCCCAAGGCTTGTGACGTAAACGCATGTTTTTCCAACCTTTCGTTCAAGAAATGTTCAAGTTTCAGCTGACTAGCCGCTTCGCGCGAGCAGTCCCCTTGCGATTATACACGAAATCATTGTTTAATGAACATGAATCATCCTTCACAAGGAGGTTATATCGATGAGCACGTTAGATCAATTTCTTATTTTTTACGCGGCTCCGTTGACGTTCTTCGGCGCCGTCATCGCGACGTTCGTATGGGCGTATTTTATGAAACCTGATGATGTCTGATGCATATGGAAAGGGATGGCTCACACTCGTGATCCATCCCTTTTTTCATTGTGTCCGTTCCTCTGCTTCATCGAGCAATTCCTGGAGCACGGTCAATCCTTCTGCACGGGCGATGCCGTTCTGTTCACCATATAAGGTCAGAACCGTCTGGGCAATCGCATACCAGTGCATTCGATAGTGTAACTCGGAGGTGAAACGGATGCCGTAATGACTGAACCACGTCTCCCAGTCCACCTCGTCGACGTAGCTGTAGACGACCATGGCCAAATCAAAAGCACGGTCGGCGATGATAGCGTCATCCCAGTCGGTCAAATATAACAGACCGGTCTCATCCTCAATCCAATTGTTATGGTTCAAGTCTGAATGGCAGACGACGAGTTCACGTTCGTCATCAATCGGCTGATGGACCGACAACCAACGAATTGCCTCATCAATCGTCACGTCTGCCTCGTCTTGCTCGTAAGCGGCACATTGCCGGAGCAACAGTGAGGACGTGACCGGTGTATGATTCAACTGCTGCAACATGAATAATAGTTCTTTCGAATGATGAATCTTCCCAAGCTGTGCCGCCACATCAGCCCGTTTCATATCGGCTGGCGAGAGCTCACGACCTTCGATGAACTGTTGGGCACTGAGGACGTCACCGTTAAACATCCGTTTCGTCCACAGCAATTTGGGGACGATGCCTTCGGCGGAAAGAATGGCTAAAAACGGGGACGAGTTTCGTTTGACAAAGATTTTTTGTTGGCGCGTCGTCGCTACGTACGCTTCGCCTGTAATCCCGCCTGCGGAAGCCACCGTCCACTCTTCACCGAGCGCACCGATTATATCTGAATACATATTCATCACGCTCAAATCTCATTAAGAATTACAAAGATACAATCACCATATTAACACGCGATAATCGTCATTGACAACGACTCGACTTGAATCTGACTCGGATTTCGTTCAATCGGGACGAGGCTAGCCGTTTCCCCTTGAACATACACGTTCCAGTCCCCTTCCGCTTGGAACGTCACATCGTGGAATGTCCCGTTCAAATAGACGCGAACGCGTTGCCAGGCGTCATAAGAATGGCTCGCCGTCAGCTCGTAGGCAATCACGCCCGGGGGCGACGGAAGGAACTTGAACTGCTCGATGACTTTCTGCCGGGTGTCGTAGCGGAAACATGTGTGACGGCGCCGCAGTTTAAGGAGCGTCTTCACGAACTCGACCTCGCTTTGGCGTTCGTCACGCAAGTCCCAATCGAAATGATTGATGCGGTCCGGCGCATTATAGCTGTTCTCGACCCCTTGTTTCGTCCGGCCGAACTCTTGACCGGCGTGGAGGAATGGGACGCCTTGCGATGTGATGACGATGGCCGTGGCGAACCGTTGCATCCGCAACCGCATCGTCTCGTCCATATCCTCACACGATAACAGCAATTTATCGTACGTCGTATAATTGTCATGCGCTTCTACGTAGTTAATCGTGTATTGCGGGCTCGGGAAGCGCCCGACGGTGACATTCGGGATTTGAACTGCCCCAGTGATACATTCGCGCAGCTCCCACTCCCGCCATTCGTTCCCGGAGACGAATCCACGCTCCCGGTCGTTGAACGTCGACCCTTTCAAAGCGTCTCGCATCATGTCATTGAAATGACCGATTCGGGGCATGAAGGCCGCGTTATGTGACGAGGCTTTCAATGACGGGCTGAGAGGCGTTGCTAAGTCCCACCCTTCCCCGTAAATCAAAATCGAGCGGTCGATTTTATCGAGTGAGGCCCGAATTTGATTCATCGTCTCGACGTCATGAATGCCCATTAAGTCGAATCGGAAGCCGTCAACGTGATACGTCTCGGCAAAATACGTCACACAATCGACGATCATCCGCCGCATCATATATCGCTCCGACGCCGTGTCGTTTCCGACGCCGGTCCCGTTCGCGACCGTCCCGTCATGTTCGTAACGGAAATAATAGTACGGGACGAGTGCTTCGAGCGACGATTGCTCACGGATGAAGATATGGTTCATGACGACATCGACGACGACGCGCATGTCATGGCGATGCAAGGCATCGACCATTTCGGCATACTCTAGAATGCGTGATAGCGGCTCGTCAGGTTTCGAGGCGTAACTGCCTTCCAACCCGAACCAATGGATCGGATCATAACCCCAGTTGTAAGGCATCCGGGTCGCTTCGTCGACGCTTCCAAAATCATGGACCGGCAATAACTGCAGGTGCGTGACCCCGAGTTCTTTCAAATAATCGAAACCGGCACTGTTCCCCGCCCGGGTTTCAAGCCCGGTCTCGACGATGCTGGCGTACAGCCCTTGCCGTCGACTCGTCGACGCAGGGTGGCTCGTGAAGTCACGGATATGCAGTTCATAGATGACGGCATCTGTCGCTTTGCGGAGAGGCGGGCGTTCTGCCGGCTCCACGTGCTCAGCGACGGCTGTCTCAACATCGATCAATACGCCAAATTCGCCATTTAGGCTGACGGCTTTGGCGTAAGGATCGACGACCTCGTTCGTTTCGACAGGTGTCTTGACGTACAGTCGATAAAAATAGCCTTCGTACAGTCTAGGAACATCGGCATGCCAGACGCCTCGACCGCTCCGAGACATGCGAAACCGTTCAATCTCACGATGCGTTTCGGGATCATGGATGACGAACCAAATCGAAAACGCGACGGGCGACCAGACATATGCCTCAATCGATTGCCCGGAAAATGAAAGGCCGAGCGGTCCGTCATAGGCATAGCGACGTTCAAACTCGTCCGTATGCACAATTTCGCGGGGCACGACGACAATCGTCTTATGTCCAGGGTGAAACACGGTATAGACCGCTTCGAGCGTAACCGGGCGCGTCAATTGGATATCTCGTTCAATCGTACCCGCCTCTGTCGTCCATTCATTGAGCACCACATAATCGACCGGTCGACCGTTTTGTTCGATTTGTACCGGTACGGATTCATATTTGGCAATGACCTCGAGTCGAATCGTCTCGAATGAGAGCAAGGAAGCCCGTTCAATCGTCACATGAGACGTCGTTTGCTGATTTGGTGTGTGATGCATACACGTTCCATCCTCTCCTACCTACTGGTCCAAAAATTGTCGAAACGGCATCTGGGCTGTCGCATCTAGTAGTTTCGCCACATCTCGAATTTGTTGGGCTTTGACGATCGGCGCCCTCGTGTTCACTTGTTTCATCCACGGTTCATAATCCGCGCGTGAGATGAACTGAGTCGACCGAATTTCAGGCACATGATCGAAATAGCCTTGTGGGGCCACCGTCACTTTTTGGATGACCCCGTCATAGGACGGAAGAAACTGTCGAACGATTTCTTCGGTGCGCGTCAACGCGATGAGCGGGTTGACTACACGTTTATTTTCCCCTTTGAGCGGTTGATGAATCCACGTCTTCTGCTTCGATATGTGATAGATGCTGCGGTCGCCGTCGAGCCATTCGACCAGGTAAATATGCGATGGTCCGATGATGAGGTGGCTCAGTTCGACCGTCGCCCCGTTCCATTCGACGACCGGACGATACATGAAGAAATGTTGATCGTTCCATTCGGATACCATCTTGCGATATCCGTATTCTCGCAAGAATGGCAATAACGGGACGTCCGCCTCGGTCGCCCCTTCACAGGCGTACTGCAATTTTTGGATATGACGGCGGTTTGTGAGCAGTGTCTGGAACTGTGACTCCGAGAGCGGCGTCGGTTCGAGCTCGATGCGTTCCGTACGGCGCCAAAATTTCCACCACGGGTTCACAAACTCCATGATTTCGGGCGGATTCAACCGATTGGAATCGTGGAGACGACGCATGCGCGCGACGTCGGATTCGACATACTCTTGAAAGCGATTGAATTGGTCGAGCATGTTTCGTTCATATTTAGATGTTACGTCAAAAATTTTAATCGGGATCGCCATGTGTCCTCCTCTGACCGCTTTAACGGAAATGCTTCGACTGCCTCATAGGCAGGGGTGTGACTCGGGTTGATTTGATAAAGGACGACCGCTTCAACCGATTCCTCGATGGTGAACGTCGGGGCGATATATGGGATGCGTGTGCCCGTGTCCCACTTTTTTGCGAGTGTGACATGTGGGACGAACGGTTTACGGTCGAGTGCCGGAATCTCTTCGGCTAACTTGCGTCGAAGCGTCCCGGTGAGTGTCGTCAACTCCACGGACGGTTCCGGGACGATCGTCAAGACACGCGGACGATCCGGTCTCCCGAAGTGGTCGATTTGCTGGAACGTCAGCGCGAACGGGGCCGTCGACGTTGTCACTTCACGTGTGAGTTCTTTCACTGCCTCGACTTCATCATCGTCCAATGAACCGAGAAACTGAAGTGTCAAATGAAATTCCTCCGGACGATACGTCCGACGATACGAATAAAACGGCAAGATGTCCTGCTGTACGTGTTCGAACGTGTCGTCCTCGATCGGTAGCGCCAAAAAGTAATGTGTCGACATGACCATCATCCTTTCACTCGAAAACGTCTCAGTCCAAAGAAAAGGACCGCGCCAATGATGCTGACCACCGTGTACATCCAAAATACACCGATGATGCTGTTATATTCAATGATAAATCCACTGAGGAGGTTGAATCCGGCCGTCGCTAGTCCTGACGTGATGGCCATATAGACGCCAATCGCCGTCGAGACGACGTTGCGGCTGACAAGGCTGCGGACAAATTGAAGTGCGACCGGAATCAATAATCCGACGACCAGTCCTTGAACGATGGCAAGAATCCAAACGACCCAAATCGGGGGCTCAAGTGCTAACCAGCCGTTGCGAAGCGCAGAAATCAAGGCGGCTCCCGCCAGCACGTTGACCGTACCTAGACGTGAGACGATTTGGTACGCCACTTTCATGAATGGAATTTCGCATAATACCGCGACAAGGAACAGTGTCCCGACGAGCGTCGTCGAGCCTCCGATGCTCGTCACATAAATTCCGAAGTAATAGTTATTCGCGTAAATCGGGCCGAAGACGAGCATGCCCCCAATCAAAAAGGCGATGAACGGCCCATTCCAGACGGCCGACCATTGGAACGGTGCCGTCGTGTGCACTTGCTTCGGTTCCTGTTCAGATACGCTCCGCACGAACAGCGTACCGATTGCCAGCATGACCGCGCTGAGTAAAAACGTACTCGCGAGGCCCCATGTCGTGTCCGAGATGCGACCCATGACGAACACCGCAATCGCAAATCCGGCCGATCCGAACAGCCGGATGGCCCCGTAGTCGATTTTGGCGCGTGACGTATACTCGAGTGTCATCATATCGACGAGCGGGATGTGTGCACATTGGAAGATGGACCAGGCGATCATCAATATAATAATCCATACGTAAGACGTCGCGAACAAGAACGTGAGCGATAAGGCAGCCGCCCCGAGCATCGCAATAATCAACCAAGCCCGAACCCGCCCCGTTCGGTCGGCGAGCATGCCCCATAGCGGTTGGACACCGATTGAGAGGATCGGCATGATGGCGACGATTGTTCCGACCTGACCTGGAGACAAATCAAAACGTGACTGCGAGAAGAAAAGCGTCATGTAAGGAATGAGGGCTCCTTGGGCAAAGAAAATGGCGACGTAAATCGATTGAAACGATATTTTTTGTTGGTTCACAGTAAACTTCCTTCCTAACAGACAGAGAGCCGACCGAATCAGTCAGCTCTCACGGGTCATTATTTAGCGAGCTCATAAATCGCTTCCGCATAGATGGCGGCGGCGCGAAGTAAATCTTCAATTTCCATGTATTCATCGACTTGGTGGGCGACGTCTTTCGCTCCAGGGAACAGCGCCCCAAAAGCGACACCAGCCTCGAGCGAGCGCGCATACGTCCCTCCGCCAATGGCCATCAAGTGCGCTGACTCGCCGGTCTGACGCTCATAGACGCCTGCCAACGTTTTCACGAGCGGATGGTCTTCGGCCACATGGTGCGGCGGCATATGATGACGCGTCGACAGTTCGAACCCGAACGACAAGGCGATTTCTTTCAAGTTTTGCAACCGTTCCTCGAATTTCGCGGTGTATGGATAACGGATATTCACCGTCGCCGTCCGTTCGTCCCCTTGATAGCGGAACACACCACCGTTAATCGTCAAATCGCCCGTCTCATCACTCGCTTCGATACCGAGTGAAATCCCGCGTGAATCGGCGAACACGTGACGAATGAACTCGATGTAGCGCTCTCCTTGAATGTCGAGCGGGAGCGTCAACAAGAAGCCGGCGAGGACGTAGGCCGCGTTGACTCCGTTATCTGGTTCCATGGCGTGGGCGGCCACACCTTTCATCGTGAACGTATACGTCCCTTGGTCCCATGTGCACGTGCCGTCCGCTTCATATTTTTCGAGATACGCTTCAAACTTTTCTTCGAGAACGTCTTCTGTCTCGAGTACCGCTGTCGCAAAGTCCGGGACCATGTTCGGCCGTTCTCCGCTCACGAACGAGACCAAGTGATGTTTCGAGCCTGGCACCCGTTGAATTGGGAGCTGCTTCAAGACGCCATCGTATAGCCCCTTTTCAGCATTGATAATTGGAAAGTCAGCGTCCGGTGCGAAGCCATATGTCGGCATCGCCTCTTGTTTGAAGTATTCGCGGACACAACGCCATTCGCTCTCCTCGTCGCAACCTGCAATCAGGCGGACGCGTTTCGATAGCGGCAATCCAAGTTCCTTCACGATGCGCAGTCCGTAATAAGCAGCCATCGTCGGTCCTTTATCGTCATTGCTGCCACGGGCGAATATTTTCCCGTCGGCGATGGTAGGATTGAACGCCCCATACGTCCATCCCTCCCCAGCCGGCACCACGTCTAAGTGACAGAGGATGCCAACGATTTCTTCCCCTGACCCGTATTCTAAATGCCCCGCGTATCCGGCGACGTCTTTCGTAGCGAACCCGTCTCGCTCTCCGAGTGCAAACATGTAATCGAGAGCTCGGCGGACTTCAGGTCCAAACGGTTCGTTCGGGCCGGTCTTCGTCTCATCAAGCACGCTTGGGATTTGCAATAACCCTGTTAAATCTTCTAAAAATGCGTCTTTTCGTGCGTCGACTTCTTGTCTCCAATTCATATGGATCTCCCCTTTGCGAATGTTCTCTCCCTTATTAGTATATCCAAATGTTAGAAAGACGAACATTCATTTCGAAAATATTTTTTCGTTCGTCTTTTAGCCTTTTGTCTACGTCTTTACATATCCTTCATTCGATATTTACGTTCATAATCGTTTCTTTACATTTCGATTGTTCGTTCTTTTCTCTTGCAATTCTATGCAGGAGCGGTATACTAAAGGTGTAATTTTAGAAAATAACAATTTCATATTTCATTTGTCGTCCGTAGGTTTTGTCTTTCATCATTCTACGCATTGGGAGGTTATCCAATGAAAGGTTCAACAGATCGTATGCTAACCCGCATCAAGTCCATTTATTTGTTCATTAACGAAAGGGAATGCGTCACCACTTCTGAACTAGTAGAGGAGTTCGGGATCACATCACGCACCGTACAGCGTGATTTGAACGTGCTTGAATACAACAATCTGGTTGAAAGTCCGAGTCGCGGAACGTGGACATCATCAAAACGTTCGCTCAAGACGGCAAATTAAATAACAAGTTACGAGGGATTCCGGCAACGGGTCCCTTTTTTTGCGCCCAAAAAGGCACGTGTCGGCTGACACGTGCCTTCATTTCATGTGAAGAACAAGTCGACTTCTTCTTCGCTCAATTCCCGATACGCCCCGGGTTCGAGCGTCGGGTCGAGCTCGAGCTCGCCGATTTGGACCCGTTCGAGCTGCTCGACGTGTTTCCCGACCGCGGCAATCATCCGTTTTACTTGATGATACTTCCCTTCCGAGAGCGTCAGCCGGACCGTCGAACGACGTCCGGATTTGCTGATGAGCTCAAGTCGGGCCGGTTTCGTCGTATAGCCGTCCTCAAGCTCGACACCCTCGGCGAAGTGACGGACATCGTCTGTCGTCATCTCCCCGTCAACTTCGGCGACATACACTTTGTCGACATGTTTACGCGGTGACATGAGCGCATGATTGAACGCCCCATCGTTTGTGAGAAGCAACAGACCGGTCGTGTCCTTGTCGAGACGTCCGACCGGGAACAACTCGTAATGGGCGTAGGACGGGTCGATCAAATCGACGACCGTCGATTCGACCTTGTCCTCGGTCGCACTGATGACACCTACCGGCTTGTTCATCATCAAGTAGACGAACGGTTTGTACTCGACGACCTCGCCTTGCACGGTCACCCGTTCCGTTTCAAGGTTGACTTGACGTTTCGCATCTTTGACAGGCTGGTCATCGACACGGACGACCCCTTGTTTCAGTAAAATCTTGACGTCTTTGCGCGAACCGTATCCCATGTTCGCCAATAATTTATCAATTCGCATTAAGCTTTCCTCCGATACTGGAATCGTTTCCCTAATAGTTTTCCGGCCAAGTGGCTTCTCCAACCGAGATAGCCGTATACGACGAGACCGATTCCGAAACCGACGATCGTGGCAACGATATCATTGCCCCAACTCGGTTCATTCCGGAGCGTGACGAACAGCGAGCCATACACGGCGATAAACATCGCGCCACCCATGGCAAACATGAGCATCGTCCGACGCAACAGTTGCTTATACGGAAACTGGAGCGCCCGTTGGATTTTCCAAACCATGAGGATAATCGCGACGATATAACCGGCAATCGTCGCATAACCAGCGCCGATCCCGCCGAGTGCATACACGAACGGTACGTTGAGCACAGCTTTCGTGATGAGCCCCATCGCCGTCGCGAAAATCGTGAAATATTGACGGTTGATCCCTTGCAGGATGGCCGCCGCCACCGAGTAATAAGCGAGGAAGAACGCACTCGGTGCGTAGTGGAGCAGGTAGACCCATCCTTCGCGGTCACCCGGGAACAACGTCCCGAACAACGGCTCCGCGAGCGCGACCAATCCGATGACGGCCGGGATGGTGACAAAGAACGATACTTGGAAAATATGGTTCACTTGATTGCGAACTTTGTTCATATCGCCGTGCGTGAACGATTTTGTCACGAGCGGGATGGTCGCCATCGACACACTCGCAGCAATCGACACCGGAATCAACACGATTTTATGGGCGTTCCCCGTCAAGAATCCGAACGCGGACGTCGCTTCGGCGACCGACTTCCCAGAGTTGAGCAACGTATTGACCATCGTCAACTGGTCGACGAACTGATAGAGCGGCGTCGACAGACCGACCATGACGATTGGAATCGAATAGCTGAGCAACTCGAGCAATAGTGATTTCATCGAACGGACCGGTGTGCCGGCCGGATTATCGGTTTGACGATGGATGTCTTTCCGTTTGCGCCAGTACATGGCGAGCACGACGATACTACCAATCGCACCGATAAAGGCACTGAACGTCGCAATCGTGACGGCGAGCACTTTCAAACCGTTCAACTCGGTCGTCGCCACGGCAGCGGTGCCACCGAGCGAGTCGGCGAGCGGACGAATGAGTGCCGAGTCCGAGAAGACGAACAAGACGAGCATCGTCCCACTGAGCAGGAACATGATGCGGACAATCTGTTCGATGACCTGGGAGATGGCCGTCGGGGCCATGTCCTGATGTCCTTGGAAATAGCCGCGCACCATACTCATCGCTGGGATGAGCAGGAGGGCGAAACTGACGCTACGCGTGACGAGCGTCAACGAGTCGATATATTGCTGATTGTTCTCCGAGTTGCGGACCATGAGTTCCGATAACCACGGTGCTGAGAAGAACAGTAATAAAAAAGCGACGACTCCGGTCACGAGCATCAGCTTCATCCCTTGGCGGAACAAGCGCTGACTCGTGCCATATTCGCCGAGCGCATTATACTTGGCGATGAATTTCGATACGGCCACGGGAATCCCCGCCGTCGAAATGGCGATCATGAGCGCATAATAGGTGTACGCCGCCTGATAGAGCGTGACACCGGCAATCCCGACCATCGCTTGGAACGGGAACGTATAGAGCAGTCCGAGTGCACGTGAAATCAAATTTCCGGCTGACAGCAGCAGCGTGCCTTTGACGAAGGACTCTCGTCCTGAATCTTGTTTGACGCTTGATGACATGAGATACCTCCATCTATTGTTTCACAACTAATGTACCTAATTTTACAAAACGACCGTTTCTCATTATACTCTTACTGTTGCAGATAATAAAGTTACGAATTTGATTTGAAAGAGAAACGAGGGATACCATGATGAAAGATGTAATCGTCATCGGAGGAGGCCCAAGCGGTCTGATGGCGACCTATGCCGCCGCCAAAGCCGGAGCGAACACGCTCCTAATTGATAAAGGTTCGAAGCTCGGACGCAAGCTCGCCATTTCTGGCGGAGGACGCTGTAACGTGACGAACCGCAAGCCCGTCGACGAGTTGATTCAATTCATCCCGGGGAACGGACGCTTCTTATATAGCGCCCTCGCCCAGTTCGACAACCAGTCGATTATCGACTTGTTCACCGGGTTCGGCATCCCGTTAAAAGAGGAAGATAACGGCCGGATGTTCCCGGTGACGGATAAAGCGCAAGACGTCGTCAACACGCTCCTCGGGGCCATCGACCAACTCGGTGTCGAGATTCGCAAAAATGCGAAAGTGAAGACGCTCCATTTTAATGAAGCAAATGAGTTCGAAGCGGTCGAACTCGAGGACGGAGAGCGGATCGAGGCCGGCGCTTGCGTCATCGCCGTCGGTGGACAATCTGTCCCTCACACCGGCTCGACCGGGGACGGCTATCCATGGGCCGAGAAAGCCGGCCATACGATCACCGAGCTGTTCCCGACTGAAGTACCGATTTTGTTGAACGATGCGTTCATCGGCACGAAACAGCTGCAAGGGCTGTCACTCCGTGATGTCGCCCTCACCGTACACGGCAAGAAAGGCAAGCCGATTAAGACACACCGCGGCGACATGATTTTCACGCATTTCGGCATCTCGGGTCCGATCGCCCTCCGGTGCAGTCAATATACGATTAAAGAACGCAAACGTAGCAAAGAGCGCGTCGTCGCCCTCTCGCTCGACTTGTTCCCGGACATGGCACGTGACGAGCTGTATCAAGAGCTTTGGAACCAAGTGCAAGACCAACCGAAGCGGGCCGTCAAGAACGTCTGGAAAGGGTTCATCCCGGAACGGATGCTCGACTTGTTGTTGGCCGACCTCGCGTTCGGCGAAGAGGACGCGAGCCAACTGAAGAAACAATCGGTCATCGATTTCGCGACCCGATTGAAGACGTTCGAGTTGCACGCCACCGGGACGCTCGATTTCGATAAAGCGTTCGTCACGGGCGGCGGCGTTTCCGTCAAAGAAATCGCCCCACAAACGATGATGTCGAAGAAAGCAGACGGCTTGTTCTTCGCCGGCGAAGTGCTCGATATTCACGGCTATACGGGTGGTTATAACATCACGGCCGCCTTCACGACCGGACACTGTGCCGGTTCACACGCGGCGCAGTTCGCGAAACAGACGACCGTATAAAAAAAGAGAGCCAATCGCACGTGCGATCGGCTCTCTTTTTAGTGTCACTGTTTTGCTTCAAGTTGACGTCTTACTTCCGCCTCGAGCTCTGGCTCGGGTGGCAACCAGCCTTCCGGCTTCATGACTTTATTGTCTGACGCCCGGAGAATCGGCTTGCCGTCTGGTCCGAGCTTCGCCATATTGGCACGCTGCACGATTTCAAACAACGGAACCGGGTCGAGCCCGAGTTCGACGAAACTGCCCATCACGAAATAGAGGGCGTCCGTGAGCGCATCACCTTGTCCGACGAGACGCGCGACGTCGTCCGTCGGCGGTGCGTCTTGGAGCGATTTTTGAACCGCCTGTTCGAATCCTTGTTGGAACGTGGCGACGGCAGCAAGGAACTCGTCTTCATTCCGTGCCGATTGATGTAAAAATTCGACGACAGCTTCTTCTGCCGTCCAGACCGAACGTTTGACAGCACGGTCTAAGCCGAGCGGTTGCGGTGCACTCGCCTCCGGGTGTCCGAACGTCTCGTGGAACTGGCGAACCTCTTCATAAAAGTAACGTTTGCTCATCTCATTCTCTCCTATCAGTCGACCGAGACGAAATCGTCAAGGTCGAACACATCTGGTCGCACGATGGCGAATATCTCATTGTCTTGCAGGAACATGCCGGTCGAGCCGTAGACGCGAGGTGTCACCATCTGCCCGTTCATCGTCCCTTCGTCCGGGTTGACCGTATAGAGGACGAGTTCTTCCGAATCGAGGACGTAAATGCGCCCTTGGCGTTCGACGAGGCCGACACCGCGGAAGTTCTCGAACTTCTGTTGAATCGAGGCGCTCATCCCTTCGGTCGTGAGCGGTTTTCTCGACTCGACAGCCCATTCCGTCTTCGGTTCCGCTACTGCTTCAGAGTCCGCTTCATCTGTCGTCGATGTCGAATCGTCGTCTGAATCGGTTTCCGTCGCTGTACCCGTTTCCGCCTCACTGTCGTCGACCGTCTCTTCCTCGAGCGTCCGCTCTTGGACGTACAACAGTTCTACATCCGGCGTGTCCTCCAAACGGCTCATGATAATCATTCGTTTCGTCTCTTCATCGTAACCGAGGCCGAACAACCGGTCTGTCGAGGCGATTCCTTTAATCAATTTGCGTCGTTGTTCCGTCCAACGGCCTTCTACCCGCTCGATTGTCACGAGAACCCCGTTCGCCGTTACGGCATATATCTTGTCCTCGGAAATCATGCGCATGCCGATGAACTCGCCGAACCGATACGGTTGCCCTTCGTTCTCCAATATGAGCGACGAATTCACGCGATTGGCGTTCCCGCTCACTTCGAAGAACTCTTTATTTTTCGTCAAGACAAGATACGATCCGATCGTGTCACTATAGTACACTTCATCAATCTCTTGAATCTGTTCAAGGGCATCGGTCGTATCGATGTCCTCCTCGTCCGGCGAGGCTTCGACGGGAGGTACCGAAGTCGATTGATGGCTCGTTTGAATATCGATTTTCTCAAACGTCGAGGCGATTTGGCTTTGGATGTCCTTGTCCGAAAAGACGAACACATAGCATAAAATCACACCGACGACGACGGCAAATAGCGTCGTATATAGTACGTATGAACGTTTCATGGACGTTTCGTCCCCTTTATATGCAGTATCGCCCTTTAGTGTAACAAACCCGACCCGAAAAGAAAACGACATGACGAAAAAGAAAGGAACGTGTGACAATGTCACACATTCCTTTGCTTATCCTACGACGATATTGACGAGTTTCCCTGGAACGACAATCACTTTGCGGACCGTCTTTCCTTCCGTGAACTCTTGAACGCGTTCGTTCGCAAGCGCATCGGCCTCGAGCGCTTCTTTCGAAGCGTCGCGGGCCACGTGCATCTTCGCACGAAGCTTCCCGTTCACTTGGATGACGACTTCAATCGTGTCGCTGACGAGTTTCGACTCATCGAACGTCGGCCATGCCGCGTACGTCAAGTCTTCTGTCATGCCGAGACGTTCCCATAACTCTTCGGCCAAGTGTGGCGCGACTGGGGAGAGCATCTTGATGAAGTTGACCATCTCTTGTTTTGGAAGCGTGTCTTGTTTGTACGCCTCGTTGATGAAGACCATGAGTTGCGAGATCGCCGTGTTGAAACGGAGCGCCTCGTAGTCTTCTGTCACTTTCTTCACCGTCTGATGGTACGTCCGTTCGAAGTCGGCCGTCGGAGCGCCGTCCGTGAGCTCCGTCTGGTCGAACAAGCGCCAGACGCGGTCAAGGAAGCGACGAGCGCCGTCAAGGCCGTTCGTCGACCAAGCGATGGCTGCGTCGAGCGGTCCCATGAACATCTCGTAAAGGCGAAGCGTGTCAGCACCGTGCGATTTGATGATATCGTCCGGGTTGACGACGTTCCCTTTTGACTTCGACATCTTCTCGTTGTTCTCACCGAGAATCATCCCTTGGTTATAGAGCTTTTGGAATGGCTCGTTCGTTGGAACGATGCCGATATCATAGAGCACTTTATGCCAGAAGCGAGCGTAGAGCAAGTGTAGGACCGCGTGCTCCGTACCACCAATATATAAGTCGACCGGAAGCCAACGCTTCAACTTCTCTGGATCCGCGATCATGTCTTCATTGTGCGGATCGATGAAGCGAATGTAGTACCAGCAGCTACCGGCCCATTGTGGCATCGTGTTCGTCTCGCGCCGCCCCTTCTCACCTGTCACAGGATCCGTGTACGTCAACCACTCGTCGGCGTTCGCAAGCGGTGATTCTCCCGTACCCGACGGCTTGATTTCATCGATAATCGGGAGTTCGAGCGGAAGCTCTTCAATCGCAACGGTCTTGAGCGTACCGTCTTCCATATGAATGATTGGAATCGGCTCGCCCCAATAGCGTTGACGGCTGAACAACCAATCGCGGAGACGATACGTCGTCTTCGCACGGCCAGTGCCGGCGAGTTCGAGTTCTTCGATGATTTTGGCGATCGCGTCGGCTTTATTGAGGCCGTCCAAGCTGCCTGAGTTGACGTGGACGCCGTCCTCGACGTAAGCCGCCTCATCCAAGTTGCCGCCTGTGACGACTTCACGGATCGGAAGGTCGAACGTCTTCGCGAACTCATAGTCGCGCTCATCATGTCCAGGTACGGCCATGACCGCGCCCGTGCCGTATGTCGACAACACGTAGTCAGCGATCCAAATCGGAAGCTTCTCCCCGTTGACCGGGTTGATGGCGTAAGCGCCGGTAAATACACCCGTCTTCTCTTTGGCGAGATCGGTCCGTTCGAGGTCTGTCTTTTTCGAGACTTCTTCGACGTACGCTTCGATGGCGACGACTTGTTCCGGTGTCGCGATTGCTTTCACAAACGGGTGCTCCGGTGCGAGCGTGACGTATGTCGCGCCGTAAAGTGTGTCCGGACGTGTTGTGAACACCGTCACGACTTTATCGTGACCGTCGACTTTGAAATCGACTTCAGCCCCGACCGACTTGCCGATCCAGTTGCGTTGCATCTCTTTGACGCTGTCTGGCCAGTCAAGCCCTTCTAAATCATCGAGCAAGCGCTCGGCGTATTCCGTGATACGAAGCACCCACTGTTTCATCGGCACACGGTAAACCGGATGGCTTCCCCGCTCCGACAACCCGTCGATGACTTCTTCGTTGGCGAGTACCGTCCCGAGGGCCGGGCACCAGTTGACGGCGACTTCGTCGACGTAGGCGAGTCCGCGGTCATGAAGTTGTGTGAAGATCCATTGCGTCCACTTGTAGTATTTCGGGTCGGTCGTGCTGATTTCACGATCCCAATCGTACGAGAAACCGAGCTCTTTCAATTGGCGGCGGAATGTGCCGATGTTGCGCTCTGTGAACTCGCGCGGGTCGTTCCCTGTGTCGAGGGCATATTGCTCGGCCGGAAGACCGAACGCGTCCCAACCCATTGGATGGAGGACGTTGAAGCCTTGCATCCGTTTCATGCGGGCGATGATGTCCGTCGCCGTGTAACCTTCCGGGTGACCGACGTGAAGTCCGGCTCCTGACGGATAAGGGAACATGTCAAGGACGTAGAAACACTCCTTGTCCGGGTCCTCTGTCGTCCGGAATGCATCTTTCTCGTCCCAACGCTTTTGCCATTTCGGCTCGATGTCTTGATGTTTAAAATAGTCCAACATTCATCCTCCTCTGCATAATAAAAAGCCTTCCGCCCCGGTAATGGGACGAAAGGCTTGAAAGCTTTCCGCGGTACCACCCATGTTGCATTTCTGCCACTTGAGACGCCGGTAACGAGGCGTAACTCCGGTTCACCCTACTGTTCGTTCAGGCGAACTGCTCCAAGGCGAGTTCTCGCGGTCCATATACCGGTTCACACCACCCACCGGCTCTCTACAAATACAGACGTCACGATACTATTCCTCTTCTACGCATGTGTATGATCTCACTCGTTCATTTTAGCCCAATCTGTTTTAGAGCGTCAACTTGATTTTTCAGGTACTCGGATGTCCTTCATGAAAATGAAGAACGCGAGCGCGATGGCCGTAAGCAAGAATAGCATTGTAAAGACGGCACCGATGCCGAATACGTCATAGACGAGACCCGACACGGTCGGACCGATCATCCGACCGACCGAGGCTGCGATATTGACGAGTCCTTGGAACTGACCTGCTTTCCCCGGCGGTGCGAGTTTCGCGGCAATCGTCGGAACGGCCGGCCAAATGAACATCTCCCCGATCGTCATGACGATCATCGCGACCATGAACATCGTGAAGCCCCCCGCGAACGGGACGACCGCGAAGGCAGCGAGGAAAATGACGGCGCCGACGATGAGTTGCTTCTTCAAATCATCTTCAAAGTAACGAAGCGCCCGGTTGAGGAGCGGTTGAGCGAACACGATCAAAGCTCCGTTCACCGTCCAAAGGAGTGAATATTGGCTGATTGTCACGCCAAGGTCTTTCGAATGGACGGCGATTGTCCCTTGCCACTGCACGTAAACGAACCAAAGGGCCGCGTAACCGATGGCAACGAACCACATCGATTTCATCGTCGCACTCGATAACGTCGTCGCCGCAGCCTCAAGCTGCGACTGGACGACCGGACGTGCCGGGTCTTTCAAATAACGGAGCCCGAATAAGAGGACGACGACGAATAAGACCGATAAGAAGAAGTTGGCGTAGAAAATCAACTCGATATCGATGCGCGCAATCTGTCCGCTCATCGCTGTCCCGAGGGCGACCCCGACGTTTTGAGCGACGTAAATCGCGTTGAACGAACGGCGTCCGCCTTCCGGCCAAATCAAGCCGGCAAAGGCGTATACCGTCGGGAAGACGAGACCGCCGGAGAACCCGATTAAGCCGAGCCAGCCCAAGTAGCCGAGGAACGTGGCATGGAACAACAAGAACCCGAGCGAGCTCACGAGCAATAGGCCGACCGAGAGGATGAGCGTCCGCTTCCCGCCGATCCGGTCAAACAGCGTCCCCCCGATATAGTTCCCGGCAATGGCGAGGGCCGAGTTAACGAGCAACGCCATCCCTGCGAGCGTCATTGACTCGCCTAAATATCCATTTATATAGAGTGTGTTAAATGGCCATAAAAAAGACGCCGCCGTCGTATTGAGCGCCATCGCGATGACCAAAATCCATACCGAAATCGGCATTTTGTTGTTCATACCAGTTACTCCTTTCCTACCCGTTAAACGATAAAAATTCGGCACGACGGCCGAATCAAAAATAAGTCCTCCTCCAAGCTAACGGAACGCCTCATAACTGTCAAGAAAAATTACTTATTATGAAATAACGGTGACTTATCTTTGTGATAGCATGAGCAAAGAAGGAGAGGATATTCATGCAAAACCCGTTTGGCGAAGCCAAATATCACAAATTAAATGAAGCATATCGCCGCGAGTTCGGCGGAAAAGTGTTCAAAGTACCGCTCGACGGGGGCTTCACTTGTCCGAACCGGGACGGGCTCGTCTCGAAGGGCGGGTGTACGTTCTGCTCGGATGACGGAAGTGGCGACTTCGCAGGCAATGCCTGTGATCCGATTTCGGTCCAATTCGCCGAAGTGAAGGCGCGGCTGCACCGAAAATGGAAACACGCCCGTTACATTGCCTACTTCCAAGCGTTCAGCAACACGTATGCCCCCGTCGCCCGGCTCCGGGAATTGTTTGAGCCCGCCCTCGCGGAGGACGGTGTCGTCGGTCTATCGATTGCGACCCGACCGGACTGTCTGCCAGACGACGTCGTCGACTATCTCGCCGAGTTGAATGAACGGACATCTCTCACGGTCGAACTCGGCCTGCAGACGATTCACGATGCGACGGCGAGGAAAATCAATCGTGGTCACGACTACAAGACGTTCTTGGAAGGACTCGACAAACTCCGGCGACGCCAAATCAGCGTCGTTGTCCATATCATCAACGGCCTGCCGGGCGAGACGACGGAGATGATGCTCGACACGGCGCGAGAAGTTGCTAAAATGGACGTACAAGGAATCAAGATCCATTTGCTCCACGTCTTGAAGCAGACCCCGCTCGCCAGACAATACGAAAAAGGACTGCTCGAGCTCATGGACGAGACGACTTACGTCTCGCTCGTCTGTGATCAATTGGAAGTATTACCGCCCGAGATGGTCATCCATCGTCTGACCGGTGACGGTCCACCCGATCTGTTGATCGGTCCGACGTGGAGTCGGCACAAGATGGCCGTCCTAAACGCCATCGATGCCGAATTAATGCGTCGTGATTCTTTCCAAGGAAAAAAGAAGGATGAGAGCCATGGGATTAATGAGAGTTTTACCGTTCGCGAAATACCTACTTCGTGAACATGTGACGCCAGGTGCCGTCGCCATCGATATGACGGCCGGCAACGGGCACGACACATTGTTTTTAGCCGAACTCGTCGAAGCGACGGGACATGTCTATGCGTTCGACGTTCAAGCCGCGGCGGTCGAGGCAACACGGACTCGTATCGAGGAGGCAACATTGACGGACCGTGTCACCGTCATTCATGATAGCCACGACACGGTCCGGGACATCGTGGCAGACGAGACACGCCCAATCACAGCGGCCGTGTTCAATCTCGGCTATTTACCGGGAAGCGACAAGTCGGTCACGACGACCGGCAATACGACCATCGACGCCCTCGAGCAACTGCTCGACGTCATGGCTGTCGGCGGCGTCATCGTCGTCGTCATCTATCACGGCCATGAGAGCGGCAAAGTCGAGCGCGATGAGGTGCTCGCATATGTCGAATCACTCGATCAAAAACGGGCCGGCGTCCTCCGTTACGGCTTTATCAATCAAATCAATCATCCCCCGTTCATCGTGGCGATTGAAAAACGAGAATAAAAACAGGCGACTCATGCGAGTCGCCTGTCTTCATTCTCGAATCAATTCATAAAACGTGATGAGCGTCTCCGCGAACTTCGTATTCAGTCGTTCATAGCCGAAGTGCGGGAACCCTTCAAGCCGGCGGATATACACTTGGTCGCCGCCGATTTTCCGGCAGACGTTGAGTGTCAATTTCACATCGGCGAAGCGATCGTCCGGTGCGTAGAAACAAGCGAGCGGCAGACGCGGCAGATGTTTCTTCTCTTCTTGATGCTCGACGATTTCCTCTTCGATTTCACGGTATTGACCGTACGTGATCTCCCCGAAGCGCGACGACTCTTCCCCGCCACCCATGAACGTCATCATGCCGAGCGGAAGGTCAGGACGGAAACGGTCGACCGCACTGGCCACGACTTGTTTCAGTCCGCCGATTTGGCGGGACGGATGCCAGTCGAACAGCGGTGAGATGTACGTCAGACTGCCGAGCGGCACGTCATATTCCTGGAGCAAGCGGTTCGTCAACAACGCCCCGAGACTGAACGCGATGACGTGAATCGGCAGCTTGTACTGACTCGCCTCACGTAACGTGTTCTTGATTAACAATTTATGGTCTTCCGCCGTCAAACCGACCGTCTGGCCGGTCACGACGAGGACTTCATACTCGTCCCGCAACCGTCCTAAAAACGCCTCACTCAAACGCGACGTGAACTGGAGCGGATACACGATCACGATGACCCCTTTTCGTGATTCTTCTTCATAAGCCATGCTGTCACCTCATTTTGTTATCACATATCTTTATACTAACAAAAAACATCAGCCGAGACTGATGTTTGGTTGAAAATCCGTCTAGGGTCTTAGCGCGGGTCGTACCGTAAATGAATCAGTTCCATCGGTTGATCGTATACTTCTTCTTGTATTCGATTCAGTTCGATGAACGCCTCATGACTCAAAAAAGCGATGGCTTGCTCGTTCGAGCTTTCGACGTACAGCTCGATCGGTTGGACTTTCCGTTTCCGTAGATGCGACAACAGTGCCGTCCCTAGGCCTTGGCGGTGATGAGCCGGATGAAGATAGAGACGGAGTACTTCCCATGTGTCCCCGCGGTCGATGGCGTGATAGAAGCCGATGACGTCGCCTTCGGCCTCACCGACAATGAACAACTGCTCTTTCGCTTCCTCGCTTGAACTGATGGCGCGGACGATCTCTTCTTGTTGATAGGCGCGTTCCATTACTTTCGAACGAACCTCGTCTCGTTCACTGACCGTCGCGAGCGCAATGTCGCGGATGGTGGCGGCATCTTCTGGCACGGCTTCTCGAATCTTCATAACGGCATCCCCCTTTTGGCCAATCTAGTAGTAACATTCCCCATCGGCAAAAAAATATCCTGCCCGTTCATTACTTTTTGATGTCGAAATGAAGGAAAACGTTATTTTCCATCTTGTGTCGGGTATAAGAGTATCAATGCCAACTTACAAAAAGGAGTGTTACCATGGAACCGAAACTACAACACGATCCACAAGTCGAGCAAGCCAATCATCCGAACCGTCAGTTTGAACAAACGAACACAGGAGGTCCAAAAATCACAGTCGTAACTGGGATGCTCCTCGGCGCCCTCGTCGGCGGCCTACTCGCCTTACTTAGTACGTCAAACCGTGAGAACACAAAACAATCGTTCTCGAGCGCGAAGTCATCGGTCGGCGGTCTCGTCGATACGGTCAAGCAAGACCCGGCCGGAACGGCGTCACAAGTCATCGGTCAAGTGAAAGCAGCGAGCGAGGTCATTCAAGACGTCGCGACCGACGTGCAAAACGTCTATGAAAAAGTCGCCGGTGAAGTCGACACGGTCAAACAAGACGTGAACAAAGTCGTCGGGACGGCGCAAGAAGCGAAATCGGATTTACAATCGATCGGCGAGAAAGTCGTCGAAGCGAAAGATACGGCACTTGGCAAAGAGAACTCAACAACTGAAGACAAGCCGCAAGCCTAAAAAAAACGACCTTTCGAGTGAAAGGTCGTTTTTCTATGCTTATGCGAAACGTTTCGCGCCTTCTTCGAGCACTGCCGCTTTGTCCGTTTGCTCCCATGGGAGTTCAACGTCTGTACGACCGAAGTGGCCGTAAGCTGCTGTCTGCTTGTAGATTGGGCGACGAAGGTCGAGCATCTTGATGATGCCGGCCGGACGGAGGTCGAAGTTCTCACGAATGAGTTCGACGAGCTCAGTCTCGCTCAATTTGCCTGTGCCGAACGTATCAACCGCGATCGATACCGGGTGAGCAACACCGATTGCGTAAGCAAGTTGAACTTCTGCTTTGTCAGCAAGTCCCGCTGCAACGAGGTTTTTCGCCACGTAACGAGCTGCATACGCTGCTGAACGGTCAACTTTGGTAGGATCTTTACCTGAGAACGCGCCGCCGCCGTGACGAGCGTATCCACCGTACGTATCGACGATGATTTTGCGTCCTGTGAGGCCTGCATCCCCTTGTGGTCCACCGATTACGAAGCGGCCAGTCGGGTTGATGAAGTATTTCGTGTCCGCGTCGATGAGTTCAGCCGGGATGACTGCATCGATGACGTGCTCTTTCAAATCAGCTTGGATTTGCTCGAGCGTGATGTCTTCCGCGTGTTGTGTCGAGATGACGATTGTGTCGATGCGAACTGGGTTGTTCGCTTCGTCGTATTCGACTGTCACTTGTGTCTTACCGTCTGGGCGAAGGTAAGCGAGCGTGCCGTTCTTACGAACTTCTGCCAAACGACGTGACAATTTGTGAGCGAGTGAAATCGGGAGCGGCATGAGTTCCGGCGTCTCTTTTGTTGCGTAACCGAACATGAGACCTTGGTCACCAGCACCGATCGCATCGATTTCTTCTTCAGTCATTTGTCCTTCACGAGCTTCGAGCGCTTGGTCAACACCTTGCGCGATGTCTACCGATTGCTCATCGATCGATGTGAGGACAGCACAAGTCTCTGCATCGAAACCATATTTCGCACGTGTGTAGCCGATCTCACGAACAGTTTCACGAACAACTTTCGGGATATCCACGTAAGTTGATGTTGTGATTTCACCTGCTACGAGCACGAGACCTGTTGTGACAGACGTCTCAGCCGCAACGCGGGCGTTTGGATCTTCAGCTAAAATTGCATCCAAAATCGCATCTGAGATTTGGTCACAAATTTTATCCGGATGTCCTTCCGTGACGGACTCCGAAGTGAAAAGTCGACGGTTCAAGTTTGCCATTTCGAAAAACCTCCTATAATAAAGGGTGATGTGTGGACGGTACTCGTTCCCCTTACGCGTTGCTTTGGGACGGTAATGAAAAAAACCTCTCGCCATGTTCAAATGGGAAAGGTTGAATCGTTCTTCCTTACCCTCTTATCGTTCGAAGCTTACGCTTCGCTTCAGGATAGCACCTTTTCCGAATAACAATGAAAACTCGGACGGTTGCTGGGCTTCGTAGGGCCTTGTTCCCTCCACCGCTCAGAATAAGAGTATCCGTTACGAAGACCATCATATAAATGACACCCCGTTCTGTCAAGCGTATCGACCGAATTCGTCAAACTTTTCACAAACGGTCAAATAGTTATGTTTGTGAAATATCAAACATTTTTTTGTCCGTTTTGGTTTTTGTACTATGACCTGGTACAGAATATGTTAGAATGACAATGTAAGAAAGCGCTTACTTTAAAGGGTAAAAAATGCTTGTTTTTGATTAGTATGTCACATATAATAAAAACGTCATACTGATTAAACGCGGAAGTATGCGGATTTCATCCACATCTATTTAGGGGAAAGGTGGGATTCAGGATGGCGACAACGCTCCTGAAAATCGAAGAATTAATTAAAGGTGCCGACATGATGCGGAACTTGACGGTTCCAGAACTGGTGGAAGAAGCCATTCGCAACGGTGAGGGCGTACTGACGAAAGACGGGGCTTTATCGGTCAGTACCGGGAAATTCACAGGACGGTCACCGAAAGACAAATTCGTCGTGCAAGATGAAGTCAGCAATCATTTAGTAGACTGGGGTCCAGTCAACCAACCGATCGCGGAAGAGAAGTTCACCGCGCTACTCGACAAAGTGTTGACGCACCTCGAAACGAAAGACAAGCTCTATTATCTCGAGGCTTCTGCGGGGGCAGACGAGCACTATACGCTCCCGGTCCGTGCCATCACGGAATACGCGTGGCACAATTTGTTCGCCAAACAGTTGTTCTTGCGTGAATGGCCGACGAAAGGTGCCTTCGAGCCCTTCACGGTCATCTATGCACCGAGTTATAAGGCCGATCCAGTCATCGACGGGACGAACTCCGAAACGTTCATTCTCGTCTCATTCGCCAAGCGGACCATTCTGATCGGGGGAACAGAATACGGCGGTGAGATTAAAAAATCGATTTTCTCGGTCATGAACTTCTTGTTGCCGGAACAACATGTGTTATCGATGCACTGCTCGGCGAACGTATCGGACGCCGGCGAGACGGCCCTTTTCTTCGGTCTATCGGGAACTGGGAAGACGACACTGTCGGCCGACCCGGAACGCCATTTGATTGGGGATGACGAGCACGGTTGGTCACCCGACGGCGTCTTCAATATCGAGGGCGGTTGCTACGCGAAGACGATCAATTTGTCGCGCGAGAACGAGCCGGAAATCTACGATGCCATCCGTTTCGGCTCATTGATTGAGAACGTCGTCTTAGACGAGAACCGGGCACCGGATTATAAGAATATCTCGCTCACCGAGAACACACGGGCCGCCTATCCGATTCAATTCATCGATAACGCGATGCTTCCGTCACGGGCCGGTCATCCGAACACGATCGTCTTCTTGACGGCCGATGCATACGGGGTATTGCCTCCAATCAGCAAATTGACGAAAGAGCAGGCGATGTACCACTTCTTGTCAGGGTATACGTCAAAACTCGCCGGCACGGAGCGCGGCGTCACTGAACCACAGGCGACGTTCTCGACCTGCTTCGGGTCACCGTTCCTGCCGCTCGCACCGGAACGCTATGCGGACATGCTCGGTACGCTGATTGAGAAGCACGACGTCGACGTCTATCTCGTCAACACGGGTTGGACCGGCGGCGCGTACGGAGAAGGATCACGGATGAAGCTCGCCTATACACGGGCGATGGTGAACGCGGCGGTCAACGGCAAATTGCGTGACGTCGAGACGACGCGCCACGACATTTTCAATGTCGAGATTCCACGCCACATTGACGGCGTGCCAGGCGACGTGCTCAATCCGCGGGACACATGGAAAGACGGAGCACGCTACGATGCCGAGGCAACGGCGCTCGCCCGGAAGTTCCAGGACAATTTCAAACGATTCACGAAAGCGAGTGAGGCGGTCGTTGCGGCCGGACCAATCATCGTATAACGAAAAATGAGACGATTGCCGATTCGGCAGTCGTCTCATTTTTTTGAGTTGGCGAGCATCCATTCCATCGCCGCATCGGTCGTCTTCCATTTTTCCCAGAACGGGAGTTGATGGGCGAACGGGACGACCCAAAGTTCGGCCCGCTCCCCCATCCGTTCCGCTACCGCCGTCGCATGGCGCAGGCGGACTTGTTCATCATCGGTGCCGTGAATCAACAACGTCGGTGCATCCCATTCCTTGTAGAGCGGCGAGCGCTCGACATAAGCGGCACGGGCCGCTTCCGGGTCGCCACCGGTCATACGGCGCAACATCTTCCGCATCGAACGCTGTTCTTCATATGTCCACTCGAGATTGGTCACACCCGCCCATGACGTGACGGACGTGAGCGGTCGTTCCGCGGCGAGCGACAACGCCATCATGCCCCCGCGCGAGAAACCAAGGGCATGAATAAACGTATCCGTTCGACGGACACGATCGTAGAGAGACAGGACGTCCTCTAGATCGGCGCCGCCGAAGTCCTCTTTCCCGCTCCCGCCATGGTTACCCCGGTAAACGGGCGCCACGACGTGAAAACCTTTGGCAGCGAACTGCATCAACCGGGGCAAACGCACATCCCCGATGCGTCCTGTTCCGCCGCGCAGATAGAACAGGACGTGCCCGTTCGGCCGTTTCGGTGTGATCGTATAGGCGACGACGTCCTCACCGTCACGCGTCGCATACCAGCCACGATGGACCGGATAACCGGCGTACGGCGGCAGGACCTCGACCTTGTCAAACCAATTGTTTTTCATAGAGCACCTTCATCGTTTCCGGGAGCACCCGGTCTTTCATCATGAAGCTGTACCGATTGTTCCGGAGCAGATTCGTCGGCAATTCCTTCATAAGGACGGCCCCATCGGTCTCGTCGACCGCCGGATGATCGTCGAAACGTTCGATTTCGGCGAAATAAATATTTTTAATGACCGTGTCGCCACGCCCAAGCACGCGATATTGGCCGAGATAATGGAGCGTCTTCACGACACCGCCCGTCTCTTCATACACTTCCCGAATCGCGGCGTCATCCTCGTGTTCGCCGGGTTCGACTTTCCCACCCGGAAACTCGAGCCCGCGCTGCTTGTGCTTCGTCAGCACCCATTGATTTTCAAAGCGAGCGACGACCCAGACGTGGAGCGGTGTATCCGAAAATGGATAGTGCGCAAAGCTCAACTCGACTTTATTGTGATAGTAGTCCGTGAATGTCAACATAGTCCATCCCTTTCTTTCCCCTGTCTACTCTCACTTTACCTTGTCTTCCACTAGTTTCAAACAAAAAAATAGGCCCGCCGGAGCGGACCTACTCAAAATTATTGGTTCAAGCGCTTTTCAAGCTCAGCTTTTTGCTCTTCGTAACCTGGTTTTCCAAGCAACGCGAACATGTTCGCTTTATACGCTTCAACGCCTGGTTGGTTGAACGGATTCACTCCGAGGATGTATCCGCTCATCGCGCATGCCTTCTCGAAGAAGTAGAACAAGTAACCGAGGTGGTACGGCGTCATCTCTGGCAATTCGACGACGAGGTTCGGGACTTCTCCGTCCGTGTGGGCGAGGAGTGTTCCTTCAGCTGCCTTGTCGTTGACGAATTGAATCGTCTCACCAGCGAGGAAGTTCAAGCCATCGAGGTCTTGTGAATCTTCCGGCACGTTCATCGCGTGACGGACGTTCGTGACACGGATAACCGTCTCGAACAAGTCACGACGACCTTCCTGAATGTATTGTCCCATCGAGTGGAGATCCGTCGAGAAGTCGACTGCCGCCGGGAAAATCCCTTTGTTGTCTTTCCCTTCTGACTCGCCATAAAGCTGTTTCCACCACTCCGATACGTAATGCAAGGCTGGTTCGTAGTTGACGAGCAACTCGATCGACTTGCCTTTCGCATATAAAGCGTTACGGACGACCGCGTACTGATACGCTTCGTTGTCCGCCAAGTTCGGAGACGAGTAAGCCGTTTGGGCATCGCGTGCACCTTCCATGAGGGCGTCGATGTCGATGCCTGCTGCCGCGATTGGAAGGAGTCCGACCGGTGTGAGCACCGAGAAGCGACCTCCTACGTCATCTGGAATCACGAACGTCTCGTAGCCTTCTGCATCCGCGAGCGTCTTCAAGGCGCCACGGGCACGGTCTGTCGTCGCATAAATACGTTCACGTGCGCCATCTTGACCATACTTGTCTTCCATGAACTGTTTGAGGACACGGAACGCGATGGCCGGTTCAGTCGTCGTTCCCGATTTCGAGATGACGTTGACTGAGACGTCCTTGCCTTCGAGCACTTGGAGCAACTCCGTCAAGTATGTCGACGAGATGTTGTGGCCGGCGAAGAAGACTTGTGGTGCGTTGCGTTCTTCCTTAGATAACACGTTGAAGAATGAATGTTGGAGCATCTCGATCGCCGCGCGTGCGCCGAGGTATGATCCACCGATTCCGACGACGACGAGGACGTCCGAATTTTCACGGATTCGTTCCGCAGCCGCTTTGATGCGAGCAAACTCATCCGTATCGTAGTTTGTTGGAAGGTCGACCCACCCAAGGAAATCGCTACCTGCCCCACTGCGGTCATGAATGACCGAATGCATTGCTTTCACGGTTTCTTGCAATTGATCGACTTCATGTTCCCCGACGAAAGACAGGGCGTTTGAATAATCGAAACGTACTGTTGACATGTCATTTCCTCCTTTAAATCGCTCATTGAAGAGCCATACATGACCCATCATAAACGGAAACGTCGGATTCGTTCAATCATTATTGCAAAATAGGCATGAAATCGCCTTATTTGCTCAGTTCAAGAATCGCTGCGACGTCTTCACGTTCGAGCGTACGGAAGCGACCGAATGCGCCTCGTTTCATCGCCGAGTCGAGGATGGCGTCAAATGTCGATTCATCGATGTCATAGTCACGGAGTGAGCTTGGTGCACCGAGCTCGTCGAAGAAGGCGCGGACAGCTGCAATCGTCCGTTTCGCCGTCTCAAGATCGTTACCGGCCGGTTCAACGTTGAATACTTCCGTCCCGAGGCGTGCAAAGCGAGCGGCGTTGTCTTCTTCAAGCACATGCTCCATCCAGCGCGGGAACAAGATTGCGAGTCCGCCTGCGTGTGGGATGTCATGGACAGCCGAGACCGCATGCTCGATGTTGTGTGACGCCCAGTCGCCCGAGGCGCCCATTTGGAGCACTCCGTTCAAGGCGATCGTTCCGGCGAACAAGATGATGGCGCGCAAGTCGACGTTCTCCAAGTCATTGACGAGTTTCGGTGCCGATTCGACGACCGCTTTCAACACGCCTTCCGTCATACGCTCTTGGACCGGCGCATGGTTCGGGTGGAAGTATTGCTCGAAACAATGACTCATCATGTCGACGATACCGTAAATCGTTTGATCTTTCGGTACCGATACCGTATAACGCGGATCGAGAATCGAGAACGTCGGATAGACAAGCGGGTGGCCCCAACCGTACTTCTCTTGCGTCTCCCAGTTCGTGATGACCGAGCCCGAGTTCATTTCAGAGCCAGTCGCTGCGAGCGTGAGCACCGTACCGAACGGGACCGCTTCTGTCGGGATGTGGTCGCGAAGCACGATATCCCAAGCGTCGCCTTCATACGGGATGGCCGCCGAGATGAGTTTCGTACAATCGATGACCGAACCACCGCCGACCGCGAGCAACGCGTCGATGTTCTCTTCGCGTGCTTGTTTGACCGCGCGACGTACCGTCTCGATGCGCGGGTTCGGCTCGACGCCTGAGAAGTCGACGTAGTCGATCCCAGCATTGTTTAACTCGGCCACGACTTCTTCGTACGTGCCGTTCTTTTTGATGCTCCCGCCTCCATAGACGAGCATCACTTTCTTGGCGTCAAGCGCCTGTAACTCGCTCGCGAGTTTTTCGATTTGATGAGTCCCGAAAATAAGTTTCGTCGGGTTTCTGTATTCAAAGTTGTGCATAATTCATCCTCCTTCGAAAATATGTAACACCTACACTATATACCCTGTTTTTTGTGATTGAAAAGCAATCAGGCCTGAGCGTAGATGCGGTCGATGATTGTATGGAGCGTCACCGCCTGTTCCGCTTGCTGGTACGACGGCTCCTGACGACACGCCTCGAGAAACGTGTGAATCTGTCTCGCATACGGGTCTTCGAGCGCGAGGTGAGCCGGTGTCTTATCGAACAACGCCCCGTGCTCTTCCGTATGGATGACGAGTGGGAACAGCGACGCGCCACCGTTCGTCCCACGCAGTTCGACCCGCATCGTGTCCGCCGCGTCGACGTTGGCCATGAAACTCGCGTCTAAGAACAAGGATGCCCCATTATCGAACGTGACCATCGCCCGCGCCGTGTCTTCGACCGAAAACGCGTCCGCGTCCCAATCGCCCATCAGCCCGACACCAGGTCGCGTTCCGAGATATTGACCGGCGTGACCGACCACATCGACCGGCTTCGGATAATCCATCAAATAGAGGGCAAGGTCGAGCATATGCACCCCGATATCGAGCAGTGCGCCGCCGCCCTGCAACTCTTTATTCGTGAACACGCCCCATCCCGGGATGCCACGGCGCCGAAGGGCGAGCGCGGTCGCGGCATAGATGTGTCCGAGTTCACCCGCCTCGATCATCCTCTTCAATAGTTGGGTATCCGACCGATGCCGGTAATGGAAGCCATAATGAAGGGTTCGCTCAGCTCGTCTGGCCGCCTGTAGCATCTCGTTCGCCTCGTAAGCCGAGATGGCCGGCGGTTTCTCGCAGAGGACGTGACAGCCGGCCTCGAGTGCGGCAATGACTTGTTGTTTATGTAAGGCGTTCGGTGTACAGATGCTGACCGCATCGAGTGTCTCTTCGGCGAGCATCTCCTCGACCGTCTCGTACACCCGTTCGATTCCGAACTGCTTCGCCACCGCCTCCCCGCGTTCGCGTGTCCGATTCATGACGGCGACGACGTCTGCGCCTGCTGCGATGTATTGCGGGATGTGGGCGGTCTTGGCAATCCCGCCCGTACCGATGATTCCGATTTTCATGGTCCTCACTCCTTTTCTGTACTGTTCGTGAACGTGTGGGACATTTCCTGTACAAAAAAAAGACGACCTGCACAGGGCAGGTCGTCTCAATCACTTACTTTTTGAAGTTCGTGTTTTTGATCCAGTCTTCGAGCTTGTCCTTGAGGACAGTGAAGCCTGGTGCTTCTTCTTGCTTGAAGTTTGAAGCTTCGTTGCGGCGTGGTGCGCCACGACGAGCTGGCTTAGCCGACTTCTCGCGTTTTGGAGCTTCTTGTGTCGCTTTCATTGAAAGCTTGATTTTCTTAGATGCTTCATCAACATCAAGAATTTTCACTTCAACTTCTTGACCGACTTGAACGTACTCGTTCACGTCTTTCACGTAGTCGTGTGAGATTTCAGAGATGTGGACAAGACCTTGAGTCTCGTCGTCGAGTGCGACGAACGCACCGAAAGGTTGGATTCCTGTTACTTTACCTTTTAAAACTTGATCTTTTTCGTATTTTGCCATTACAAACACTCCTATGCTAAATTCATCAACTTACTATAACATACTTTTTTCGATAAAGTGTACAAATTAGTAAAAAAGATTATTTGGGATTGTTTTTGTGTTTCAAAGTCGACGGGTCGGGTAAATACAAATCAAGCAAGACTTCAAGTATTCCCCCCTGATTCCGCTAGGCTAACGCCTAGCCCTTTTTTTGTTCAAAAACTTGTAAACGGTTGCTGCGCGGCCACATCAAACACCGTTTCCCCCATCATTTCATTCAACATGATTGCGTTTCGATACACTGCCATCCCCAAATTCGTCGCTGCCGGACCGTGCGAATGTTCTAAATTCGTATGGGTAAATAAACTTCCCGCCAACGTCGTCTTCGTCGCAATCTGATAGCGATTGTTGACACGCCACTGCTGCTCCGCCTCCCATTCGATGTCGAACCGTTCGACCCATGTCGGGATGCGCGGTCGATATCCGGTCGCCGCTACGACCGCATCATATTCACCCGTAAACGATTGCCCCGTATATTGTTGCGTCCCTTCGACAGTATAAACGATTTCGTGTGCGATGTGCTCGATTTCAATCTGAGTGTACAGGTTCGTCGCTTGATCACTTCCGTCCGCCGTCCGATGATACAAAAATCCATAAATCGCCCGAAGCGTCTCAGGATTGACCCCGTTCCGGAACCGCTCGAACGCTTTCCCGAGCTGCTCCCGCTCCGCATAGGGCAATTGATTGAAATAGTCGACATACGGCAAGCTGAAAATTTCCTCGCCGAGCTTACCGCTCTCTAGTGATTCGAACACATCCGAGCGCGTCACCCAATCGATGCGTTGGCGCATTTTATCGGACCGGGTCAATAAGTCGAGATACACTTCAGCCGCGCTTTGACCGCTACCGATGATGACGATGCGATCGGTTTCAAGCAAGCGCTCCCGCTCCATCCGATACGAACTCGTATGGACGACATCTTGGAAGGCGTCCGGGACAAGCGGTTCTGCTCCCGTACCAATGACGACGTGACGTGACGACAGCACCGTTTCCCCATCCGGTGTCTCGACCGTGACGAGAAACCTATCCGCCGCCGGACGGACATCGGTGACCCGGTGTGAGAACTTGATCGTGTCGAGCGAGGCGGCGACCGATTGTAAATACCGGTTGAACTCCGTCCGGGGAATTGTCGGGCTCTCCTGGACGATGAATGTCTGCAAGCGGCCGTTCTGTTTCAAATAGTTCAAATAACTGTGACGGTTCGTCGGATCGGCAAGCGTCACGAGATCATATAAGTAATGCGTCTGCATCGTCGCCGACTCGAGCAGCATGCCTTCGTGCCACTTGAAGTCGTCCTGTTCCTCAAAGCAGACACCCTTCAATGAAGTCGCTTCACTGAGCGCCATCAATCCGAGATTGTACGGCCCACAGCCGATTGCTACAAAATCCACTTGTTCCATTGGCTTCACCTCGCTCGTCTTTTCCCACCTATTATACCGCTAAAACGTAAACAGACCCTCATCGCTGAGAGTCTGTTGTTGTTGTTGTCGTCACCTCGAACTGTTTCATAAACCGATCGATGCGACGAATCGCTTCTTGTAACTGTTCGACCGACGTCGCGTAACTGGCACGGACGAAGCCTTCACCGCTCGCACCGAAGGCGTTGCCCGGTACGACCGCGACCCGTTCCTCGAGCAAGAGACGCTCGGCGAACTCTTCGCTCGTCAATCCGGTATGGCGAATCGATGGGAAGGCATAGAATGCGCCTCCCGGCACGTGCGTCGGTAATCCGGCGTCATTGAGGGCCTGGATGAAGTAGTTACGGCGCTGCCGATAGCTCTTCACCATCTTCGGTACATGTTGGTCGCGGCTACGGAGCGCCTCGAGACCGCCGAATTGGACGAGTGTCGGGGCACACATCATGCCGTACTGATGGACTTTGAGCATCTCTCGCGTCACGACTTCCGGCGCGCATGTGAAACCGAGCCGCCAGCCCGTCATCGCGAACGCCTTCGAGAACCCGTTGACGACAATCGTCCGCTCGCGCATATCGTGGAGCGTCGCGAAACTCGTGAACGGCTCATCGTAAGACAGCTCGGCATAAATCTCATCGCTGACGACCCAAAGATCGTGTTTCGTCGCGAGTTCCGCAATTTCGGTGAGCTCTTCGCCCGTCATCGTGGCCCCAGTCGGATTCGATGGGAAACAGAGGAGCATCGCCTTCGTCCGTTCGGTGATGGCCGCCTCGACATCGTCCCGGTTCAAACGGAACCCGTTCTCCGGACGACAGGCGACAGGAACGACCGTCCCGCCGGCGAGTTCGATGAGCGGTCCGTACGAGACGAAGGCCGGCTCGACGACGATGACCTCGTCACCCGGGTTGAGCAGCGCCCGGAACGCGATATCGAGCGCTTGCGAGGCGCCCGTCGTGACAATCAATTCCGTCGCCGGATCATACGTCGCCCCGAACCGGTCCGTCATGTAACTCGCGATTTCTTGTCGCAACTCGAGGAGTCCTGCGTTGGCGCTATAAGCCGTATAACCTTGCTCGAGCGCTGCATAGCTCGCCTCGCGCACATTCCATGGCGTGATGAAATCTGGCTCCCCCACCCCGAGAGAGACGACGTTTTCCATCGTTTGCGCCAAATCGAAGAAGCGGCGGATGCCGGACGGCTTCATCGAGACGACTTGTTGAGATAGTGACTTCATGGCGTGATGTTCAACCGTTTGTCTTCGACTTGTGGGGTGAACAAGATACCATCGTGTTTATACGTCTTCAGTTTGAAGTGCGTCGTCGTCGAGACGACCGAATCGAGCGGTGACAGTTTATCCGACACGAACGACGCGACGTCTTGGAGTGAGTTCGCCCGAATGACGACTTGCAAATCGTAAGCCCCTGACATTAAATAGAGCGCCGTCACTTCCGGGAAGCGATAAATCCGCTCGGCGACCTCGTCGAAGCCGCGGCCACGTTTCGGTGTGACTTTGACGTCGATGAACGCCGTGACGTCGTGCCGATTGATTTTTTGCCAGTTGACCATCGCCCGGAAACCGAGCAAAATTCCGTCCGCCTTGAACTTCTCGAGCATCGCCTCAACGGTCGCCTCGTCTGTCGCTAGCAAGTTCGCCAACAATTTCGTCTCGAGGTAGCCTTTCTCTTCGAGCAACTCGAGCAGTTCTAATTCTTTCGATGTGTACATAATTTATTCTCCTTCCGTTCTACCGGGGAACGCCCCTGTGAACGTTCTCTCTGTCTGTCTCACGTAGTCCCGTCGCTCGGCTTGAACGATATGGAAGTTTTTCATCTCCATATTGACGAGGCCGTGCTTGTGACAGAACCGATCAAAGTAACGACGACGCGTCTCATCTTGTTTGGCCGACAGATTGTCCGTGCCGTTGAACGCGTATAGCACGGTCGCGCGCGCGGGATGCCGAATCGTCCCGACTTCGCTGACACGTAGAATGAAATCCCAGTCCCAGTAGTTATAGACATCCTCGTCGAACGGTCCAATCGTCTCGTGGAGCTGTTTTCGATACAGCGTGCCGGACGGGATGAACGTCGAGTCTTGACGGAGTCGTTCCAAATCGAGGTCGTAGGCGAACGCCTCCCAGTCGGTGACGCGTCGGCGTCCGTCTTCCCATATGAAGCGGAACAGTTCCGCATCCGTGAAGACGAGGTCGGCCGCGCGGATGTCCTCGAGCGCCTGCTCGAGATGTGTCGGCATGAGCAGATCGTCATCGTCGAGCAACAAGACATACTCGCCGTTCGCCTCTTGCACGCCGAGATTGCGGGCTTTGACGTGATGGTTCTCGCCAAGTTCGATATAACGAATCGACAATCGATTCAAAAAAGGCGCCAAAAGATGCTGTTTTGGCGGCCCGTCATTATTGATTACAAGTACTTCGAACTGTTGAAACGTCTGGACGACCAGGCTTTCCAGCAGTTCGGTCAGTTCTGTCTCCCGTGAATAGACCGGGATGACGATGGAAACGAGCGGGTTCATCCGCGGTAAGCAGTTTCGACGTGTGGCAAGATTGTTTCCCAGCTCACGCCATTCTCTTTTGATACCGTGACGAAATCGCCATAAGCGAATACGCTCTCCACGCCTTCGATGGCGACGAGTTTCGCGAGAAGCGGTTGGTCCGTCTCTTCGCCAGCTTTTACGCTTTGGCTTTTCGCGCCGAAGACGTTCTCAGGAAGTGTGATTTTCATTGCATTTGGATTCGGTGTTGGATCGATACGTAACATCGTGGTTCCCCCTTATAAGTGACAAGATTCTGAAGACGCGAGTAAGTGTGCCGCCATGGCCCGTGTTTCCGATTCGGTCGGACAGTCGCCGAACGCGTCTGTCAAAATCCGGCGAATCGTTTCATCCAACTCATCGATCGTGTCGATGTGGATGAGCGCCAAGGCGATATTATCAAACTCTGGTCCATACGACCCAAGCCCGTAACCGAGTGGGTCCCATGCTAATAATAAGTCTTCTGCTCTCATTTGTTAAACCCTTCTTTTTACCTTGATTTCAAATCGTACTCCCTCAATCTACCTCACTTTTCAATCCGATGCTAGTGAGCGTTCGAATTTCCCTCGTTTTCAAAAACAAGCGACCACTATATATAGTAATGAATCAACAGTGAAAAGAAGCAGGATTTTCTCGAAAAATAACGAAGGCGACTGCCGAATGAGGTCGTTCGCTTCTCGATTGACCGCTTACATAAAAATGAATGTGCTGTCGTTTAACCGTCGCTCAAACTTTTTTCTATCTCAAATCTCATCTCAAATCGGATGACAGCGCCGTTTTTGAGTAAAAGTAATTCAAGCGTCTGCAGTTTGCCGAATGTCAAGATTTGAAAACTAAATATAGGTGATTTATGATTAAAAAGATAAAAAAACGTCAATATATAGTTAAAAGCTAAAAACGCTTTTAACTATATATTGACGCAATATAGGGTATTTCGAGTTATACCTTTATAATATCTACATCCGAAGAAGGAGTGATCGTTTTGACATCCCCTATCCACCACGAGACGCTGTTGGCTGCGACGCCAACGCTCGCTGACGTCTCGACATTGATCCAATCCCTTAAACAACGCTACCCACAGCTCAGTGTTGAACGATATGAAGAACGGGCCGTTCGGGCGCTCGAAGGAAAGACACTGACACAAGATGTAGTATATGAACTCTTGACGATGCACGCCCTCGACATGTTGCAGGCAGAAGAGCCGGACTGGACGTTCGTTGCCACTGAGATGTACTTAAACCGCCTCTATTTAGAAGCGGCACGAAACCGTGGCTATGACGCCTCGATGCGTTACGGTGCGCTCTATCCGATGATTGAGACGCTCACGACAAAAGGCATCTTCACGTCGGCCCTACTCGATACGTACTCAAAAGAAGACATTGCCTACTTGGAGACGTTGATTGACCCGTCACGCGACCGCATGTTCACTTACATCGGTCTCCGGACGTTGTCGGACCGTTATCTCGGCCGTGACCATGTCAAGAACCTATACGAGTTACCGCAAGAGCGGTTCATGGTCATCGCCATGACGCTCATGCAAAAAGAGAACGCCGACCAGCGCGTCAAGCTCGTCGAAGAAGCGTACTGGGCCCTCTCGAACCTCTATATGACAGTGGCCACTCCGACGCTCTCAAACGCCGGGAAATCATACGGACAGCTCAGCTCATGTTTCATCGACACGGTCGATGACTCGCTCCGTGGCATCTACGACTCGAACACGGACGTGGCCACGCTCTCGAAAGGCGGCGGCGGAATCGGTGTCTATCTCGGCAAAATCCGTTCACGCGGCAGTGACATCAAAGGATTCAAAGGCGTCTCAAGCGGCGCGCTCCCTTGGATGAAGCAGTTGAACAACACGGCCGTCTCGGTCGACCAGCTCGGCATGCGCCAAGGATCGATCGCCGTCTACCTCGACATTTGGCACAAGGACATCTTCGAGTTCCTCGACGCGAAATTGAATAACGGGGACGAGCGTCTCCGGACCCACGACTTGTTCACGGGCGTCTGTTTGCCAGACTTGTTCATGCGTACAGTCGAAGCCCGCGGCGACTGGCACTTGTTCGACCCGCACGAGATTCGGACGGTCATGGGCTTCAGCCTCGAAGACTTCTACGATGAGACAGAGAACGGCGGCTCGTTCACAGAGAAGTACATGGCGTGCGTCAATACGCCTGAACTGACTCGCGTCACGGTACCGGCCATCGACCTCGTCAAACGGTATATGCGCTCACAGCTCGAGACAGGAACACCTTACATGTTCTTCCGCGACGCCGTGAACCGCGCCAATCCAAACAAGCATGCCGGCATGATTTACAGTTCGAACCTCTGCTCAGAGATTGCGCAAAACATGTCGCCGACGACAATCGATGAAGAGTACACGGAAGATGGGAAAATCGTCATCACGAAGACGCCTGGCGACTTCGTCGTCTGTAACTTGAGCTCGATTGCCCTTGCCCGGGCCGTCAAAGCGGACGTCCTCGAGCGCCTAATCCCGATTCAAATGCGGATGCTCGACAACGTCATTGACTTGAACACGATCGAAGTACCGCAAGCGATGATCACGAACCAGAAATACCGCGCCGTCGGACTCGGTACGTTCGGCTGGCACCACTTGCTCGCACTGGAAGGCATCCGTTGGGAATCGGTCGATGCCGTCCAATATGCGGAGAAGCTGTACGAGAAAATCGCCTACTTGACGATTCAAGCATCGATGGAACTCGCCAAGGAAAAAGGTGCGTTCGGCGTCTTCGAAGGATCAGAATGGCACACAGGTGAGTACTTCAAACGTCGTAACTACCGTTCACACGATGAACTCGATTGGGACGGTCTTGCCGCAGCGGTCCACCAAAACGGTGTCCGTAACGCCTACATGATGGCGGTCGCTCCGAACTCGTCGACGGCCATCATCGCCGGTAGCACCGCGTCAATCGATCCGGTCTACAAGAAGGTCTATTCGGAAGAGAAGAAAAACTATAAGATTCCGGTCACGGTGCCTGATCTCAATCCGGAGACGAATTGGTTCTATAAATCAGCGTTCGAAGTCGATCAGCTCTGGAGCATCCGTCAAAACGCAGCGCGCCAGCGTCATATCGACCAAGCGATCAGCTTCAACCTGTACGTCAAAAACGACGTCAAAGCGACCGAGCTTCTCTCGATGCACCTCGAGGCATGGTCGCTTGGCATGAAATCAATCTACTACACACGTTCGACGACCGTTGAAGTCGACGAATGTGAATCGTGTGCTTCATAACGTCACGTAACAGAAAGGTGGGAACGACCATGCACATCGCCATCGTCTATAGTTCCATGAGCGGGAATACTGAAGAGGTCGCCGAATTGATTCAAGAGTCTCATGTCAATCGGGGCGACCGTGTCGTCTTGTTTGAAGCGGACCGCATCGGCCATCGCGAAGCCCGCTCCCTCGCCACATACGATCTCGTCTATTTCGGATCGTACACGTGGGCCGACGGCGTCTTGCCGGACGAGATGAAAGACACGTTCCGACTCGTCTTGAAGGAGCTCGACGTGCCGCTTCGCCAAGCCGCCGTGTTCGGGACCGGCGACAAGATGTTCGTCCATTTCTGTCGTGCGGTCGATGAAATGGCGTACCATCTTTCAAAATACGGGATTCCCCTCGCCGGTGAAACGTTGAAAATCGAGCAATCGCCGCGCAATCAACCGTACAACGTCCGTCATTGGGCCGAACGGTTGGCTAGAAACGCCGAAGAAGGAGTATATGTCCATGACCATTCAAAAGATCAAACTACTGTCGCCCAAACATCCTAACCGGGCGACAGCCATTATCGGAGGCGAGACGAGTTCTATCGTGAATTGGAACGACATTGCCTATCCACAGTTTTACACCATCTATAAGCAACTGCTCTCGAACTTCTGGATTCCAGATGAGATCTCGATGTCCAAAGACATGCAGCAATGGCCACAGTTGACAGAGCGCGAGCAAGACGCCTTCAAACGCATCATCGGTCTGTTGTCGATCCTTGACTCGGTGCAGACGCGTTACATCCTTGAGTCGTCGATGTTCTCATCGGACTCGTCAGTCCACGCCGTGCTCGCCGTTATCGCCCAGCAAGAAGTCGTCCATAACCAATCGTATAGCTACGTCCTCTCGAGCCTCGTCCCGCTCAGCGAACAAAATCGTATTTTCGATATCGCCAAGGACGACGAGATGGTCATGAAACGCAACCAATTCATCTTGGACTTATATGAGGACTTCCGCGCCGATCAAACGGCCGAGACGTTCGCCAAATCGCTCGTCGCCTCGATCATCCTCGAAGGCATCAACTTCTATTCCGGGTTCGCCTACTTCTACAACTTGGCGCGCCATCAGAAGATGGTCGGCACGTCGACGATGATCAGTTACATCCAGCGCGACGAGATGCAACACTCGTATTTCGTCAGCCAGTTGCTCCGGGCCGTCTTGACGGAGAACCCGGAGATTGACGCGGACGGCAGCTTCAGCCAGTTCGTCTATGATACGATGGCGGAAGCCGTCGACCTCGAAATCGAGTGGTGTGAGTATGTATTGCGCGACCTCGACGGACTCGACGTCAGCGAGATGCGCGACTACGTCAAATACCTCGCCAACAAACGTCTCCGTGTCATCGGCTTGAACGATCTGTATGAAGGGTTCAACGAGGATGTCATGCCTTGGATTCGCGCCTATTCAGACGACTCTCTGAATGCCACCAAATCTGACTTCTTCGAACAGAAATCACGCTCATACGCGAAAGTTACCGACGCTAACGGCTTCGACGACCTGTAAACACAAACTGCCCCGACTCACAATGAGTCGGGGCAGTTTTATCATGGATGAAGCTTAATGATAGGCGCGTACGTACTGGGCAATACCTTCGGCGACGCCTTCTGCCATCCGCTGGCGTGAAGCGTCACTTCGTAAGTGCCCGACGTCCTGAGGTGATGAGATAAAGCCAAGTTCGACGAGGGCCGATGGCATCGTATTATAACTAATGACATAATAGTTCGCCGTCTTGACGCCACGGTTCGTCATCCCTGACATTTTACCCATTAAGTTGGACTGGATATTCGTCGCGAGCACTCGGCTCTTGGTACTGTGGGCCGAATAGGATGAATAGAACGTTTCAACACCCTTGGCCGCTGGCGTCGTCGCCGCGTTCGTGTGCAGGCTGACGAACAAGTTGCCGCGAAGCGTCTTAGCGGTCTGAACGCGTTGATCGAGCGTCAAATAGACGTCCGTCGAGCGCGTCAACCGGACTTGATACCCGTATTTCGAACGAAGATATGTCTCGACCCGCTTCGACACGTCGAGGACGACCGTCTTCTCATAGAGCGAGCCGTTGACCGCACCAGGGTCACGCCCACCATGTCCCGCATCGAGGACGATGACGGCACCGCTCGTTGCATTCGGTTTGAGCGTCATCGCGTAAGCCGTCGAGATATAGCCGTCGCGGCCATTGTACTTAATTTTATAGAAACCGTTCGCTGAACCGTAATGGTCGACTTGGGTCCCGTGTGCGAGCCGACCGAGGACTGTCGAACTCGCCGAGGCGCTTGCCCGGACGTTCAAGACGTCTCCCGGCGTATTCGTATATACTTTCCCTTTTGGCGTGGCCGCAGGAGCGGCCGGGGCCTTACCAGCTGTCAGCCAAGACGTCGGTGTATAGAACGTCTCCGTTCCGATATAGACGACCGACCAGCTCGCATTGTGTTTGCTGTAAGTCACGGTCGTATACTTTGGCAACACGCGAGCGACCGGTGACGACTGAAGCGTCTTCTTGTACAGGTTCGCATTCCGATTCGCATAGCCCTGTGCTTTTTGAACGACCGGCGGCTTCGCTACCGGCGGTTTTGCCACCGGAGGCGCACCCGTCGTGATTCCGACGGTCGGCGTGTAGTACGTCTCGTTACCGATATAGACGACCGACCAGCTCGTGTTGTATTTGCTCGAGATGAGCTTCGACTTGATCGGCAGTACTTTCAACACCGTCGAACGTTGATTGCGCTGCCCGAACAATTTCAACTCCCGGTTGGCGTAGCCATCCGTTTTCACCACTGCCGGCTTTGTCGTCACCGAAGGAGTAGCGGGTGCACCCGCTGTAATCCAGGCCGTCGGCGTGAAGAACGTCTCACTGCCGAGATAAACGATTGACCAGCTCGCATTGTACTTGCTCGAGACGACTTTCGAGTTGACCGGTAATACTTTCAATACTGTCGACTTTTGATTCCGTTCACCGAACAGCTTCAACGCCCGGTTCGCATAACCGTCTTGTTTCGTCACGGTCGGCGTCGATGTGACGACTTTCGGCGCAATATACGCTTTGGCCGCATAATACGTTTTGCCACCGATATACACTTTTGCCCAAGACGAGTTGTGGACCGCATATTGGACGGTCGTGCCTTTCTTGAACGTCCGATAGACAGTCGCTTTGCTATGGGCGGACACACGGATATTCAAGTTGACCGTGGTCACGCCTGTCGAAGTGGCCGCTTGCTTCGTTACGGTCGAAGATGGTGTAGCGATTCGCTTGATATACTGTGCTGAAGCATAATACGTACGACTGTTTAAATATATTTTGCTCCACTCTTTGTTATAAGTTACATATTTTACTTTTGTTCCCTTTTTTAGCGTTTGAATCAATTTCCCGTTCGTGCTCGGTGTAGCGCGCACATTCAGATTGACAGTTGTTTCTCCTTCCAAAGTAGCCGCTTCAGCTGACGGTATTTGGATTGAAAACAACAAGACAATCATGATGAGGGCAAGTTTAAAAAGCTTCATATTCATCCAAAATATTCCTTTCTTCTACGCGCATCGCAACTGACAACACCTTCATAATAGCACATTGCTTTTATTAAAAAAGTAAATATTTGAAAAAACGATGAATACTTTTTACAAAAAAAGGGAATGTTTTTACCCTTGTTTTCGAACAATCAAGAACGAATCGGCACCATGCCGCTCGGTCTCGACCACGAAAGAGTCCGGGAGCTGGAAAGCTGCAGTCAACGAGCCGTTTGTTTGGAGCGGAGGCTCTGGCTGACGGATCACGAATCCATCAAGCCCTTCCACTTCGGCAATTTTTAAAAATCGCGTCAAATGCCCTTCTCGCTCTCTATATCGGCTCGCCTCCTCGAAAGGTTTAGCCGCCACCCCACCCCAATACCGTCCTTGGACGTGTTCCGAATAGACGCGGACCGACGCTTCCGTGATCGGGTCCGGGGTATGGTCGAAACGTCCGAAGTCCCGGGATGACTTGTCTTCGATGAGTGAGCCAATCGCTGCATATAAATCAAAGTCGTTTTGGGACGCAAGGTCGAGGACCGCTCGTTGGACAGCCTCGATATGTCGCTGCAACGAACCCGGCGTCGCGGACGCCTTCAGTTTTTTGTCCCCTTCATAGGCGTTTAAAATCCGTCCGACTTCCCCGGCCTCACGAACGAGCCGATAGTACGTCTTGTCCTGCGCCCCCTGACCATTTCCAGCCTCTTGACGCTGAAGCGTGATGGCGTACTGGTTCGCCAGACACGTCGAAATGACGAACACGTCCATCAGTTCTTCCCGTAGCGCCGACTGGTCGTTCGCATACAATGCTCCGCCGACTTCACCGACTTCTTCTAGCAGTCGGGCCAACCCCGATAGTGGCCGCCAATAGCCACCTAAATGAATAATCATTTGATCGATTCGTCGTTGTAATTCCTTCATATTTAATCACCCATCCATCCTCTTTATTTACCGCCTGCGTGGTATACTATGCTCAATCAAATTGTTAGGAAAGGGGCTATGCATCTTGTCGCCAGCCAGACTATGGCAATTACTTCGTTTCCTGCTCGTCATTATCGGCCTCGTCTTCGTCATCTGGGGACTGAGTGTCCTCTTCACGTACACGTATCCATTCGTGTTCGCTCTCTTGTTATCCTTGTTGACGGTCCCGCTCGTCAATTGGTTCGAGCGTGAGACCAAGTTACCACGCGCCCTCGGCACACTCGTTTCTTTGTTGATTGTCATGAGCGTCGTCAGCGGAATCATCGCCATCGTCGTGACGCAACTCATTCGCTACTTGACGATTGCCGCCGAAAAACTGCCTGCCCAGATTGAAACGTTCACCGAATACATACAACGCCTATTCAATGAAAAACTCGCCCCGTTGGTCAACGATGCGTACGACAGCATCCAACGGCTGAACCCCGAACAGGCGAACTCGCTCGAAGGCGGTATCACCGAAATCGGTGTCCAACTCGGCGCCGCGATCGGCGTCTTGTCCCGAGGTGTCGCCGGCTTGTTGCAGGACATCTTGAGCGCGTTGCCGCTCGTCTTGCTCTTGTTCATCGTCATCGTGCTCGCCTGGTTCTTCATCACGAAAGACTGGCCGGACTATATGAAGTCCATCGCTCGCTTGAATGAACGAAAAGGCTTCAAGGAGTTCGAGCTCGTCATGACGAATTTACGCTCGGCGCTGTTCGGTTACGTCCGCGCGCAATTGACGCTCATCTCGATCACGTTCGGAATCGTCTTAATCGGCATGTTCATCCTTCGTGTCGACAATCCGTTCTCGTTCGCCCTGCTCGCGGCCATCTTTGACTTGTTGCCGTACCTCGGTGTCGGAACGCTGTTATTGCCGTGGGCCGCCTATGCCGCCGTCACGGGCGAATGGTTCCTCGCGATCGGGCTCGTCGTCCTCTATATCGTCGTTATCGTGCAACGCAATCTGGCCGAACCGAAAATCGTCGGCTCTCACATCGGCCTCGACCCGCTCGCCGCCCTCATCTCGATTTTTGTCGGGCTCCAGCTGTTCGGGGTACTCGGCTTCATTTTAGGGCCGGTATTGGCCGTCCTGCTCAAAGCCCTCTATAACGCCCAAGTGTTCCACTATATGTGGAAGTTCGTCATCGGGCCGACGACACCAAAAGAGCGATGACACGTCATCGCTCTTTTGTCTTCGGTACCGCCACGAACGGTGCCCCTTCAGTTTGGTCCGGATGCGTCACCATCCCGGTCGTGCCCGCCTCATAGGCGGCAACGGCCAAAATACAGGCGTCGATGATATCATCGACTTGCACGTTCGACATCTTCCATTTCCATGGCGAGCTGTTCGAATAACGGCGCAACAACTCGATCCGTTCGAGCTCTCCCGCCTCGGTCTTCTTGCTGAAGGCCGCCTCGTTCCCCGTCATGACGGCAAAACACACCTCAGGATGCGACTCGTAGACATCCGCATCCGTGATCGTTTGAAACTCACGGATACGCGGTACCAAGTTCCACGCCTGTTTACTGATCCCTTTTCCGACCAGTTCCCGGCTCTTCGCATTCGCCTCGGCATAGGACGCCTCCATGAGCACGTCTTGAATCGGCGGCGTGAAGATGGACGACTTCCGCTGCTTCAGTTGTGACCGCATCCAGGCATCACACGACCGGTCCGGCGCATCAATCGTCGCCAAGTCTTTCGGCATGTCGACAAAATGAACCGCCCCTTCAATCAATAAATCTTCCAACTTTTCTGAGATGGTCAAACAGAGCGAGATGCTGTCGTACGTGATTCGTACCCAGCTCCCGCGCGCGCCATCAATTCCTACTCCGACCACGTCGTCCCTCCTGCATCAAAAACAATATTCCGAGCACCGCACATAAGACGGTGACTCCTAACAACCATTGACTCGGCCAAGCCGTGTATCCGAGTCCGGAGACGACGGCTAAGCCAATCAATAACAATCCTGACTTCAACGTTTCCACTCTTCGAGCATCAATGCGAGCGTGCGCACCATGACCCCAGTCGGTCCTTTTGGTCCGAGATCGCTTGCCGCCGAACGTTCACTCGTCCCGGCGATATCGAGGTGGAGCCAAGGCGTGTCGCCGACAAACTCACCGACGAACGCGCCACCAAAGATCATATGCCCATAACGGCCCGGCGAATTGTTCAAATCTGCGACTTCTGATTTCCGGACTTGTTTAATGAAGACGTCGAAGTATGGCATTTGCCAGACGAGTTCATTCGTCTCTCGGCTCGCAGCTTCTAAGGCGCCGTAGAGCGACGCATCGTTCGTCAGGCAACCAGTCACTTCTGTGCCGAGCGCGACGAGCACACCGCCCGTTAGCGTCGCCACATCGATGATGGCTTGAGGTTCATACGTCTTGGCAAAGGTGACAGCGTCGGCGAGGACAAGACGACCTTCCGCGTCGGTATTGAGCACTTCAATCGTCTTCCCGCTCATCGCTGTGATGACATCATCCGGTTTGAACGCGTCCCCCGAAATCATGTTGTCCGTCGATGGGATGACGCCGATGACGTTCACGTTCGGTTTCGTCGTCGCAAGCGTCTCGAATAGGCCGAGCACGGTCGCCGCGCCCCCCATGTCGCCTTTCATACCGACGATGCCGTCTTTCGGCTTGATTGAGTAACCACCCGTATCAAACGTGATTCCTTTTCCGACGACGGCGACGGGCGCTGCATCGCCTGCACCGTGGTATTCGAGGACAATCAATTTCGGCGGGATGGTCGACCCTTGATTGACGGCGAGCAGTGCACCCATCCCGAGCGCCTCCATCTCTTCCTTTTCCAAGACGCGATGGCTGAATCCATGACGTTCGGCTAATTCGACCGCATAGTCCGCGAGTGTTTCCGACGTCAAAATATTGGCCGGCATCATCGTGAGCGTCCGTGCGACATTGACACCGCGTCCGTAAGCGGCACCCGTCAACGCTTCTTCCTCTACACCAGCACCGAGCAACGTGATCGTCACGTCTGACTTCGCCGGCTTCGGTTCAGATTTGTATGTAGGGTGCTCATATGTCGCCATTTCATACGCTTCGGCAAACAGTTTCGCCGTGTTCGGTCCGAACGTGTCGAGCGCGACCGCGACGTTCGTGAAGGCGCGTGCTTTAATTTGTTTCGCGACTTTACCGAACCAATTGCGCACGTTCTCAGGCGTATTCTCGTTGCGTTGTCCGAGACCGACGAATAGGATGCGTTTGACCGTTCCTTCGAACGTCGGGACGATGGACACTTCCCCTGTTTTCGTCGAGATGTCCGACGCTTGGATGAGCGACTTGACGCGCCCGTTAAACAACGTATCGAGGCCTTCGTCAATCGTGTCGGCCGCACCGATTCCGACGACGATCGTGTCGTATGAACCGTTCCAATCTAAATCCTTCACTTGATACATGTTTGCCACTTCCCTTCTTTATATATGGTTAGCATAACGAACTTCGGCGAAATAATGAAACAGTATGCGTAAGAGTCATGAATTCTTCGAATTCAGGCGTTAACTCCTCGTTGTGACGATGATTTATTTTATGATAGGATAAGAAAGTACGCAATCAGGCATCCCTCACTGTTGAGGCGAGGCCATTTTGTTCGGTCGAGGCTTCCCCTAGTAGTAGACCGTTGCTACTTTAATCTTCCAGGTTTTCGTTAGTTCCTTTTTCATTTCGGGTAAGAACTAACGAGATAACATTGGAAACCACTATTTCTTTGAAGAGAGGGACTACGCTTATGTCACACATTAAAGGTATTGGCGCATCTGCAGGAATCGCAGTTGCGAAAGCATTCGTCATGGAGACACCTTCATTCGACATCCCGACAAACAAAATCGAGGACGTAGCAGCTGAGAAAGCCCGTTTCCAAGCGGCCATCGCTCAGTCAAAAACAGAACTCGAAGAAATCCGTCAAATCACGCTTCGTGAGCTCGGTGAAGACAAGGCAGAGATTTTCTCGGCTCACTTGCTCATCGTCGAGGATCCTGAGATCGTCTCACAAGTGAACGACAAAATTGAAAGCGAACACATGAACGCTGCGAAGGCGCTCGATGAAGTCGCTCAAATGATGGTCATGATCTTTGAATCGATGGATAACGAGTACATGCGTGAGCGCGCAGCAGACGTTCGTGACGTCACGAAACGTGTCATGGCGCACATTCTCGGTGTCACGTTCATGACGCCAGCCTCAATCTCAGAAGAAGTCATCATCATCGCTGAAGATTTGACGCCGTCTGATACAGCTCAGCTCAACCGTAAGTACGTCAAAGGATTCGCGACAAACATCGGTGGACGTACATCTCACTCGGCAATCATGTCTCGTTCACTCGAGATCCCTGCCGTCGTCGGTACAAAAGTAGCACTTGAAGAAATCAAAAATGGCGATCTCGTCGTCATCGACGGGACAGAGGGCGACGTGTTCGTCAACCCGTCTGAAGAACTCGTCAACGAATATAACGAAAAACGCGCTGCATTCGAAGCGTATAAAGAAGAGTTGAAACAACTCGTCAACGAAGAGTCGATCACAGCCGACGGCCACAAGGTCAAACTTGCAGCGAACATCGGTACACCGAACGACCTCGAAGGCGTATTGAAAAACGGCGCTGACGCCATCGGTCTTTACCGGACTGAGTTCCTCTACATGGACTCGGAAACGTTCCCGACGGAAGAAGAGCAGTATACAGCTTATAAAGCAGTCATCGAAGGTATGGACGGCAAACAAGTCGTCATCCGTACGCTCGATATCGGTGGAGATAAAGAATTGTCTTACCTCGACCTTCCAAAAGAGATGAACCCGTTCCTCGGCTATCGTGCGATTCGCCTTTGCCTCGAAGAGACGGACTTGTTCCGCACACAGCTTCGCGCGCTTCTCCGTGCCTCAGCGCACGGTGACCTCGCCATCATGTTCCCAATGATCGCGACGCTTGAAGAGTTCCGTGCTGCGAAAGCCATCTTGCTTGAAGAAGAAGCGAAGTTGAAGACAGAAGGAATTGCTGTCGGTAACTACGAAACTGGGATGATGGTCGAGATTCCATCGACTGCCGTCATGGCGAAGCAATTCGCGAAAGAAGTCGACTTCTTCTCAGTCGGCACGAACGACTTGATTCAATACACGATGGCAGCGGACCGCATGAACGAGAAAGTCTCGTACTTGTACCAACCGTTCAACCCGGCCATCTTGAACTTGCTCCACAACGTCATCACAGAAGCACACAAAGCCGGTAAATGGGTCGGTATGTGTGGAGAGATGGCTGGAGAAGAGCTTGCGATTCCAATCCTGCTCGGACTCGGTCTTGACGAATTCTCGATGTCGGCTTCAAGCGTCCTTCGCGCACGTAGCCTCGTGAAGCGTTTGACGAAGTCGGAAACAGAAGCAATCGTCAACGACGTCCTCAACATGGATACAGCTGAAGAAGTCGTGAACTTCCTCAGTGAAAAATTCGATATTAAGAAGTAACACAAAAAAAAGAAGTTCTCGCGGTTGCGAGAGCTTCTTTTTTGTTTACTCGGCTCCTTTGTCATCCGTTCTGAAGTCGAGCGCTTCCCCGGCGACGACCGTCTCTCCGAATGGGACGACGACGATTTTGCCGTCTCCGTTCGTCCAGATGATCGGCGTGATGAGCGATGGGACTTTGTCACGAATCAAGTTGAGATCGACATCGAGCAAGACGTCCCCTGCTTCGACCCGGTCGCCTTCTTTCACTTTGGCGACGAAGCCCTCCCCTTTCAGGTTGACCGTGTCGAGTCCGACGTGGATGAGAATCTCTCGTCCGTCGTCCGCTAGTAGGCCGATTGCATGTTTCGTCGGGAAGAACGTGGTGATTTGACCGGTGACCGGCGCAACGACTTGTCCCGAGCTCGGCTCGATGGCAAATCCTTCACCCATCATCCGGCCCGAGAAGACTTGGTCCGGCACATCGTCAAGCGATAAGATGACACCCGACATCGGGGCAAGGAATCGATGGTCGGCATGTTCAGCCGCTTCCGGTGTGATGACAGCTTTTTCTTTCGGTTTATATTCGCCGCCTTCGATGATGGCCGCGATTTGCGATTTGAGCGTATCCGATTTCGGACCGAAGATGGCTTGAATGTTATCCCCGACCTCGAGCACTCCGGCCGCTCCCAAATCTTTCAGCAAGTCTTTATCGACTTGTTTGACATCGTTCACAGTGACACGCAAGCGTGTGATACAAGCATCGAGGTGTTTGATGTTATCCGGTCCACCGAGTCCAACGAGCACCTCATACGGTAAATCATCTCCGACGACGGCGCGGGCGCCTTTGCCTTCGGCGACGGTTTCACGTCCCGGTACTTTCAAGTCGAACTTCGTGATTGCGAAACGGAACCCAAAGTAATAGATGACCGCGAAAACGAGACCGACTGGAATGACGAGCCACCAGGCTGTCCGGTTCGGCAACACCCCGAACAAGAGATAGTCGATGAGTCCGCCCGAGAATGTCATCCCGATTTTAACATTGAGCAAGTGCATGGTCATAAAGGAAAGTCCAGCGAAGACGGCATGAATACCAAAGAGAAGAGGTGCAACGAAGACGAACGAGAATTCAACCGGCTCGGTGATTCCCGTCAAGAATGAAGTGAGGGCTGCTGAGAAGTAAAGTCCTTCAACGTCTTTGCGACGTTCTTTCGGGACAGTATGGAACATGGCGAGACAAGCGGCAGGTAATCCGAACATCATGAACGGGAATTTGCCGGTCATATACGTACCGGCTGTAAATTCGACCCCGTCACGAAGCTGGGCGAAGAAGATCCGTTGGTCCCCTTGGACGAGATCCCCCGCTTGGTTCGTATATTCCCCGAACTGGAACCAAAACGGAGAGTACCAGATGTGATGCAGACCGAACGGGATTAGTGAACGTTCGACCAAACCGAAGACGAAGGCGGAGACCGCGACGTTCGCTTCAATGATCGTGCTCGAGAACGTGTTGATCGCTGAACCGATTGGCGGCCAAATATAGGCGAGGGCAATCCCGATCAATAAGCTGAACGCGGCGGTCGCGATTGGCACGAATCGTTTCCCTGCAAAGAACCCTAAGAAATCCGGCAACTTGATGTTGAAGTACTTGTTGTACGCGAATGCGGCAATCAAACCGGCAATGATACCCCCGAATACCCCCATTTGGAGCGTCGGAATCCCGAGTACCGTGGCATAGGCCGGGTCTCCTTGAGCTATTTCCGCGGTAATACCGTTCCACGTGCTGATAACCTTGTTCATAATCAAATAACCAACGATAGCTGCTAACCCGGCAACACCGTCCCCGTTGGCTAGCCCGATGGCGACACCGACGGCGAACAGAAGACCTAGATTGGCAAACACGATATCCCCGGCATCTGTCATAACTTGCCAGACGAGGACGAGTGAATCGTTTGCCAAGAAAGGTAAGAGCGAAACGAGATCAGGGTTTTGGAACGCGGTACCAAATGCGAGTAATAGACCGGCTGCCGGTAGAATCGCAACCGGAAGCATGAGTGCCTTCCCGATTCGCTGCAAAACACCAAACACTTTCTTCCACACCATGGTTCCCTCCTTTTGTCAGAATACTTACTTTTCCCCATCTGCCAGTAGGCTGAAACCGTTTCACCCATACAAAAAAAGCCAACCCATAATGGATTGGCTTTGGGCTAACCTAAATTTTTGAGACAATATAAAAACACCTTCGCAGTGGTACACTTTAAAAAAGTGCTAGCATCGGAGGTGTTTTTGCGTGGGCAAAAACGTATATTCAAGTGAAGTGAAATGGGCAGTGGTGAAAGACAAACTGAGCGGTGAGTTGACGAATAGAGAAATCATGGAGAAACACGGAATCAAAAGTGAATCCCAAATCCACACATGGATGAGATGGTATCGGTCCAATGAAATCTATCGATTCGACCAGCCAATCGGGAAGCAATACACCTACGGACTCGGTCCTGATTCCGCCAGCGAGGATGACAAGAAAGAGCGTCAACTATCTCACCTGAAGACGGAGAACGAAATCTTAAAAAAATTCATGGAGATCGAAAGAGAGTTGAGAAAGAAGTAGCCCTAAAGACTGTAGAGCTCCTGAAGAGGAAATATACGATCACGACGATCCTACGTGTCCTGGACGTGCCACGGGCAACCTATTACCGTTGGGCCAGAGAACCGGTGAAGCACCCTTCGGTGCTAGAGCAAACAATCGTCGCAGTATGTAAGCTTACAAATTATCGATATGGACATCGAAAGATAAAGGCCCTGTTAGAGCAAACCTATGAATTGGCAGCAAACCGGAACACCGTACAGAGAATCATGAAGAAGCACCATCTCCAGTGTCGGATCAAACCCAAACGAAAATGGAAGTCTCAGGGTGAGAGCATCGTCATCGCCCCTGACCTTCTCAAGCGAGACTTCACTGCCAGTAGACCGAATAAGAAGTGGGTGACGGACATCACCTACATCCAATA